>JBJFCH010000018.1:0-27271 GCA_051888835.1 Oliverpabstia sp. | reverse complement strand
GGGCGTTTTTCCGGGATTCAGCAGGTTTTCACCGGCATCCGTGGTGATGGACCAGTTGTTATGTTTTCCGCTTCCGTTGATTCCTTCAAATGGTTTTTCATGAAGCAAGCATACAAGACCATGTTTATCAGCTACCTTTTTCATCATTTCCATTGTCAGCTGGTTGTGATCAACAGCTACATTGGCTGTATCAAATACAGGAGCCAGCTCGTGCTGAGCAGGAGCAACTTCATTATGCTTTGTTTTAGCCGGAATACCAAGTTTCCAGAGTTCCTCATCCAGCTCATGCATATAAGCGGATACCTTTGGTTTCAGTGCTCCGAAATAGTGATCTTCCATTTCCTGACCTTTGGGAGCAGGTGCACCGAAAAGTGTTCTTCCGCAGAATACCAAGTCTTTTCTTTCTTTATATAATTCTTTATCAACCAGGAAATATTCCTGTTCCGGTCCGATGGTTGTGTTTACACTTGTTACGGAAGTATTTCCAAGAAGGTGAAGCATTTTGGTTGCTTCTTTACTGAGTGCTTCCATGGAGCGAAGGAGTGGAGTTTTCTTATCCAGTGCTTCACCGCTGTAAGAGCAGAAAGCAGTCGGAATATATAAGGTGCCATCTTTAATGAAAGCCGGTGAAGTAGGATCCCATGCGGTATATCCTCTTGCTTCAAATGTTGCACGAAGACCACCTGACGGGAAACTGGATGCATCCGGTTCTCCTTTTACCAGTTCCTTTCCGGAAAAGTCCATGATTACTTCTCCGTCGCCGGTAGGATTGATAAAGCTGTCATGTTTTTCAGCAGTAAAACCAGTCATAGGCTGGAACCAATGTGTAAAATGGGTAGCTCCGTTTTCAACAGCCCATTCTTTCATAGCTACAGCAACAGAATTTGCTACATCCAACTCCAAATGAGTTCCGTTTTCAATTGTTTTCCGAAGAGCTTTGTACATATCTTTCGGAAGTTTTTTACGCATCACCTTATCATTAAATACAAGGCTTCCGTATAAAGCAGGAATTTCTTTTGTCATGGTTTGTTCTCCTTTCTGAAAATCCGGTAGACCGGATGTTATTGCAATGAAATGCAAAAAAGGCGCCTCGGATTCTTCATCCAAAGCGCCTTTGCTTATGTCCTGTAGTATACTCGGAAAATCAGGAATGTCAATCCCCGATTTTTGAAAAAGTTGCCTCAGGTACTGATAAGAACTGAGAAGAAATTCATGAAAAATTTATAAAAATTATAAAAAAATTGTGCAAAAAAGTGAGTGAGAAAAGAGAAGGTGTCTTTGAAAGATTAAAAAATAAGTGCAAAATTTCTATAAGAACAAATAAAAATTGTTGGATATTTGTGAAAAATATGAAAATTAAAAAAATGCATTTTGGAAAGATGAAAAGGAAAAGAATTGACAAATAAGGAGGAAAGGGACATAATATTACCATTAAAAAAGTAGATGACAAAGGCGTCAGGAACTTTACGGGGTTTCTGACGCCTTTTGTTGTTTGATCATACAACAGGAGGAAGATGTGATGGCGGTAAAATATGTATTTGTGACCGGCGGCGTGGTATCAGGACTAGGTAAAGGGATAACGGCTGCCTCTCTGGGACGACTATTAAAAGCCAGAGGTTATCAGGTGACCATGCAGAAATTTGATCCTTATATTAATGTAGATCCCGGTACGATGAATCCGATTCAGCATGGAGAAGTTTTTGTAACGGATGATGGTACAGAAACAGACCTGGATCTGGGACATTATGAACGTTTTATCGATGAAAGTCTCGATAAGAATTCCAATGTTACCACAGGTAAGATTTACTGGTCAGTACTCCAGAAAGAACGTCGGGGGGATTATGGAGGAGGAACTGTACAGGTGATTCCTCATATTACGAATGAGATCAAAAGCAGATTTTATCAGGCAAAAAGTCCTGAGGATAACCGGATTGCCATTATTGAGGTGGGTGGAACGGCAGGCGATATCGAAAGTCAGCCATTCTTGGAGGCCATTCGCCAGTTTCAGCACGATGTGGGACATGAAAATGCAATCCTGATCCATGTGACTTTGATTCCCTATTTAAAGGCGTCAGGAGAACAGAAGACAAAACCTACCCAGCAGAGTGTAAAAGAATTGCAGGCTATGGGGATTTGGCCGGATGTTCTGGTATGTCGGAGTGAATATCCCGTTCCGCAGGAACTGAAAGAGAAAATAGCTTTGTTTTGTAATGTACCGGTCAATCATGTGCTCCAGAATCTTGATGTGGAGTATCTGTATGAGGCGCCGCTGGCAATGGAGAAAGAACAGCTGGCACAGGTAGTGTGTGAATCTCTGAAGCTACCCTGTCCGGAGCCTGACTTGAGTGACTGGAAAGAAATGGTAAACGATCTTCGCAATCCTCAGACGGAAGTGGAGATTGCAATGGTAGGAAAATATATTCAGCTTCATGATGCTTATCTGAGTGTGGTAGAAGCATTGAAACACGGAGGAATCGCATCCCGTGCCAATGTAAAGATTCGTTGGGTGGATTCAGAGGAAGTAAATGAAGAAAATGTGGCACAAGTACTGGAAGGTGTGGATGGTATCCTGGTACCGGGTGGTTTCGGAACCCGTGGTACAGAAGGAAAGATCACAGCCATTCAATATGCCAGAGAACATAAGATTCCTTTCCTGGGAATCTGTCTGGGAATGCAGATGGCGATCGTGGAATATGCCCGCCATGTTCTTGGATATCAGGACGCCAACAGTATTGAGCTTAATCCGGATACTACACATCCGGTGATTGCTCTTATGCCGGAGCAGAATGGTGTGACTGATCTGGGAGGAACCCTTCGTCTGGGGGCTTACCCGTGTGTCCTGAAAGACGGAAGTGTTGCCCGGGAATTATATGGAAAGAAAGAAATCAGCGAACGTCATCGTCACCGCTATGAAGTGAACAATGATTATCGTGAAGAATTGGAACAGCATGGAATGGTATTATCCGGAATTTCTCCGGATGGAAGAATTGTTGAAATGTTGGAACTTGCGGATCATCCGTTCTTTGTAGGAACGCAGGGACATCCGGAACTGAAATCAAGACCAAACCGTGCGCATCCGCTGTTTCGTGGATTAATCCATGCAGCAGTGGAATACAGCCAACGAGAGGAGAAATAGTGATGAGAGAAAATCAGGGATTATATCGACAGCAATTTGAACACGATAACTGCGGAATTGGAGCCGTAGTAAACAGTAAAGGTATCAAAAGCCATCAGACTGTGGAAAATGCACTGAAAATTGTAGAAAATCTGGAACATAGAGCCGGAAAAGATGCAGAAGGAAAAACCGGTGACGGTGTAGGTATTTTGCTTCAGATTTCCCATCGTTTCTTTAAGAAAGAGTGTGAAAAACTGGGAATCGCCATCGGCGGTGAGCGGGAATATGGTATTGCGCAGCTTTTCTTTCCACAGGATGAATTGAAACGCAATCAGGCAAAGAAAATGTTTGAGATCATTGTGGAAAAGGAAGGGCTGGAGCTTTTAGGTTACAGGGAAGTGCCGGTGGATCCGGGCGTACTGGGACATAAAGCAAAAGAATGTATGCCTCATATTATGCAGGCATTTATCAAAAAACCGATGCAGGTAGAAAAAGGACTGGAATTTGACCGCAAGTTGTATATTGCCCGCAGAGTGTTTGAACAAAGTAATGACAATACGTATGTAGTATCCATGTCCAGCCGTACGATTGTATATAAAGGTATGTTTTTGGTGGGACAGCTGAGAACTTTCTTTGGGGATCTGCAGGATCTGGATTATGAATCCGCCATTGCCATGGTTCACTCCCGTTTCAGTACCAATACCAATCCAAGCTGGGAACGTGCGCATCCGAACCGTTTCATCGTACATAACGGTGAAATCAATACGATCCGTGGTAATGCTGATAAGATGCTTGCCCGTGAAGAGACGATGGATTCCAGCAAACTGAAAGATTCTCTTCATAAGATTCTTCCTGTGGTAGATACCAGAGGTTCTGACTCTGCAATGCTTGATAATACACTGGAATTCCTGGTAATGAGTGGTATGGAATTGCCATTGGCTGTCATGATCACCATTCCGGAACCGTGGACCAACAACCAGACCCTGTCTCAGGATGAAAGAGATTTTTATCAGTATTATGCTACCATGATGGAGCCTTGGGATGGTCCGGCTTCTATCGTATTTTCAGATGGTGACCTGGTAGGTGCTGTCCTTGACAGAAACGGTCTTCGTCCTTCCCGTTATTATGTAATGAAAAACGGGGATGTAATTCTGGCATCTGAAGTAGGTGTGCTGGAAGTGCCGGAAGAGAATATTATTCTGAAAGAAAGACTGCATCCCGGAAAAATGCTTCTGGTAGATACCGTAAAAGGTAAAATTATTCAGGATGAAGAACTGAAAGAAATGTATACGGCAAAACAGCCTTATGGTGAATGGCTGGACAGCAATCTTATAGAACTGAAGAGCCTGAAAATTCCGAATATGCGTGTGACAGAATATAATGAGAAACAGAGAAAGCAGCTGCAGAAGGCATTCGGATATACTTATGAAGAATACAAAAATTCGATTCGTAACATGGCACTTAACGGCGGAGAATCTATTGCTGCCATGGGCGTAGATACACCGCTGGCTGTGCTTTCGGAAAAAGAACGTCCGTTGTTTGATTATTTCAAACAGTTGTTTGCACAGGTAACCAATCCCCCGATTGATGCAATCCGTGAGGAAATCGTTACAAGTACAACGGTATATGTAGGAAAAAAAGGAAATCTGCTGGAAGAAAAAGCAGAAAACTGTCAGGTGCTGAAAATTCGCAACCCGATATTGACAAATACCGATATGCTGAAAATCAAAGAAATGAAAGTACCCGGTTTCCAGGTGGCAGTAGTTCCGATTACTTATTATAAGAGTACTAAGCTGAAACGTGCGATTGACCGTTTGTTTGTGGAAGTGGATAAGGCATATAAAGACGGAGCAAATATTCTGGTGCTTTCCGACCGGGGCGTGGATGAAAACCATGTGCCGATTCCGTCTCTTTTAGCTGTTTCCGCTGTTCATCAACATCTGGTTACGACGAAAAAACAGACTTCACTGGCATTGATTCTGGAATCCGGAGAACCGAGAGAGGTACATCATTTTGCAACTCTTCTTGGCTATGGTGCCTGCGCGGTGAACCCATATCTGGCGCACGATACTATTCAGGAGCTGATTGAAGAACATTTGTTGGATAAGGATTATTATGCGGCTGTGGATGATTATGACGCGGCAATTCTTCATGGTATTGTAAAGATTGCTTCCAAAATGGGTATTTCCACGATTCAGTCTTATCAGGGTGCAAAGATATTTGAAGCAATCGGTATTTCTCAGGAAGTAGTGAACGAATATTTCTCAGGAACTGTCAGCCGTGTAGGCGGTATTGAAATGGAAGATATTGCCCGTCAGGTAGATGAACGCCATTCCCGTGCATTTGATCCACTGGGACTGGAAACAGATCTGACCCTTGACAGTCTTGGAAAACATAAAAGAAGAAGTGGTGGAGAAGAACACCGTTACAATCCGCAGACCATTCATCTGCTTCAGCAGTCCACATGGACAGGAAACTATAATATGTTCAAGCAGTATACGGCTCTTGTGGATGAAGAGCAGAGTGGATATCTGCGAAGCCTGATGGATTTCAATTATCCAAATCAGGGTGTTCCGATTGAGGAAGTGGAAAGTGTAGATGAGATTGTAAAACGCTTTAAGACAGGAGCTATGTCTTATGGTTCTATTTCTCAGGAAGCCCATGAGACACTGGCTATCGCCATGAATCATCTCCATGGTAAATCCAATACCGGTGAAGGCGGTGAGAGTAATGAACGTCTGGATTCTGCGGGAAGCGCTGAGGATCGATGCTCAGCAATCAAACAGGTAGCATCCGGTCGATTTGGTGTTACCAGCCGCTATCTGGTAAGCGCACAGGAAATCCAGATTAAGATGGCACAGGGAGCAAAACCGGGTGAAGGCGGCCATCTGCCGGCAAGAAAAGTATACCCGTGGATCGCAAAAACAAGACATTCTACACCGGGAGTCAGCCTGATTTCTCCGCCGCCGCATCACGATATTTATTCAATCGAGGATCTGGCACAGTTAATCTATGACTTGAAAAATGCAAATAAATATGCGCGGATTTCCGTAAAACTGGTATCTGAGGCCGGAGTTGGTACAGTAGCTGCAGGTGTTGCAAAAGCAGGTGCGCAGGTTATCCTGATCTCCGGATATGACGGAGGTACAGGAGCAGCTCCGGAAAGTTCCATCCACAATGCAGGACTTCCCTGGGAACTGGGGCTTGCCGAGACACACCAGACATTGCTGCAGAACGGTCTTAGAAATCGTGTACGTATTGAAACCGATGGTAAGCTGATGAGCGGTCGTGATGTGGCAATCGCAGCTCTTCTTGGTGCAGAAGAATTCGGTTTTGCTACGGCTCCACTGGTAACGATGGGCTGTGTCATGATGCGTGTATGTAATCTGGATACCTGTCCTGTGGGTGTGGCTACACAGAATCCGGAACTTCGTAAACGTTTCAAAGGAAAACCAGAGTATGTAGAGAACTTCATGCGCTTCATTGCAGAAGAGCTTCGTGAATATATGGCAAAACTGGGCGTTCGTACCTTGGATGAAATGGTGGGAAGAACCGATCTTTTGAAAGTAAAAGAAAATTCAAAGTCTGCTATGGCATCCAAGATGGATCTGAGTGAGATTCTTTTTAATCCATACACAGAGAAAGATCAATGTGTGACTTTCCAGCCATCTCAGGTATATGATTTCCAGCTTGAGAAAACACTGGATGAAAAAGTACTTATGAAGAAATTGTCCGGGGCTATTGCAAAAGGTGAAAAGACATCCATCGATCTGAAAGTCGGCAACACAGACCGTACCTTTGGTACGATTCTAGGTGCAGAGATTACACGTCAGCATAAAGAAGGACTTCCGGAGGATACGATTACGGTCAACTGTACGGGAGCAGGCGGTCAGAGCTTTGGAGCCTTTATCCCGAAAGGGCTGACACTGACACTTTGCGGTGATACAAATGATTATTTTGGAAAAGGTCTGTCCGGCGGAAAACTGGTAGTGTACCCGCCAAAGAACAGAGGATATAAGGCAGAAGACAATATTATTGCAGGTAACGTTGCCCTGTATGGAGCCACCAGCGGTAAAGTATATATCAATGGTGTGGCAGGTGAGCGTTTTGCAGTACGTAATTCCGGTGCTTATGCCGTAGTAGAAGGTGTAGGTGAACACGGATGCGAATACATGACAGGTGGACGTGTAGTTGTACTTGGTAAAACCGGAAAGAACTTTGCAGCAGGCATGAGCGGCGGTATCGCTTATGTGCTGGATGAAGACAGTCATCTGTACAGAAATCTGAATAAGGATATGATTTCCATCGAAAAACTGGAGAGCAAATATGATATTCAGGAGCTGAAAGCCATGATCGAAGAACATGTGGAAGCGACAGGTTCTGAGCGAGGAGCGTGGATTCTGGATCATTTCAGTGAATATCTGCCGAAATTTAAGAAGATCATTCCTTACGATTATAAGAAAATGATCGCTCTTTCCGCAAAACTGGAAGAAAAAGGAATGAGTACGGAGCAGGCTCAGATGGAAGCATTTTATGAGAGCTTCCAGACCAAAGAGACGACGGAGGAGTAAGAAAAATGGGAAAAGCAACAGGATTTTTGGATTATGAAAGAAAGAATGCAAAAGTAGAAGAACCGTTAGAGCGAATCCGCCATTTCAATGAATTCCGGACTCCGCTTACATTAGAAGAACAACAGAAACAGGGAGCACGCTGCATGGAATGCGGCGTTCCCTTCTGCCAGAACGGCGGCATGTTGGCCGGTATGGCTTCCGGATGCCCTCTTCACAATCTGGTTCCGGAAACCAATGATCTGGTTTACAGCGGGAATTGGAAACAGGCTTATGAGCGCCTGGCAAAAACACATTGTTTTCCGGAGTTTACCAGCCGTGTCTGCCCTGCACTGTGTGAGGCAGCATGTACCTGTAATTTGCATGGGAAACCGGTAGCTACCAAGGAAAATGAGCGTGCGATCATCGAGCATGCTTATGAAAGCGGATGGGTTCAGCCGCAGCCTCCGAAGGTTCGTACAGGAAAGACGGTGGCTGTTATCGGAAGCGGTCCGTCAGGTCTTGCAACAGCCCTTCAGCTGAACAGAAGAGGACATTCCGTAACTGTATATGAAAGAAAAGACAGAATCGGAGGACTTCTTCGATACGGTATCCCGAATATGAAGTTGGATAAGAAAGTGCTGGACCGCAGAATTAAACTGATGGAAGAGGAAGGCGTTGTTTTTAAAACCGGTGTGGATGTGGGAAAAGACATCACTGCAGAAGAACTGAAAAAACAGTTTGACCGTATCGTACTTGCCTGTGGGGCATCCAATCCGAGAGATATTAACGTGCCGGGAAGAGACAGTAATAATATTTTCTTTGCTGTGGATTATCTGGGATCTGTAACCAAGAGCCTTCTGGACTCCAACCTGAAAGACGGAAAATTTGTTTCTGCAAAAGGAAAACATGTATTGGTAATCGGCGGCGGTGACACAGGAAATGACTGTGTGGGAACAGCGGTTCGTCTGGGTGCGAAATCTGTAACACAGCTTGAGATGATGCCCAAGCCGCCAGTAGATCGTACACCAAATAATCCATGGCCGGAATGGCCGAGAGTTCTGAAAACAGATTATGGCCAGGAAGAAGCTATCGCAGTATTTGGTCATGACCCACGTGTATATCAGACAACGGTAAAAGAATTTATAAAAGATAAAAACGGAAATGTAAAGAAAGCCGTAATCGTAAAGCTGGAGTCCAAAAAGGATGAAAAAACCGGAAGAATGATGATGGTGCCGATTGAAGGATCGGAAGAAACCATTGATGCCCAGCTGGTTTTGATCGCAGCAGGTTTTCTGGGAAGCCAGAAATATGTAACCGATGCATTCCAGACCGCACTGAATCCAAGGACAAATGTACTGACAGCCGAAGGTGGTTACGAGACCAGCGTTCCCGGCATATTCACAGCAGGAGACATGCACAGAGGACAGTCACTGGTTGTCTGGGCAATCCAGGAAGGACGACAGGCAGCGAAGGCTGTCGATCAGTCGCTGATGGGGTATACAAACTTATAGGTCAGGAAGATAGTTTTGTTGGTACGAGTCACACATGAGAGGAAGTTTTGGGTTCGTTTGCCGAGACAGCTTCAAGGTGTGTGAAAGGCTAAGGGGTGGACTGTACCTGCGTAGGGCACCGGGGCGATTCGCAGAGAAATTCTGAAGAATTTCTCCACTCAGCACCCCTGAAATCCGACCTTGGAGGGTCGGATTTCTCCCTTCACAGGTACAGTCCGCCCTCTAACCCTTTCATCACACCTCTTAGCAATGCCTCGGCAAACGAAAGGAAAACACACACATCTGGTAATGAGAACCTAGTGTGCGAAAGGCTCTGTACCTCAGCGTCTCCATACCGGCCATAATCCCTCTCCCTCGCACAATATGTACGAATAAGACTTGACAAGAGTATCACCGATTGCTATAATACGGAACATGAAAAGGCAAAGGTGTCTTATTTAGAGATTACTCTTAATAAGTGCACCTTTTTTTCGTTTAATGATTGTATTCCTTCAGATTTTCAGGTTAAAATCAAGATAAAAAAGCGGCATGCGGATGAAGATTTTGCTGGTGAAAAGGAGAATTATATGGAGAATTATAGCAAAGCGGAAATTATGCAATTAGTAGAGGAAGAAGATGTGGAGTTCATCCGTCTTCAGTTTACGAATATGTTTGGCGTGTTGAAAAATGTTGCGATTCCTTCCAGCCGTCTGCTGAAGGCGATGGAAAACAGATGTGTTATTGACCGGGCATCTTTGGATGGCTCTATTCAGAGTGAAGAGGTGGATTTATATCTGAGACCTGTTCTGAATACATTTACAATTTTGCCGTGGCGTCCACAGCAGGGAAAGGTTGCCCGTTTCCTTTGTGATATCTGCAACGATGATGGTTCGGAATATGAAGTGAGTCCACGGTTGATTTTGAAAAAAACGGTGGAAAAGGCTGAAAAAATGGGCTATACCTTCCAGGTGAATCCGGAGTGTGAATTTTTCTTGTTTCATACGGATGACAATAATCTTCCGACTACTGTTACCCATGAAAAAGCCGGATATCTGGATACGTCACCGGTGGATCTGGGAGAAAATACAAGAAGGGATATTATCCTGACTTTGGAAGAGATGGGATATGAAATTGATTCTTCCCATCATGAATGTGCGCCTGCCCAGCATGAGATTGATTTTACTTTTGAAAATGCATTGGCTACGGCGGATAAAATTATGACATTTAAAATGGCGGTCAGAACGATTGCCAGAAGATATGGGCTTCATGCCACTTTTATGCCGAAGCCAAGAACAGATGTTGACGGTTCAGGCATGCATTTAAATATGCGCCTGATGAAGGAAGGAAAAAATGTGTTCCGGGATGAAAATGGTGAATTGAGTCGTGAGGGCGAAGCTTTTATGGCAGGGATTCTTGAACATATCCAGGGAATGACAGCAATCTTCAATCCGCTTGTCAATTCATATAAGAGACTGGTTCCGGGATTTGAGGCACCTTCTGATGTTACCTGGTCAAGAAAGCGGAGAGAAGCTTTGATTCATGTTCGCAAACGTATGGGCGGTGGAGTGAATCTGGAACTGAGAAGTCCGGATTCCGCATCAAATCCGTATCTTGTGTTTGCGCTTTGTCTGGCAGCCGGGCTGGATGGAATTGAGAAAAATCTGAAAGCACCGGCGGAGCTGACAGAAAGCATCCGGAAGCTGTCATTAGAAGAAAAGAGAGAAAAGGGAATTCAGGCTTTGCCGGAAAATCTCAGTGAGGCTTTGAATTACATGGAGCAGGATGTCTTGTTACAAGAGGTCCTTGGTGAAAAATTCATTGCGGCATATACAAAAGCCAAAAGAAAAGAATGGAAAAGCTACCTGGCTCAGGTCTCTGAGTGGGAGCTGAACCGATATTTATATTTAGTGTGAGTAAATGATGGAGGCAGCGGATGAGTGTGGTTGTGGTGGTGTTACCCAAACTGGATGATGCGAAGAAGATCAGAAAAATTCTCATGGGCCACGGTTTTAACCAGGTTTTTGCATGTGCCTCTGCCTCATCAGCACTTCAGGAAGTCAATCAACATAGCCATGGTCTGGTGATCAGTGGTTATCGTCTGAAAGATATGTATTATGTGGAACTGGCAGAATGCCTTCCACCGTACTTTGAACTGATTCTGCTCGGTTCTGCAAGTACGGTCAGTGAAGCGGAAGCCGGAGTTTTATCCCTGACTATGCCACTGAAAGTTTACGATCTGGTAAACACGGTGGAGATGGTTCTTCGTCAGATGGAACGGCGTATAAAGAAAGAAAAAAAGCCGAAAAAGAGGACGGAGAGGGAAGAAAATTATATCCGGAATGCAAAAGCACTTCTGATGGAGCGAAATCATTTGTCGGAGGAAGAAGCACACAGGTATATTCAAAAATGCAGTATGGACAATGCAACCAATATGGTTGAAACTGCCCAGATGATCCTCACTCTTTTATATGAGGAAGGATAGCGTATTTTCGCGAAAGCGGAGATTATAAAATGGAAAAGGAGAATGTGATATGGAATTTATTACGGGGATTCAGAAAAGGGAAGAGGCAGAACTGGAAGATCTGCTTCAGGCAGAAGAAGACAGCAGGCTGATTGTAGAAGGCGCCGTACACAGTGTTCGTGATATGGGCGATATTGCATTTATCATTCTCAGAAAACGAGATGGTCTGGTACAGACAGTATGGGAAGAGGGAAAGACAAACCAAGACCTTTCTCAGATTCGTCAAGGTGACTTCATTCGCATAGAGGGTACTGTGAAAAATGAAGAGCGTGCCCCTCATGGAAAAGAAATCCGTCTGGAAAATATTCAGCATCTCTCCAAAGCAAGCGGACCGCTTCCGCTGGCAATCGACAAGTGGAAATTGAATACTTCTCTGGAAGCAAAACTGGACAGACGTTCTCTTTCCCTGAGAAATGTACGGGAACGTGCCAGATTTCGTATTCAGGAAGGAATTGTGAGAGGATTCAGAGATTATCTGTACAGCCAGGGCTTTACGGAGATCCATACGCCAAAGATCGGTGCAAAAAGTGCTGAGGGCGGCGCTAACCTTTTCAAATTATCTTATTTCCATCGTCCGGCAGTTCTGCAGCAGAGCCCACAGTTATACAAACAGATGATGGTAGGTGTGTTTGACCGGGTATTTGAGACAGGTCCGGTATTCCGTGCGGAAAAACATAATACACGCCGTCATTTAAATGAATATACCAGTCTTGACTTTGAAATGGGATATATCCACAGTTTTATGGATATCTGTGAGATGGAAACAGGATTGCTTCAGTATATGATGGCACTTTTGGAGAAAGAATACAGCAAAGAGCTGAAGCTTCTGGGTGTAAAGCTACCGGATGTAAGCAAAATTCCATATGTACGGTTTGATGAGGCAAAACGTCTTGTTTCTGAAAAATATAACAGGAAAATTCGAAATCCTTTTGATCTGGAGCCGGAAGAAGAAGAACTGATTGGTCGATATTTTAAAGAAGAATATGATGTGGATTTTGTGTTTGTAACACATTATCCTTCTAAAAAAAGACCATTCTACGCTATGGATGATCCGGAGGATGAAAGATATACATTGAGTTTTGACCTTTTGTATAAAGGACTGGAAATTACTACCGGCGGACAGCGTATCCATGATTACGAAAAACTGCTGGAAAAAATAGAGAAAAAAGGTATGGTCACGGAGGGACTGGAACAGTATCTGGATGCATTCCGTTTTGGTATGCCGCCACATGGAGGATTGGGAATTGGTCTTGAACGTCTGACCATGCAGATTCTTGGTGAGGATAATATAAGAGAAGCCTGCCTGTTCCCGAGAGATATGAGCAGACTGGAGCCATAGAAGAGAATCGAAAGCCTGATAAATGTAAATAGCATTTTACATGAAAGGAGTAAGGGATGAGCGGTAGAAAAATAGATGATGCGACCATGGATAATGTGGAAATTCTGGCAAAGCTGGCTCTTAGCCCCCAGGAACGACAAAAAGCCATGGATGAAATGGAAAAAATACTGGATTATGTAGAAAAACTGAATGAACTGGACACAGATCAGGCAGAACCTCTGGTTCATATCCTTTCGGAAGTGAATGTATTCCGAGAGGATGTGGTGACAAATGGAGACGGACGGGAAGAGTCACTGGCTAATGCTCCGAAGAGTAAAGATGGTCAGTACATCGTACCGAAGACAGTATAACTCAGAAGCAGCATAGTCTTCTTATACGTTATACGCACCGCTAGGATGTGCAGCGTTTCTGATATGAAGATGTCAGCAAAGCTGACCAGAATCGCACGCCAAGTCTCTGCGAGCATCGACTTGAATGGGAGGGAATATATATGGAAATGTTACAGTTGACGGCCCGGGAATTGAGCCGGAAAATCCGGGACGGTGAGATCAGTGTAAAAGAAACAGTGGATATGTACAGAGCGCAGATGGAAAAAATGGAACCTCTGGTTCATGCATTTCTCTCTGTGGATGAAGATAGACTTGCCGGCAGAATTCAGGAAGTAGAAGAAGGAATCAAAAGCGGAAGGTACCGTGGACCTTTAGCCGGTGTTCCTGTTGCAGTGAAGGATAACATTTGTACAAAAGGACAGAATACTACCTGTGCTTCTAAAATTCTGGAAAATTTTGTGCCTGCATTTGATGCAGAGGCAGTAAAACGTCTGGAAGATGCGGGTATGATCGTGCTGGGAAAAACAAATATGGATGAATTTGCCATGGGAAGTACCACAGAGACATCTGCTTTTGGCGTTACAAAAAACCCATGGAATACGGAACACGTACCGGGTGGTTCTTCCGGTGGTTCCTGTGCGGCGGTTGCGGCAGGGGAAGCAGTGTTGGCGCTTGGTTCTGATACCGGCGGTTCCATCCGTCAGCCGGCGGCTTACTGTGGTGTGACCGGATTGAAACCAACCTACGGCAGAGTATCTCGTTATGGATTGATTGCCTATGCATCTTCTCTGGATCAGATTGGTCCGGTGGGAAGAAATGTACAGGATTGTGCAGCGCTTTTTGAAGTGATTGCCGGTCATGATACCAAGGACAGCACCAGCTCCCAGAAAGAAGTGGAGTCATGGGAAAGTCTGACGGCAGGTGGATTGGAAGGCAAAAAAATTGGTATTCCGAAAGAGTATTTTGCAGAAGGAACCAATGAGGAAGTAAAAAAAGCACTGACAGATGCGATTGAGTTGATGGCAGACAATGGTGCGGAAGTAGAATATTTCTCTCTGAAAATGGTGGATTATGTAATCCCTGCCTATTATATTATTGCCTGTGCTGAGGCAAGTTCTAACCTGGAGAGATTTGACGGTGTCAAATACGGATACCGGAACATGGAATCCACAGAACTTCACGAAATGTATAAAAAGAGTCGTGCGGAGGGATTTGGTGAAGAGGTGAAGAGAAGAATTCTTCTGGGATCTTTCGTATTAAGCGCCGGTTATTATGATGCATATTATCTGAAAGCATTGAAAGCAAAAGCGCTGATTAAGAAAGAATTTGATCAGGCCTTTGAAAAATATGACTGCATTCTGGCTCCTGCATCACCGACTACGGCACCGAAAATCGGTACCAGCCTGTGTGATCCGCTGCAGATGTATCTGAGTGATATTTATACGGTAGCAGTAAACCTCGCCGGACTTCCGGCTGTAAGCCTGCCGTGTGGAAGAGACAGTCAGGGACTGCCTGTTGGTATGCAGATCATAGGTGACTGTTTCCAGGAGAAAAAGATTCTTCAGACAGCAGCAGCTTATGAAGCTTTGCGGGGACCATTTCCAATGGCCTGGGAAAAGGAGGAAATGTGATGGCAAAACAGTATGAAACCGTTATTGGTCTGGAAGTACATGTGGAGCTTGCTACAGAGACCAAGATTTTCTGCGGCTGTTCCACCAAATTCGGAGGAGCACCGAATACACATACTTGTCCGGTGTGTACCGGTATGCCGGGTTCTCTTCCTGTATTGAATAAAAAAGTTGTAGAGTATGCACTGGCACTGGGGCTTGCAGCCAACTGTCAGATTAATCAGTATTGTCGTTTTGACCGGAAAAATTATTTCTATCCGGATAATCCGCAGAACTACCAGATTTCTCAGCTGTATTTGCCAATCTGTCATGACGGATGGATTGAAATCCAGACCTCTGCCGGACCAAAAAAAGTCCGGATTCATGAAATGCATATGGAAGAGGATGCCGGAAAGCTGATCCATGATGAATGGGAAGACTGTTCTTTGGTTGACTATAACCGAAGCGGAGTTCCACTGATCGAGATCGTATCGGAGCCGGATATGCGTACCTCGGAGGAAGTGATCGCTTATCTGGAAAAACTGCGTATGATCTGCCAGTATCTGGGAGTTTCCGACTGCAAGCTGCAGGAAGGTTCCATGCGTGCGGACGTAAACCTTTCTGTCCGTGAAGTGGGAAGCGACCGTCTGGGAATCAGAACAGAGATGAAAAACCTGAACTCGTTCAAGGCAATTTCCCATGCCATCGAGGGTGAGAGAGAACGTCAGATCGAACTTCTGGAAGAAGGAAGAGAAGTAATCCAGGAAACCCGCCGTTGGGATGATAATAAAGAATCCTCCTATGCGATGCGATCCAAGGAAGATGCCAAGGATTATCGATATTTCCCGGATCCGGATCTTCAGCCGGTAAGAATCTCCACAGAGTGGATGAATGAGATCAAGAGCCGTCAGCCGGAATTCCAGGAAGAGAAAGCTGCCCGGTACCAGAAAGAATATGAGCTTTCAGAGTATGATGCTAATATTCTGACTCAGTCAAAGCATATGGCAGATATCTTTGAAGAGACAGCCGGATTTTGCGGTAACCCGAAAAAAGCAGCCAACTGGCTGATGGGAGAGACCATGCGTCTTATGAAAGAAAAATCCATGGAGCCGGAAGATTTGAGTTTTTCACCAAAACATCTGGCAGATCTGATTCTTGCGATTGAACGTGGAGAAATCAATCAGCAGAATGCAAAGAAAGTATTTGCTGCTATTATGGAAGAGGATGTGGAGCCGATTTCTTATATGAAAGAAAAAGGACTTTTGATGGTATCCGACAGCGGAGCTATAGAAACTGCGGTGGACGAGGTGCTTGCAGCCAATCCGAAGACCGTGGAAGAATTCCACAGCGGAAAAGAAAAAGTACTCGGTTTCCTGGTGGGTCAGGTTATGAAGAAAATGAAAGGAAAAGCTGACCCGGCAAAAGTGAATGAACTTCTGAGGAAGAAGTTATAAATACGTTTAAGAAAATGATGATGAAAGGAACATAAAGCCATGCCAAAATTAAATGAAAATTATCTGCAGTTAAAGGACAGTTATCTGTTTTCTGAAATAGCCCATCGTACTGCTTCTTACACAGAGAAGCATCCGGACAAACCGGTGATCCGTCTGGGGATCGGTGATGTTACCCGACCACTTTGTGACTGTGTACTGAAAGCACTCCATGAAGGTGTGGATGCCATGGCAGATTCCGCTACTTTTAAAGGATATGGACCTGAACAGGGATATGCGGACACAAGACAGGCCATTGCGGATTATTATAAGAAAAATGGTGTGGATGTGGATCCAACATCCATCTTCGTTTCAGACGGTGCGAAAAGTGACACCGGAAATATTACCGATCTGTTCGGTAAGGGAAATGTAATTCTGATTCCGGATCCCGTTTACCCGGTATATGTGGACACCAATATCATGTGCGGCAATCAGGTTACTTTTATCAGTGGAAATGCAGAGAATAATTTCCTGCCGATGCCGGATCGCAGCCAGCATGCGGATGTAATTTACCTTTGCTCTCCCAACAATCCTACAGGTGCCTGCTACAATAAAGAGCAGTTAAAAGAGTGGGTGGATTACGCACTGGAAAATGAAGCAGTGATTCTGTTTGATTCAGCATATGAAGCGTTTATCTCTGATCCGGAGCTTCCGAGAAGTATTTTTGCTATTGAAGGCGCAAAGAAATGTGCGATTGAATTCTGTTCTCTGTCCAAGACGGCAGGATTTACCGGAACCCGCTGTGGTTACACGGTAGTTCCGAAAGAACTGGTATTTAAATCTTCCACAGGTGTGGAAATGTCCATGAACGCTATGTGGAACAGACGTCAGTGCACCAAGTACAACGGAACTTCTTACATTGTACAGCACGCAGCAGCAAAAGTATTTTCTGAGGAAGGAATCAAAGAGTGTCAGGAAAATCTGCAGTATTACAAGAAGAATGCAAAAGTAATTGCTGATACACTGACCGAACTGGGAATTCGCTTTACCGGTGGCAATCATTCTCCATATATCTGGTTTGAATGCCCGAACGGAATGGATTCCTGGACATGTTTTGATTATTTGTTGGAAAATATTCAGGTGGTAGGAACACCAGGTGCCGGATTTGGTGAGAATGGAAAGAATTATTTCCGTCTGACATCTTTTGGCACGTATGAGAATACTGTTGAGGCGATGAAGAGATTTAAGATACTTTTCGCAAAATAGAGTCTATGAGGCTGTAGAAATGGTGTTCTTCCCACCAATGTCAGGTCGCTTCCCTTCAGCTAATCGTTAACTACGACTAAGACGCTCCGGAGAGCCGTCGCGCCTAAGTCTACGTAAACGCTGGATCTTCAGGCGCGCTTACCCAATGACATTGGTAGGAAGAACACCATTTCAACAGCCCGATTTACTTTTTTGGCTATGTGAAACAGAAGGACTGCTTGATTTTCTGCAGAATCTTTTTAAGAATATAGACGAAATTAGCATTTCAGGCAGATAGCTCATTGAAATATTCACTATATCGATGAAAATATAAAAAATAATAAGATAGATAATTATAAGTTTCGTATCCTATCTGTTCGATTTCGGAAGAGAAACATCATTTTTTCAGCGAGAGATTCAAAATAGTGAAAAGCTATATGTCTAAACCAGTCCATTCAGCAGGATTTCCTCATAGATATCTTTGAAAATGAAAGTTTCTATCTGCTCATATATGCTAAAATCACAATTTATACTTGACTTTTGACAGATATATATCTGAAAATCTCACTATATAGATGTCGACTCCGAAAGAAAAAATATAGAATCTTGATTTTAGTATTTACTATCTGCCGGAAGAGTATTACTCTTCTTAATATATTATGACATACCCCACAATTCGGATTGTGGGAGCTGCTTGCAGCGAAACAATCCGTAAGCATCATGGGGTCAAAGGATTTTGCCCCCAACATCATCATATGATAGAATAATCTCACACACTTCTAAATCATTCCCTATTACCCGAAATTTTACTTCCATCCCAGCAAAAGGAAAACCATAGATTCTTTCCGGATCTTTGTGATAGGCCGGGCGGGGATCGTGGGTAAGTATATCGATCAATGTTTCCAGATGCTCCGGTGGTACACGGTTTTTCAATTCGTCAGAGATATGAACACTCAGGAAATCATCTTTATGGGCATCGGCAAAGCTGCCTTTGGCATCAGGGTGACAGTCTGCGTAAGGAATGTAAGGTTTGATGTCATAGATAGGAGTTCCATTCATCAGATCTGCACCTGCCACATGCAGGACGGCACCCTGAGGAGTATCCCATTCTATGGATTCCAGACGGACGCAGGACAGCCCGATTGGATTTGGGCGAAAAGGAGAACGGGTGGCAAAGACCCCTTTTCTTATGTTGCCCCCCAGTCGGGGTGGGCGTACGGTAGGAGACCAGGTTTCTCTTACGGCTTCAGAAAACTCCCAGATCAGCCAGATATGAGAAAATTCCTCCAACCCTCGCAGGGCATCTGCAATTCTGTATTCCGGTTCAAAAACAATGACAGAGTGAAGGGAAGGTATGAGTCCGCTCTGCCGGGGAATGCCGAATTTAGTCGGAAAATCACTGCTTATATAGGCAATAGGGCGCATAATTTGCTCCTTTACATGTTCAGAGGGTTTCTTATTATCTATCATATGCATATCTCACTTTCAGGTTTTTCATTTCTTTGTACAATTCCAAAAGCAGAGCCGATGGTACCACCATTAAGAATGAGCTTTTTTACTTTGCGCTGCAGGAATGTTTTTTCTGGCAAATCACAGTATCCGTTGGAAATACGGCATCGGAAGGAATGTGAAGGGCAATTACCTGTTTTCCGTTATATTTTTTGAATTGATATTCCAGATCCCCTATTCGAAAAATATTCATACTGATCTGCCGATATGTCCACCAGCCACGATCAAAAAACAGAATTCCATTTTTCTCTGCGCACTCCGCTATTGGTCATTAATACTCCTTCCGGGAGAGGATTCCTTGACGTTGGTAATTTTAAAAACAGTTTATCACGGTTGGAAAATATATGCCAGTAAATGATGGAAAGACGGTTGTAATTCATATGATTTTATGCAATACTCTAAAGAGCATTAAACTTTATAGGAAAGGCGGAGCAGAATGAAAAAAGTACAGAGAATCCTTGCTTTGTTGGGAGTTATTTTATTGCTGGTTATGTATGGTTCTACCATGTTTTTCGCTATATCAGGCAGCCCGAATTCGGAAGGGTGGTTTAAGGCATCTATCGCATGTACCATTATCGTACCGGTATTTTTGTATGCCAATGTTTTGGTATATCGTTACCTGAAAGACAGAGATGAGAGAATCGCAGCAGGTAAACGGGAAGAAAAGTCAGACAAGAATAAGAAAAACAAATAGAAAAACAGAGAAAATTGCGAAAATAGCGAGGAAAAAATCATGATAAAAAACATTATCTTTGATGTGGGAAAAGTTCTGATGGAGTATGATCCGGAAGGATTTCTGAAACGGCTTGGTTTTGACGAAAAAACGCAGCAGGCGGTCAATGAAGCCATGTTTCTGAATCATCTTTGGTGGGAGGAGTCGGATCGGGGAACTATGACCCCGGCAGAATTACTGGAGGGCTTTGTGGCAAATAATCCGGTATATGAAAAGGAAATTCGAAAGGCACATCGCATGGTAGAAGGAACCATTGAACTGATGCCCTATGCGGTGGAATGGGTAAAAAACCTGAAAGAAAGAGGCTACCACTTGTATATTCTGTCGAATTATGCAGAGTATACCTATGAGCAGACAGAACATAAAATGAAATTTCTGCCGTACATGGATGGAACTGTATTTTCCTACCGCTGTAAGCTGCTGAAACCAGAAAAAGAGATTTATGAATATCTCTGTAAAAAATACGATTTGATTCCTGAGGAATGTGTATTTCTTGACGACAGAGACGAGAATGCGGAAGCAGCCCGCAGTTTTGGAATGCAGGCCATTACCTTTTCTGATTATGAGACGGATTCAAAAAAATTGGAAAATCTGCTGCAAAAACAGTGAATGATTACTTTATAATCTCTTTAGAATGTTTTAATTGTTTTTTGGTAGAAAAAGGATTATCGTATAGATAAAATTGAAATTACAGACATTAAGGAGATAAGTTATATGGATCGTTTGAGAGACAAAATCATGAGATTTATGCAGGGAAGATACGGCGTGGATGAACTGAGCAGATTCCTCTCCATAGCACTGATGGTATTGATTGTTCTTAATATGTTTTTAAGAAGCAGTTTCATCAATCTTTTAGTGCTGGCAGGACTGGTCTGGCTGTATTACAGGATGATGTCAAAAAATTACAGTAAGCGTTATGAGGAGAACAGGAAGTTTCTGGATCTGAAATATCGATTTAACGTAAAAAAGAATCAGGTTTTCAGTGGTCAGAAAGCAGACAAAACGGTTCGGATTTTCAAGTGCCCTACCTGTGGACAGAAAGTGAGAGTCCCCCGGGGAAAAGGGAAAATATCGATTCATTGTCCAAAATGTAATACAGATTTTATCAAGAGAAGTTAAGAGGGTGTCGAGATGTTTGGATACGTGATGACCAATATGGAAGAAATGAAAGTCAAAGATTACAAAAAGTATCACGCATTTTACTGTGGAATCTGTCAGGATCTGAAGGATTTTCATGGACAGACCGCAAGAATGTCACTGACATACGATATGACATTTTTCGCAGTACTTCTGAATGGTTTGTATGAAAATGAAGTGAATCAGGAAAAGCATTATTGTGCAATGCATCCTTTTAAAAAACATTTGTGCTATCGTAATGAGATCACAGCATACGCTGCGGATATGAATGTTTTGCTCAGCTATTATAATTTACTGGATGACTGGGTGGATGAAAAAAAAGTAATACCGCTGGCTACGGCAAGGATCATGCGTAAAGATGTAAAAAAACTGCAGGAAAAATATCCCAGACAGACAGCGGCTATAAAAAAATATCTGAAAAAGCTGAAAGCGTGTGAGGAGGAAAAAAGCCCGGATCTTGACAGAGCATCAGGAGATACCGGAGAAATGCTTGCAGAAATCTTTGTCTGGAAACAGGATCACTGGGAGAAGAATCTGAGAAAAATCGGATTTTATCTGGGAAAGTTTATCTATCTGATGGATGCATTTGAAGATGTGGAGAAAGATAAGAAAAAGGGAAATTATAATCCATGGATCTTTATTTGTGAAGAACCGGATTTTCAGCAGAGAGCGGGGCAGATCCTGACTCTTATAGCAGCAGAATGCTCACGAGAATTTGAAAAACTTCCGATACTGGAATATGTGGACATTTTGCGTAATATATTGTATTCTGGTATCTGGATAAAATTTGACAGACTGACAAAAAATGAGGAGAAAAAGTAATGTTGGACCCATACAGTGTCCTGGGGGTATCCCGTGATGCCAGCATGGACGAGATTAAAAAGGCATATCGGAAACTAAGCAGAAAATATCACCCGGATGCAAACATCAATAATCCAAATAAAGAAGAAGCAGAGGAAAAATTCAAACAGGTGCAGCAGGCATATGACCAGATTGTGAAAGAACGGGAACAGGGGGCTTCCCAGAATTCATGGTCCGGTGGATTTGGCGGCGGTTATCAGACACAGGATGATCAGCGGTCTATGGAAATGCGTGCAGCTGCGAATTATATCAATGCAGCACATTATCAGGAGGCTCTCAATGTTCTGAATCGCATGACCGAGCGAAATGGCGAATGGTATTATTATCATGCGATAGCCAGTGCCGGAGCAGGCAATACAGCAAATGCGATGGAAGATGCCAGACGTGCTGTGGAGATGGAGCCGAATAATATGCAGTATCAGCAGCTCTATCAGCAGCTCCAGTCCGGAGGACAGTGGTATCAGAATATGGGAAATGGATACGGATATGAGCGCCCGGGAAATGGATTAGGAAGTTGCTGCTGTCAGTGTCTTTGCCTGAATATGCTTTGTCCGGGATGTTGTTGTGTTCCATGCTGATATAAAAATATTTGTATGTAAAATGAGAGGGGAAATATGAAAGAAAGAGAAAAATTGAAATCCCGTCTGGGATTTATTCTGATTTCCGCCGGATGCGCTATCGGTATCGGGAATGTATGGAAATTCCCATACATGGCCGGACAGGGCGGAGGCGGAGCCTTTGTACTGTTTTATATATTATTTTTGATTCTATTGGGAGTTCCGATCATGACAATGGAATTTGCGGTGGGACGCGCAAGCCAGAAAAGCCCTGTAAGAGCATATCAGGTTTTGGAAAAACCGGGACAGAAATGGCACATTCATGGCTATATTACGTTGATCGGTTGTTATCTTCTGATGATGTTTTACACTACGGTGGCAGGGTGGATGCTTCATTATTTTTATCTTACAGCCACCGGAAAATTCGAAGGAATGAATACGGAACAGGTGACAGGGGTATTTTCCGAGATGTTGGGCCAGCCTCTGGTGATGACGTTCTGGATGGTGTTGGTCGTAGTGATCGGAGTGCTTGTTTGTTCGAGGGGACTGCAGAACGGGCTGGAGCGAATTACAAAAGTAATGATGATCGCACTACTGGCAATCATGGTGATTCTGGCGCTCAACAGTTTTACGATGAAAGGTGCGAAAGAAGGGCTGAGCTTTTATCTGATTCCTGATCTGGAACGGATGAAAGAAGTGGGCGTGATCAAAACGATTGTGAGTGCCATGAATCAGGCATTTTTCACATTGAGTCTGGGTATCGGCGCCATGGCAATCTTCGGAAGTTATGTAGGAAAAGAAAGAACACTGCTTGGGGAATCCATCAATGTGGCTGTTCTGGATACTTTTGTGGCTATTACATCCGGACTGATCATTTTTCCGGCCTGTTTTACATTCCATGTAGATCAGACTTCGGGACCGAGCCTGATTTTCATGACATTGCCGAATATCTTTAATCATATTTCCATGGGAAGATTATGGGGAAGCCTGTTTTTCATTTTCATGGGATTCGCAGCATTTTCTACAGTGCTGGCTGTATTTGAAAACATTATTTCCTGCGGAATGGAACTGACCGGATGGAGTCGGAGAAAATCCAGTCTCGTCAATATGGCGGCAATCATTCTTTTATCATTGCCCTGTGTGTTGGGATATAACATTTGGTCGTGGGACGGATTTGCAGTCTTTGGCGGTGCTGTACTGGATTTTGAAGATTTTCTGGTAAGTAACATTCTGTTGCCTCTTGGTTCTCTTGTTTATCTTCTGTTTTGTGTGACAAAATACGGTTGGGGATGGGAAAACTTCAAACGGGAAGCAAACACCGGAAAAGGAGTAAAGATACAGGAATGGATGAGAGTGTATCTGACTTATATTTTGCCTTTCATTGTAATCTTTATTTTTGCGTTTGGTATTTATGACAAGTTTTTGGTTTAATGAGCACGATAGTATTTTTTCAGTGATCTAATACAATTCAAGTACGTCTCGGCGTACTTGCTGCGAAATGCGCGTCATGCATTGCATGATGCGCATTATTGCATAAAAACCCCCGAAAAGCACCTTTGCAATTTCGGGGGCATAAAGGGGAGGATAAGTATTTCTCTTATCTTTCGTAACCAGTGCCGGAGGGGGATCCGGCAGTCGGTTTTCTTTTGAGCCAATGAAAAGCGTCACTTACGTGTCCATCTCTCCATCAGCTGTTTATAGTATGACCGGATATAATGACTTTATACAGAAAATGTAAGGAAAGCTTAACAAAACTTTCTTGTACAGAAAATAGAAAGGATTTATAATAACAACATGCGGAAAGAACAGGAGGATGCATCATGACACAGTGGAAGATACCGAAACTTTTTCCGGTAAAAGGTGTTGTCTTTGATATGGATGGACTGATGCTGGATACGGAAAGAGTTATCATGCATAGTTGGGATATAACCGGTGATAAACTGGGTTATGAAAATTTTGGAAATAACATTTATCATACGTTAGGTATGAGTCGGAAACAGAGAGATTCTTATCTGCTGGAAAAGTATGGAAATGATTTTCCGCTGCAGAACTTTATCGATGAGTATCATAGAATATATCGTGAGTATGAAAAAAACTATGGGATTCCCAAGAAAAAAGGTCTTGTGAGTCTGCTGGAATATCTGAAAAATCAGCAAATTCCTATGGCTGTAGCAACATCGACGCACCAAATGTATTCGATACCAGGATTGGAAGCACAGGGAATTCTTTCATATTTTCAAAAAGTGATTACGGGAGATATGGTAAAAAAAGGAAAACCGGACCCGGAGATTTATCAGAAAGCGTGTGAAGCTTTAGAAGTTGTACCGGAAGAGACGCTGGCACTGGAGGATTCTTATAATGGGATTCGCTCTGCTTATAAAGCAGGTATGAAAGTAATTATGATACCGGATCTTCTGGTAGATGAGGAACCGGTCAGAGAATACTTGTATGGTAAAATGGAGTCGTTGTCCATGGTGGAAGAATGGCTCAAAGGTGAGTCTTGAAGATCAATTGAAAAGGAGTGGATAGAATGCCTACTACATTTACACATGATATATTTGGCAAAGACGTCTTGAAAAAGTTACCGGCACCTTTGAAGGACACTATTAAAAGTGCAAAAGGATTGTACCGGATCGGTCTCCATGGACCGGATATTTTCTTTTATTATCGCCCGCTGTATACAAACAAAGTGAATCAGGTTGGTCATCAGATGCACAGAGAATTGGCATCGGGATTCTTTAAGAAAGGCATCAGTGAATTCCTGACAGATCCGTCTTCAGAACTTGCATCGTATCTGCTGGGCTTTGCCTGTCATTTTATGCTGGACAGCACCTGTCATGGATATATTGGCAGGTTTGAGAAAGAAACCGGTATTTCTCATGCAGAAATTGAGACAGAGCTGGATCGTTACTTTATGCTCAGGGAAAAGAAAGAACTCTTTTCCTATCTTCCGGCCGGTGTGCTGGAACCTACGGAACAAAATTGTAAAGTGATTGCCCGGGTATTTCCCCAGGTAAGCGCAAAAGAAATACAAAGTGCGATCAAGTGGCAGAAAAGGTATGATAAGCTTCTGACATGTAAAAATCCAGTAAAAGAAAAAATTATTCTGGGTGGAATGAAGGCTTTAGGATGCTATGATTCACTGGAAGGACAGATTATGAGGAAAAAAGCGAATCCGGCATGCAGTGTATCCACGCAGAAGTTAGTGGAATTGTACCAGAAAGCAGTGGAGGAAGCGCCGGCAATTCTGGAAAACCTGTATGATTGTCTGTATGGAAGAGGAGAGTTATCATTGAGATTTAACAGAGATTTCGAGTGATACTTTAACTCTTGCTCTGGGCATATATAAAATAAATCTCTCTCCGGGTACCACAAAATCAAAAATCGTGGGCCTGGAGGGAGATTTTTCATGCATAGAGAACTTTAAGCTGGAAAATCCTATATTTTGATCCTATTTTTCGCCAAAAGAGTATCCTTTCTGAAATTTATTTTCTATAGGCCCACAGCGTTATAAACAACTTTGTATTACTAAGAATTGTTTTGATTATTTGAAATTCAAAAGTAAAATATACAGAAAATAACAAAAAAGTAAAAATAAATATTGACAAATAAGAATGCATGTTGTAATATAAAGACATCAAAAGAGAAACGGAAGAAAAGTACAAAAGAAAGAGAGGTACAGACCACCAAAAACATAAAGTAATACCTCAAAACGATATTAAGAAAAGGAAGGTACGGACCACCAAGAACGTAAAGTAATACCTCAAAAACAAATTTATGAAAGGAAGGTACAAACCGCCGAAAACTTAAAGTAATACGTCATAATTTAAGAAAGAGAGGTTACCCAATGATAGAGCCCAAATTTTAATCGTGAGTATCGAAGGAAGAAAATCGATACTCACTTTTTTGTGCTTGAAAAACCGTATTATATCGTTTATACTATATACGTTGTCGGACGTTGTAAGGAATGCAGAGGTTAGAAATGAAGAACCCCGGTTGTCCGGCGTTGATCACATGGATTAAGAATTGAAGGAAGGTACAATAATAATGGGATTATTAAAACAGTGGAGAGACATTGCTTATTCACAGCAGACAGATAAGGGAAAACTGCAGAAGTTCTGGGCTAATTATTTTATGATTGAGAAGGGGATCTATGAAAAGCTTCTGACTAATCCGGACGAAGTAGTTCGCGGTACAGTAAAAGAATTGGCTGAAAAATATGATGTGGATGTATTGACAATGGTTGGATTCCTGGATGGTATCAATGACAGCCTGAAAGTGAAGAATCCAATCGAAGAGATGGAAGAAGATACAGAGGTCAATCTGGGATTTGATACAGAGTTGCTTTATAAAAATATGGTAGACGCAAAAGCTGACTGGCTGTATGAACTGCCGATGTGGGATGAAATCTTTACTCCGGAACAGAAGAAAGCTCTGTACATGGAGCAGAAAAAGTCCGGAACAGTCAGAAAAGGCGCAAAAATCGGAAGAAATGATCCGTGTCCTTGCGGAAGCGGTAAAAAATATAAGTTCTGCTGCGGCAGATAAAGAGTCAGAAAAGGACGGAAAGGTAAAACTGCCGTCCTTTTTGTCATATAGGAGAAAGTAGATGGCAGTTTTATTGATCATATTCGGTATTTTATGTATAGGGTATTATATTGCAAGTGTGGTGTATGCCGGGTTTGGTGCATCCATGATCTGGATCTGGCTTCTTGGTGGAGTTGGATTTTTGATTCTCGGCATTACTATGCTGTACTGTAAAAATAAGGGAATCGTTATTCAGATTCCGTTTACAGTCAAGTGTGTTGTAAAAACAGGGCTGGTGTGTCTGGCAGGTCTGTTTCTGGT
>JBJFCH010000017.1:8912-27578 GCA_051888835.1 Oliverpabstia sp. | reverse complement strand
GTATTTGATGAGAAAGTGCTGTTCCACAAGAGTTTCGGATATGCTGAAAAGGGGGAACCTATGATCTACAACAATGAGCTTATGAAAGTGGCGATGGCGGTAAGTCAGGGAAGTCTGTGTGAAAAATATGGGCTGAGTTATGGTTCTGACTGGACCGTGGAGTTTACAAAATAAACAGGTCATTCATTGAAGATGCCGGAAAATATGAGATGTTTTCCGATATCAATAAATATTAATCATTTTACTAACTCAAAGGAGGAAGATAGTATGGAGAAGAAACTGTTTGAATTTAAGACCAAGACACTGGTGGCAACCGGACTGGGAGCAGCATTGTTTACTTTGCTGTTTATGTATGTGAAGGTTCCGACAGGAATTCCGGAGACAGACATTCAGACAGCTTACGGAATCGGTGCATTTTTTGCTGCTCTGTTTGGACCGATCGCAGGAGGTCTGATTGCATTCATTGGACATGCGCTCTCTGATTCTATTCAGTATGGATCTGTATGGTGGAGCTGGGTAATCGCAAGTGGAATTTCTTGTTTTATCATGGGTCTGGTATATCCGAAGATGAAAGTTGATGAAGGAGAATTCGGAAAAAAGGATATTATTACATTCAATATTTATCAGATCATTGCCAATGCGTTTGCATGGATTGTCGTAGCTCCGGTTCTTGACATCGTAATCTATGCGGAGCCGGTCAGCCTGGTATTTACCCAGGGAATCGTAGCGGCAATCTCAAATGCTGTTTCTGCAGGTGTAATTGGTTCTATTTTACTGGTACTGTACAGCAAGACCAGATCCAAAAAAGGAAGTCTTACAAAAGAGTCATAAATTTTGATCGTGGGGGGAGTGCTCGATTTTCCACACGCATCTCCCGAGTATCAATTCGGAAAGGCAGCAGACACCAATAAAGGGTCTGTTGCCTTTTTTGAATAACAAATTGACAAACCTAATACCACAGTTTTATAATAAATATGATTATGGGTAATTTTGAGAACACATTCAATTACTGATTTTCTGTCAGGAAAGGAAGAATGATAGCATGGTTAAAATTTTCAGAACCATAGATAATAATGTTCATCAGATCAATGAAGCACAGGAAGGGAGCTGGATCGCCCTGATCGATCCGACTGCTACGGAACTTGTGGAGATTGCTGAGAAGTATGGGATTGATGTTGATCATCTCAGGGCGCCTCTGGATGAAGAGGAGCGATCCCGTATCGAAGTAGAGGATAATTATACACTGATCTTGGTGGATATTCCTGTGATTGAAGAACGAAATGAAAGAGACTGGTATGGTACCATTCCTATGGGTATTGTTGTCACGGATACCATGATCTTTACTGTATGTCTGGAAGATACTCCGGTTCTTAGTACTTTCATGGATGGTCGTGTACGCAATTTTTATACGTACAAGAGAACAAGATTTATCCTTCAGATTCTGTACCGTAATGCAACTATGTACCTGCACTATCTGCGTATCATTGACAAAAAGAGTGAACAGGTGGAAGAAAGGCTGCATAAGGCACAGAAGAATCAGGAGCTGCTCACACTCCTGGAACTGGAGAAATCCCTGGTGTACTTTACAACGTCGCTGAAGTCCAATGAAGTGGTTCTGGAAAAGCTGTTAAAGGTGGAGAATATCAAACAGTATCCGGAGGACACGGAACTTCTGGAGGACGTTATTATCGAAAATAAACAGGCTATCGAGATGGCGAATATTTACAGCGGAGTCCTGAGCGGAACGATGGATACATTTGCTTCTGTTATTTCAAATAATCTGAATATTGTCATGAAGTTTTTGACGACCGTCACAATCGTTATGTCCATACCGACAATGATTTTCAGTGCTTATGGTATGAACCTGAATGCAAAAGGAATGCCTTTTTCAAAAGATCCCATGGGATTTTTATATGTGATCATCATTTCTCTTTTGCTGAGTATGTTGGTTGCCATTATTTTCAGAAAAAAAGATTTATTCTAAGTTTATGAGGGGGAAAGATGTCACCAATTTGGGGACAAAATTATAGAGATGCGCATAAAAAGATGTTTGGCATTGCCCATCTCACGGCAAGTACGCTATGGCGTAGTTGAGTATCATTCGTTTTAGGAGGTATTATGAAGTTTCTTGATAAAATGGAGCGCAAATTTGGAAAATATGCCCTTTCTAACTTGAGTATGTATATTATTATTACGTATGCAGCAGGATATCTGATAGAACTTTTCGCACCTGTTATGCAGCAGTATCTGACACTGGAGCCGGCTCTGATTCTGAGAGGACAGATATGGCGGCTGGTCAGCTGGCTTTTGATTCCGCCGGAAAGCTCAAACATCTTTTTCGTGGTGATCATGCTGTATTTCTATTATTCCATAGGCAATACGCTGGAGCGTACATGGGGAACTTTCCGTTACAATGTATATATATTCAGCGGTATTATTACAAGTATCATCGGATCATTTGTTCTTTACTTCTTAGCAGGCGGCAACGGTATCCGGCTTGGCAATGCTTTCAGTACGTATTACATCAGTATGTCCATTATACTGGCGTTTGCTGCCACATACCCCAATATGCAGGTTCTATTTATGATGATCATACCACTGAAAATGAAGTGGTTGGGGATTGCATATGCAGCGATGCTGGTAGTTGAGATGATTCTTTCTTCCTGGCCGATTCGTGTTGTAATAATTTGTTCGTTAATGAATTTTATTATTTTCTTTTTTTCTACAAGAAATATGCGTCGCTACAGTCCTAAAGAAATTCACAGGAAGCAGGCGTATAAGAAGGCAGTTCATAAGAGTCAGGTAAACAGTATTACAAAGCATAAATGTGCGATCTGTGGAAGAACGGAGAAGGATGGTGATCATCTGGAATTTAGATTCTGTTCAAAATGCAACGGCAATTATGAATATTGTCAGGATCATTTGTTTACACACACACATGTGAAATAAAGGGGGATTGCTTATGAAGCGTACAAAAATCATCTGTACTATGGGACCGAGAACTGATAACGAAGATCTGATGAGAAAATTAATGAAAACGGGTATGGATATTGCGCGATTCAATTTTTCTCATGGGGATCACGAAGAACAGAAAGCGCGGATGGATCTTCTGAAGAAGGTTCGAAAAGAACTGAAATTGCCGATCGCGATTCTGCTTGATACCAAGGGACCGGAGATTCGGACCGGACTTTTGGAAAACGGGCAGAAAGTTATGCTTCAGGAGGGAGATACATTCACACTCACCACAGAAGAAATTGTGGGTAATAACAAGAGATGTTATCAGACGTATCCGGATCTGAACAAAGACGTTAAGCCGGGAGACACAATACTGATTGATGATGGTCTGATCCAGCTGACTGTGGAAGAAGTGACTGATACGGATGTGGTCTGTCGCATCGTGAACGGAGGAGAACTGGGACAGAGAAAGGGTATCAATGTACCAAATGTAGATGTTAAACTTCCTGCCATTACGGAACAGGATAAAAAGGATATTCTGTTCGGTATCAGCCAGGGAATCGATTTTATTGCAGCTTCCTTTGTGAGAAACAGTGATGCAATCAAACAGATTAAAGAACTTCTGCATGAAAACGGTGGCGACGGAATTGATGTAATTGCTAAAATTGAGAATGCTGAAGGTGTAAAAAATATCGACAGAATTATCAAAGCTGCTGACGGTATTATGGTAGCCAGAGGAGATCTTGGAGTGGAGATTCCGGCACATGAGGTACCGCATATTCAGAAAATGATTATTCAAAAATGTAATGAAAGCTATAAGCCGGTAATCACAGCTACACAGATGTTGGATTCTATGATCCGGAATCCAAGACCTACCAGGGCAGAGGTTACGGATGTAGCAAATGCTATCTATGACGGAACAGATGCGATCATGCTTTCCGGTGAAACTGCTATGGGTAAATATCCGGTGCAGGCAGTTCAGATGATGGTTAAGATTGCAGAGTCTACAGAACCGCGTCTGGATTATAAGAAACATCTGGACTATCGGGCACTTCGCGGAAACCGTAATGTATCAAGTTCTGTTGGACTTGCAGCGGTTCAGACAACGGAAAATCTTGGTGCGGACTGCATTATTACGCCTACGATTTCGGGACAGACAGCACGCCTGATTTCTAATTTCCGTCCGAAAGTACCGATCTATGCTGTTACCCCGAATGAATGGGCAAGAAGAAAAATGCAGATATACTGGGGAGTTACTCCGCTGGCCGGTTATGAGGAGGATTCTACCGAAAATATCATTTCTCATGCCATGTATGTGGCAAGAAGAGAAAAATTGGTGAAAAAAGGAGATCTGGTAGTATTTACTGCAGGAGATCCTGCTACCAATCTGATTACAGGTGAGGGAGCAATGACCAATATCATGCAGGTTATACAGGCCAAATAAAACAGACCAAAAGAGGAGATTATGAAAAAATGAACAAACAGCCATTTGTGACAAAGGAAAAACTTGAGGAAATTACAGCTTCTTTTCCTACCCCCTATCATCTTTACGACGAAAAGGGAATCCGTGAAAATGCAAAAGCAGTACAGGAGGCATTTGCATGGAATAAGGGATTTAAAGAGTATTTTGCTGTAAAAGCATGCCCGAACCCGGCACTGATCCAGATTATGAGAGAATACGGCTGTGGATGTGACTGTTCATCCATGACTGAGCTGATGTTGTCTAAGGCGATCGGCTGTGAAGGGGAGGATATTATGTTTTCCTCTAATGCAACACCGGCAGAAGAATATGCATATGCCAACAAAATCGGAGCAATCATCAATCTGGATGATATTACCCATATTGACTTTCTGGAACAGACGATTGGGAAGATTCCGGAGACGATCAGCTGCCGTTATAACCCGGGCGGATTATTCCGTCTTAGTAATGGTATCATGGATAATCCTGGGGATGCAAAATATGGAATGACTACAGAACAGCTTTTTGAGGCTTTTAAAATTCTGAAAGCAAAAGGAGCTAAAAGATTTGGAATTCACGCATTCCTTGCCAGCAATACGGTAACTAATGAGTATTATCCGATGCTTGCCAAAGTTCTGTTTGAGCTGGCTGTAAAACTGGAGAAGGAGACCGGAGCAGATATTCAGTTTATCAATCTTTCCGGTGGTGTGGGAATCCCATACAAACCCGATCAGGAGCCGAATGATATTCGGGTGATAGGAGCCGGTGTCAAAAAAGTATATGATGAGGTTCTGGTTCCGGCAGGTATGGGTGACGTAGCGATTTATACGGAGATGGGACGTTTTATGACAGGACCTTATGGCTGTCTTGTTACAAAAGCAATTCATGAAAAGCATACGTATAAAGAGTATATTGGCTGTGATGCCTGTGCAGTGAATCTGATGCGTCCTGCCATGTACGGTGCATACCATCATATCACGGTTATGGGGAAAGAAAATGAGCCCTGTGACCACAAATATGATATCACAGGTTCTCTCTGCGAGAACAATGATAAATTTGCTATAGATCGGATGCTTCCGAAGATTGATAAGGGAGATTTTCTTGTGATCCATGATACCGGTGCTCATGGATATGCAATGGGATACAATTATAACGGAAAACTGAAATCTGCGGAGATTCTTCTGAAAGAAGATGGAAGCTTTGAACTGATTCGCCGTGCGGAAACTCCAAAGGATTATTTTGCCACATTAGATTGCTTTCCGATTTACGAAAAAATATTTGAGTAATACTCAGGTCTGCAATCCTGGATAATTACACATTAGAAAATGAACAGAGGGCTGTCTTACATGGCAGCTCTCTTTTAAATCCATTTCCTCAAATCGTTAATCATTATACATAAAATGAAAGGATGAAATACACGAATGGAAAATCTGGTTTTTTGTTTAAATGCCACGCTTCCCATATTTTTTACGATGCTTCTGGGATATTTTTTTCGCAGAATCGGCCTGATGGATGAAGAGTTTGTAAAAAAAATGAATCGCTTTGTATTCCGGGCAGCACTGCCGGCATTGCTTATTGAAGATATGTGGGAAGCAGACTTTGCAACGCTATGGGATGGAAAATTTGTGGGCTTTTGTATCGGTGTCACTATTGCCAGTGTATTAGTCAGCATTTTACTGTCAAAACTGGTAAAAGACAGGAAGATCCGCGGAGAGTTTGCTCAGGCAGCCTTCAGAAGTAATACGGCAATTCTGGGGATTGCGTTTATCCAGAATATATATGGAGAAGCCGGAGTTGCATCTATGATGCTGATCGGAACGGTACCGTTTTATAATGTGTTTGCGGTGATTATCCTCTCGTTTATGAAACCGGATAGAGGAAAACTGGATGGAAAACTGATCAAGAATACTCTGAAGGGGATTGTAACGAACCCGATCATTCTGGGAATTGTGATTGGAGTTTTATGTTCTATATGCAGAGTACCGAAGTATCCTGTTGTGGTCAAGACACTTCATAACCTGGGAGTAATTGCAACTCCGTTGGGACTGATGGCGCTTGGCGCTTCATTTGAAGGAAAGAAAGCACTTGCTCTTCTGCGCCCGACACTGGGGTGTAGCTTTTTACGTCTGATCGGTATAGCGGCTCTGGCACTTCCGCTGGCTGCTTTGTTGGGATTCCGCAATGAAGAAATGGTGTCAATTCTGGTTATGGCAGGATCATCAACTGCTGTGAGCAGTTTTATTATGTCAAAAAACATGGGACATGAAGGGGTGCTGACTTCCAGTGTGCTAATGGTAACAACGCTGGGAAGTGCATTTACTTTGACCGGCTGGCTGTATATTTTACGCCTTGTTGGTCTTGTGTAGGAGGAAATGATGGAAAATCTGATATTTAGTCTTGAGGCTACCATGCCGATTTTTCTTACTATGGTATTGGGTTATGTGTTTCGAAAAATCGGTCTTATGGATGAACCTTTTGTGAATCGGCTGAATAAATTCGTTTTCAAAGTAGCTTTGCCGGCACTCTTATTTCAGGATCTTGCCACAGCAGATTTTCGGGAAGTGTGGGATGGAAAATTTGTTTTGTTCTGTGTGGTGACAACGTGTACCGGTATCCTGATTTCCATGGCAGTATCCTGTATCTGGAAAGATAAAAGAATTCAGGGAGAATTTATTCAGGGAGCTTACAGAAGCAGCGCAGCGATTCTGGGAATTGCCTTTATTCAGAATATCTATGGCAATTCCGGAATGGGACCGCTGATGATTATTGCTTCTGTTCCTATCTATAATATCATGGCTGTGGTAGTCTTATCCTTTTTCAAACCGGATCGAGGAAAGATGGATGGAGCTCTTATAAAAAAGACATTAACAGGAATTGTAACAAATCCTATCATTCTTGGCATTCTCGCAGGTGTTGTGTGGTCGTATTTAAGATTGCCCAGACCGAAGATTTTTATGAAAACTGTAAGTAATCTTGGCGTACTTGCAACGCCATTGGGGCTGATGGCTATGGGTGCCGCATTTGATGAAAAAAAGGCTTTTGCGAAGCTTGGTCCGGCTTTGACTGCGGCTTTTATGAAGCTTCTGGGATGGGGCTGTATCTTTCTTCCCATTGCCGTTATGCTTGGATTTCGGAATCAGGAATTGGTGGCAATTTTGGTAATGCTCGGATCGGCAACTACAGTGACTTGCTACGTGATGGCGAGAAATATGGGACATGATGGAGTACTTTCATCAAGTATAGTCATGATTACCACATTCTGCAGTGCTTTTACCCTGACGGGATGGCTGTGGATGATGAAAAGCCTTGGGCTGATATAATAAAGGCGAAAGCCATTGAAACAGGAGGTATCATGGAAAGTGTTGTTGTTTTACTGCCCTGCGATTCTTATGATGAGGAGACAGTATATCAAAAAATTAAGACGGGAATGGGGCTTCTTGGGGGATGGAAACATCTGATTCGCAAGGATGAGAAAATCCTTCTGAAACCGAATCTGGTACGGAAAGCGGAAGTGGAACGGGCGGTGATTACGCATCCGGCAGTAGTGGGAGCAGTTGCACGGCTTTTGCGGGAAGAAGGCTTCGATAAAATCGGATGCGGAGATTCCTGCGGTGTAGGTTCTGCTCTGAAAGTAATGGAAGGCACAGGGATGGATACTGTGCTGGAAAAGTATGAGATTCAGGTGGAAGATTTCAATCAGGGAAGTATTGTTGAGTATCCCGAAGGAAAGATGGGAAAAGAATTTTTTATGGCAAGACCGGTACAGGAGACGGATGCACTGATTAATATATGTAAAATGAAAACGCATGCACTTGAGCGGATTACCGGTGGAGTAAAGAATCTTTACGGCTGTATCAGCGGTCTTCATAAAGCCCAGGGGCATACTAAATATTCAAATGCAGACAGTTTTGCCAGAATGTTGGTGGATCTGAATCAAAAGATCCGTCCCAGACTGTGTATCATGGATGGGATCGTGGCTATGGACGGAAATGGTCCGACTTCCGGTGATCCCATATCGATGAATCTTATATTGATGGGTGCGGATCCGGTAGCAGTGGACAGCGTATTTTGTCGGCTGGTACATTTGAATCCGGAAATGGTACCTACCAATGTTTATGGAGAAAAGATGGGGCTTGGAACATGGAAAGAGGAAAATATTCGTATTTTGACACCGGACGGAGAAATAACCATGGAGCAGATGGTGGAAGCTTACGGCAATCCGGAATATCGTGTGGACAGAAGAAAACAAAGAAAAAACATATGGAACAAATTGGATTTTGTAATGAAGCATTTTCAGAAAAAACCATATGTAGATATGCAGCTGTGTAAAAAGTGCGGAGTCTGTGTGGAGGCATGTCCGGTGGAGGAAAAAGCCATTTCGTTCCAAAACGGAAGAAAACAGCCGCCTGTTTATGATTATAAAAAATGCATCCGTTGTTTTTGTTGTCAGGAGATGTGTCCTCATAAGGCAATCAAAGTGAAATAGATTGTGAAAATAGGAATCTGAAAATAAGGAATCCTGGCGGAAAATAAAAAAAAATTGCGGTGTCAGTAGAATAATGCTATAATAGTTTCATTAATTGTCGATATACAGGTTAGAGTGGAAGGGAGATTATCATGAAAAAAATTGAAGAGTATGTAAGAAGTATTCCGGATTTTCCGGAACCAGGTATTATATTTCGGGATGTAACCAGTATTTTACAGGATGCGGACGGACTGCAGCTTGCAATTGATTCCATTCAGGATCTGGTAAAAGATGTAGATGCAGATGTGATCGTCGGTACAGAGTCCAGAGGATTTATTTTTGGCGTTCCGGTGGCATATAATTTACATAAGCCATTTGTACCGGTGCGGAAAAAAGGAAAACTTCCATGTGAGACGATCTCCCAGGAATATGATCTTGAATATGGCAGTGCTGTAGTTGAGATGCATAAGGATTCCATAAAACCGGGACAGAGAGTTGTCCTGATTGATGATTTGATCGCCACCGGTGGAACAATAGAAGCGGCTATAAAGATGATAGAAGCACTGGGTGGAGAGGTTGTTAAAATTGTATTTTTGATGGAACTTGCCGGATTGAAGGGAAGAGAACGTCTGAAAAACTATGATGTAGCTTCTGTTATCTGTTATGAAGGAAAATAATATGAGACAAGGGACAAAAGTTTTTGCCCCTAACTCATAATTTTGCGTTACAAGTAGATTAGACAGGTGGGATTTTATGGAAGAGGGAAAAAAGACGAAGGACATGGATGAAAGACAGCATGAGATAGAGGCTGTGGAAGCCAGTGTCAAAAAAATGGAAGATTTTACCAGTCCTGAACAGCTTTATGATGAATTGATCCGCAGTGTCAGTAAATATCATCCGTCAGCAGATCTTTCCATGATTGAAAAGGCATATCATGTAGCTGCAAAAGCTCATGAGGGACAGACGAGAAAATCCGGTGAGCCATACATTATCCATCCGCTTTGTGTTGCTATTATACTGGCAGATCTGGAACTGGATAAGGAGACCATCGTAGCAGGTCTTCTTCATGATGTGGTGGAAGATACTGTCATGACTCCGGAGGAATTGGAGAGAGAATTCGGTTCCGAAGTGGCTCTTCTTGTGGATGGTGTCACAAAGCTGGGACAGTTGAATTATTCTGCTGATAAAGTAGAGATTCAGGCAGAGAATCTGCGGAAAATGTTTTTGGCTATGGCGAAAGATATCCGTGTAATTCTTGTCAAGCTGGCAGACCGTCTGCACAATATGAGAACTGCCAAGTACTGGTCACCGGCAAAACAAAAAGAGAAAGCACGTGAGACAATGGATATTTATGCACCCATTGCTCAGAGACTTGGTATTTCCAAGATTAAGATAGAGCTGGATGACCTGTCATTAAAATATCTGAAGCCGGATGTTTATTATGATCTGGTGGAGAAGATTAATCTCCGTAAGAGTGAGAGGGAGGCTTTTGTTCAGGTCATTGTAAAAGAAGTAAAACAGCATATGGAAGAATCGGATATCAATGCTGAGGTAAACGGCAGAGTAAAGCATTTTTTCAGCATTTACAAGAAGATGGTGAACCAGGATAAAACGCTGGATCAGATTTATGATCTGTTTGCAGTACGTATTATTGTAGATACGGTAAAAGACTGCTATGCGGCTCTTGGTGTAATCCATGAGATGTATACGCCGATTCCGGGAAGGTTCAAGGATTATATAGCGATGCCCAAACCGAATATGTATCAGTCTCTTCATACAACACTGATCGGGCCGAATGGGCAGCCCTTTGAGATTCAGATTCGTACCTTTGAGATGCACAGGACGGCTGAATATGGTATTGCGGCACACTGGAAATATAAAGAAGCATCAGACGGTAAGAAACCGGTGGCTCAGCAGGAAGAAGAAAAACTGAGCTGGCTGCGTCAGATTCTGGAGTGGCAGCGGGATATGTCGGACAATAAAGAGTTCCTTAGCCTATTAAAGAGTGATCTGGATCTCTTTAATGAAAATGTTTATTGTTTCAGTCCGGCCGGCGATGTCAAGACATTGCCGAGAGGTTCAACAACCGTTGATTTCGCCTACAGTGTTCATAGTGCTGTGGGTAATAAAATGGTGGGTGCAAAGGTTAATGGAAAGCTTGTTCCTATTGAGTATGAGATCAGAAATGGTGACCGGGTAGAGATTATTACGTCTCAGAATTCCAAAGGACCCAGCCGTGACTGGCTCAAGATTGTCAGAAGTACTCAGGCAAAGAATAAGATCAATCAGTGGTTTAAGCAGGAACTGAAGGAAGATAATATCCTGAAGGGTAAAGAAATGCTTAATAATTATGCCAAGCTGAAAGGTAAAGTTCTTGGTGAACTGACAAAACCCCGCTATATGGAAGCTGTTATGAGAAAGTATGGGTTCCGTGACTGGGACAGTGTATTGGCAGCTTTGGGGCATGGAGGACTGAAGGAAGGACAGATCCTGAATAAGCTGGTTGAAGCTTATGAGAAAGAACATAAAAAAGAGATCACCGATGAAAAGGTGATGGAGGCTGTGGCAGAAGCAAAAGAAAAACTGCCGATTGTAAAGGAAAAAAGTGGCATCGTAGTGAAAGGACTGGATGATATCGCAGTACGTTTTGCAAAATGCTGCAGCCCGATTCCTGGTGATGAGATTGTCGGATTTGTCACCAGAGGAAGAGGCGTTACCATACACCGGACAGATTGTATCAATGTAATCAATCTTAGCGAAGCAGACCGTGTCCGTATGATTGATGCAGAGTGGCAGGGCAGTGATTTTTCCAATGGATTGTATACGGCGGAGATCAATGTGTTTGCTAATAACCGGACCGGTCTTCTGGTGGATATTTCCCGTATCTTTACGGAAAGAAAGATCGATTTGACAGCAATCAACAGCCGTACCAGCAAGCAGGGAAGAGCCACGATTTCCATGACGTTTGATGTACACAGCACAGATGAGCTGAATACTTTGATTGAAAAGATCCGACAGGTGGAGAGTGTGATCGACATTGAACGTACTACGGGTTGACGGGAACAGAATTGGTGAGGAGTGCAGGTATGAAAAAAGCTGTAATAGAGCAACAGATATTGGGGATGGTATCCACTAATGTCTGGTTTTTAAAAAATATAGAGACAGGTGAAATTTTAATCATCGATCCGGCTGACCAGGCTGACAGGATAGAGCGAAAGATTCAGGTGATGGAGGGGAAGCCTGTGGCTGTGCTTCTCACACATGGACATTTTGATCATATCATGGCAGTGGAAGAACTTCAGAGAGAATGGAAGCTTCCTGTTTATGCCATGGAAAAAGAACGGGCAGTTTTGGGCAGCCCCCAGAAGAATTTGTCCGGCTCCTGGATCAATCGTCCTTGTACATTGAAAGCAGACTGCTGGCTGAAGGATGAAGAAGAAATAAATCTGGCAGGATTTCGAATCCGTGTACTCCATACGCCGGGACACACGGAAGGAAGCTGCTGTTATTATCTTGAAGAAGAGGGGGTACTTTTTTCCGGTGATACATTGTTTTGCGGCAGTGTGGGAAGAACAGATATGCCCACATCCAGCGGCAGAGATATGCGGCAAAGTATTGCCCGGATTATGAAAGAGATTCCGGAGGAGACGAGAGTATGTCCGGGACATAATGAAGAAACAACCATAGCTTATGAAAAGAGGTACAATCCCTTTGCTTAACATTGGAATTCGATTTAACAGAAAAGATTTTGAATATGATGTTTATTCCCTGGTTCGGGCCTTTTATCCAAAAAGTCAGGTACAAATGTATTATGAGGATGAGGAACATGCCGGGGAATACCAGCTTTTACTCCTGGTTGCTTACAGTGATCAGGAGATTTGTCTGGAAATAGAAAAAGACAATGAAAAAATATATGGAAAAAAAGCTTTCGTGGACTATGAAAAGGATCGGAAAGAAACAAAAAATGTTTTAAAGCATCTGGTCTACGAAGCATTACAGAACCTGACGGGAACTTCGCTGCCGTGGGGCAATTTGACGGGAATCCGTCCAACAAAGATTCCTATGAAGCTTCTTGAGCAGGGATGGAAAAATGCAGATATTGCAGAGTATATGCGAAATACTTATAGCGTGAGCCGGGAAAAGACGGCACTGGCTATTACCATAGCGAACCGGGAGAAGGCGATCCTTAAAGATCTTGACTATGAAAATGGCTATAGTTTATATGTGGGAATTCCATTCTGTCCCAGTATCTGTCTGTATTGTTCATTTGGCTCTCATCCATTGGAACGCTGGGTAAAGCGGGTAGATGAATATCTGGATGCACTTTGTAAAGAAATTACTTACATCCGTCAGGCAATGGGGGATCAAAAACTGAATACGATCTATATCGGAGGCGGTACTCCTACTACTTTGGAGCCGGAGCAGCTGTACAGGCTTTTGGCGCATATTCAGGATACATTTGATTTTACGTATGTGAAAGAATATACAGTGGAGGCGGGTCGTCCGGATAGTATTACCCGAGAAAAACTTAAGGTTTTACGGCAGTTTCCTGTGAACAGAATTTCTGTTAATCCGCAGACCATGAATCAGGAGACACTGGATGTGATTGGTAGAAAACACACAGTCGAGGATACAAAAAATATTTTCCTGACGGCCCGTGAGATGGGATTTACGAATATAAATATGGATCTGATTATTGGACTGCCGGGTGAGGGAAAAGAGGAAGTGGCTCATACCCTGGAAGAAATCGAGAAACTGCATCCTGACAGCCTGACGGTTCACTCTCTGTCACTAAAGAGAGCAACCAGACTGAATCTGTTCCGTGATCAATATGAGGAAATGTCTTTCGAGAACAGTCAGGAGATTATGGAAATGACCCAGAAGTGTGCACAAAACATGGGAATGGGGCCTTATTATCTGTACCGGCAGAAAAATATAGCCGGAAATTTTGAAAATGTGGGTTACGCAGAGGTTGACAAAGCGGGAATTTACAATATACTGATTATGGAAGAAAAACAGACGATCCTGGCAGCAGGAGCGGGAGCTTCCACAAAATTTGTCTCTGAGCACGGAAACAGGATTGAACGTGTAGAGAATGTAAAAGACGTAAATCAGTACATTCAGCGGATTGATGAAATGCTGGAGAGAAAAAGGATTGGTATAAACAATTGGAGGAATCAATGTGGCTACAGCGGAAAAGTATGTGAATCAGAAGCATCTGTTGCAGTACAGTCTTAGAGAACAGCTGATTCATGGCATGCGGGTAAGTAATCTTGCGTACAGTCTGGCAAAAGAGCTGGGGCTTCCGGATGATTACTGCTATGATATGGCAGTTGCAGGCATGTTGCATGACATAGGAAAAGAGATGGTATCCAGTGCATTGGATGAGGATGAAAACAGGCTGATCGTGGAAGAAATCCATTATGTTCGTCTCCATTCTCAGGCAAGCTGTGAGATTCTGAAAAAAAGAGGATATTCCGACAGGATTGCTGAGACGGTTCTGTATCATCATGAGAATATGGACGGAAGCGGTTATCCGGAAAATCTGTCGGGAGAAGATATTCCTCTGGGAGCCAGAATCATCCGCGTATGTGATGTATACGCGGCACTGACCTCGGACAGACCTTACAGGAAATCATTTGATCGAAAGACTGCTTTTGAACTGATGATCGAGGATATCAAAGATTTTGATCTGAAAGTATTTCTCGCGTTCCAGAGAATGATTCATAGTACAGAAGAAAGAGAAATCTCTCTTCCACAGATGAGATTATAAAAAATGATGAGGAGAAAATAGTATGGCATTGAAAAAGAAACCGGTTACGGGCATGAAAGACATTTTGCCGGCAGAGATGGCGGTTCGTGATTATGTGATCCGTCTGATAAAGGAAACTTATGGTACCTTCGGATTTTCATCGATTGAAACTCCCTGTGTGGAACATATTGAAAATCTGTCCAGCAAACAGGGCGGTGAAAATGAAAAACTGATTTTTAAGATCCTGAAACGAGGAGAAAAGCTGAAACTGGAATCTGCTCAGTGTGAAGCGGATCTGGTAGATGGCGGGCTTCGTTATGATTTGACTGTTCCTCTTTCCAGATACTATTCCAATCATGCAAATGAACTACCTACACCTTTTAAGGCTTTGCAGATGGGAAATGTATGGCGTGCGGATCGTCCCCAGAGAGGACGTTTTCGTCAGTTCATGCAATGTGATATTGATATATTGGGTGAACCTACGAATCTGGCTGAGATTGAGCTGATTCTGGCAACTACCACATTGCTTGGAAAACTGGATTTTAAGAATTTTACGATTCGAATCAATGACCGTAGAATATTGAAAGCCATGGCGGCTTACAGCGGATTTGCACCGGAATCCTATGATACGGTATTTATCATTCTTGATAAGATGGACAAGATCGGTATGGATGGCGTCAGAGAGGAACTGGAAAAAGAGGGATTTGCTAAGGAATCGATTGACACTTATCTTGCCATGTTTGAGGAGATTACCGGGGATGTTGCAGGTGTGCGGTATGTGAAGGAAAAACTGACAGATGTTCTGGATCCTCAGTATGCAGATGGTCTGGAACTGATCATGAACAGTGTGGATGCGGTGAAGAGCGCAGATTTTAAGATTGTTTTTGATCCTACACTGGTTCGCGGAATGTCTTATTACACCGGTCCGATTTTTGAGATTTCCATGGATGAGTTTGGCGGCAGCGTAGGCGGCGGTGGACGATATGACGAGATGATTGGTAAGTTTACCGGCAATGATACCTGTGCCTGTGGTTTTTCTATCGGTTTTGAGCGGATTATTATGCTGCTGATGGAAAGAGGATTTAAGGTGCCGGGTACAGCCAATAAAAAAGCGCTTCTCATTGAGAAGAATATGCCGGCTGATGGTATGATGAAAGTACTGAAACAGGCAGACGAGGATCGCAAGAATGGTGTGCAGGTCACCATTGCAGTTATGAAAAAGAATAAAAAGTTCCAGAAGGAACAGTTGAAAGAAGAAGGATACGAGGAGATCGTAGAATTCTTTAATCATTGATCTTGAATTTATAAATAGCAGGAGGAATAAAACATGGCAGAGTCAATGAAGGGGATGAAACGTACTCATCGCTGTACAGAAGTATCCACTGCCAATATCGGAGAAAATGTAACTTTGATGGGATGGGTACAGAAAAGCAGAAATAAAGGTGGAATTATTTTTGTAGACCTGCGTGACCGTACAGGAATCATGCAGTTGATTTTTGAAAATGGAAGCATCAGTGAGGAAGGATTTGAGAAAGCCACCAAACTGAGAAGTGAATTTGTAATTGCGGTAACAGGTGTGGTTGAGGCTCGTTCCGGTGCAGTTAATCCAAATCTCAAAACAGGAGAGATCGAAGTACGTGCCAATGGGCTGCGTATTCTGGCAGAAGCAGAGACCCCGCCGTTCCCGATTGAAGAGAACAGTAAGACAAAAGAAGATCTGCGTTTGAAATATCGTTTCCTTGATCTTAGAAGACCGGATATCCAGAGAAATCTGATGATGCGTTCTCAGATTACCACATTGACCCGTCAGTTTATGGCGCAGGAAGGATTTTTGGAGATTGAGACCCCGATGCTTACCAAGAGTACACCGGAAGGGGCCAGAGATTATCTGGTGCCAAGCCGTGTTCATCCGGGTAATTTCTATGCGCTTCCGCAGTCTCCACAGCTGTTCAAACAGCTTTTGATGTGTTCCGGATATGACCGCTATATTCAGATTGCCCGCTGCTTCAGAGATGAGGATCTTCGTGCAGATCGTCAGCCGGAATTTACACAGATTGATATGGAACTGTCTTTTGTGGATGAGGATGACGTAATGGATGTCAATGAACGCCTCCTGGCTTATCTTTTTAAGGAAGTTCTGGATGTTGATGTTCCGCTTCCGATTCAGCGTATGACCTGGCAGGAAGCTATGGATCGTTTTGGTTCAGATAAACCGGATCTTAGATTTGGCATGGAACTTCACGATGTCTCTGAGGTTGTGAAAGAATGCGAATTTGTAGTGTTTAAAAATGCGCTGGAAAACGGCGGTTCTGTCCGTGGTATCAATGCAAAAGGACAGGGAGCAATGCCGAGAAAGAAAATAGACAAACTGGTTGATTTTGCCAAAGATTATGGGGCAAAAGGTCTTGCATACGTGGCTATTCATGAAGATGGCAGCCTGAAATCTTCCTTCGGAAAATTTATGAAAGAGGAAGAGATGAATGCTCTTGTACAGGCTATGGATGGACAGCCGGGCGACCTGCTTTTATTCGCTGCTGATAAAAATAAAGTTGTCTGGGATGTTCTGGGTGCACTACGTCTGGAGCTGGCACGCCAGATGGATCTGTTGGACAATTCTGTTTACCGCTTTGTATGGATCACAGAATTCCCGCTTCTGGAGTGGTCAGAGGAAGAGAATCGTTTTAAAGCCATGCATCATCCGTTTACGATGCCGATGGAAGAGGATTTGCAGTATATTGACACTGATCCGGGAAGGGTTCGTGCAAAAGCTTACGATATCGTATTAAACGGTACTGAGATTGGCGGAGGTAGTGTTCGAATCCACCAGAACCATATTCAGGAAAAAATGTTTGAAGCTCTGGGATTCACAAAAGAAAAAGCCTATGAGCAGTTTGGATTCCTTCTGACTGCATTCAAATATGGAGTTCCACCTCATGCAGGACTGGCTTACGGACTGGATCGTCTTGTTATGCTGATGGCAAAACAGGACAGTATCCGTGACGTGATCGCATTCCCGAAAGTTAAAGATGCCTCCTGTCTGATGTCCGAAGCTCCGAATATTGTAGATGAAAAACAGTTGGAAGAACTGGGAATTCAGGTTCGTGAGGATGTAGAAAAATAAGATAGATAGTAGATAGTAGATAGTGGCGCAGCGCAAGCTGCGCCATTTTCGATGATAGAGCAATCATAGCATTGGTAAGATTCGACGGGAGTTGTATGCCCGTGGGTCTATATAGAAAAAATAGTTTGTGAGAAACTTGAATTATGATATTGGAGGGGCTCAATGTCATCTTTTTTTGCATGGAGAAAAAACCTGAGAATTTAGCTTGATTTGGAGGGTGAAATTCAGAAAAAAGGATATTATTTTGGAGAAAAATTTGTATAGACCCAATAAGGTAAAGTTACAAAAAATAATATTGAATAATTTTTTCAACAATTTCAGAACTCAGAGGATATTCTTTTGTTTCATATGTAGTAATCAAATGGATTGAAGGAATAATGCCGTAAGTTGTATAGAGTTGAAGTTTTGCATATGTTTTTTGAGAATATGGAGATTGATCCATTAGCCCAAAATGTTCCCAGTAGTAGATCTGACCTGTTCGTGGGTGGCGGATGGTAAAATCAGGAAAAAGGACAACTTCCCCTAATGTAAGAGCACATTCATATCGAAAAGGTATCTTGTTTATATATAAAAAAGTATCAATAATGGATTCTGATTTGGAACGAAGCAGATGTCCGGAAACACTTTTATGAATTAATTGTTCGGAATATAAAGGATTTTTTTGATAAGGACAATTCATCCAGTCGGTCAATTCTTGTGACAAAGGAGTGAAGAAAGGTAACAGTAGTTCGTGATATCCAGAATCAGTAGATAGAAGTTCTTCAGATTTTATGTGGGAAGTATGATGATCCAGATAGAATTTGATAGATCTTTTCTCATTCATGAATTCTTCGAGTTTGAGGGATAAATACTTTTTGAAATTTTGTGTATAGCGAAAAAAATTGTAAAGTTCCTTGGAGTAAGAGTGGAAAATT
>JBJFCH010000017.1:7679-8812 GCA_051888835.1 Oliverpabstia sp. | reverse complement strand
ATTTTGTGTATAGCGAAAAAAATTGTAAAGTTCCTTGGAGTAAGAGTGGAAAATTGTGAAAAAAAGGATAAAAAACAGAAATAATTTTGTATAGACCCAATATTCTTATTCATCCAACCATTCCACCAATAACTTGCTTTCAAAGAATTCAAAGAATTCAGAGAAAGCAGTTCAAGCCCTCACGCCCCCAGTTCTTCCGAGATTTCTGCCACGGCTTCGCTGATTTTGCCTAAAAGTGCCTCACTCATTTCATCATTCATTTCCAATCTCCAGCTCGCACCGTCATTTCTTAGATGTATCGTCACCGGTGTTGTGACGGAGGAAGTGTTTTCTGTAATAGATTCTACTAAAAGGTCATTTGCTTTATTTAATCGTCCTTGTATGCCATCTTGGAGAGCCTGGGCTGTACTTGTATAAGATGTAACTTTTTTACGGTACTGGCTCATCATAGAACTACAGTCACAGCTTGTCAGCTCCATGTTTACTGTTGCAGTAGTTTTATCTTTTGAGATGGTTTCGGAGATGATCCGATAATCCAGATATTTGAGAAGCTGAGAAGCAAGTGCCCGGGATATGGTACGTTTATATTCTGTATCTCCGGAAAAAAGATTATCCAACGAAAGATAACGGTTCAGTTGTTCCACGTCAAATCCTTTCAAAGTGTCCAGATGAATTTCTACGATTTCGGATGGAGTGAAAAGATCAGCGTCGGATACGTAAGCCGCAAAATCACCGGTAAGTGCGGCACCTAGTTCATCAGGAGAAGAAATGGACCAGACTTTGCCATTTCGGGTGAGAGAAATGGTATATTTTGACTGGACGGTATCAAAAGTATTTTCTTCCAGAACCGTGCCAAGTAAAAGATAGCAGTCTTCCAGTGAGAAGTCCACACCTGCAGGGGTAGCGGAATTTTGAATCTGTTTGGTGAGGGCCCGTCGGGAGTATTCCCGAGCTACCTGTTTTCCGTCCAGGGTATTCAAAGAGACTGTGACCTCAGAAGTGTTACCTTCTGTGTTCACGTCTTCAATATGATAGGTGAAAGATTGAAAAAAATTAGTGAAGACAGATTCTATTTCATCAGGAATTGTCTTATCTGTGGTTTCAGTAGGAAAAATATCCTGATAGGACAAATA
>JBJFCH010000017.1:0-7579 GCA_051888835.1 Oliverpabstia sp. | reverse complement strand
CAGGAATTGTCTTATCTGTGGTTTCAGTAGGAAAAATATCCTGATAGGACAAATAATTGTCGATTTTTTCAGAATCTGTCGTTTGGAGAAGAGAAAGCTCATGCTTTACTAATTTTTGAGGATCATGATCATAGGGCAGCTGTTGCTGATATGTGTAAAAGGCAAAACAACCAAGCAGCAGTTCAAGCACCAGAATCACAGGAACGCCAATCGTAAATAATCGATGTTTGGTTTTATGATGAAAAAGATACATTCCGGCAAGACAACCCGGACTTCCACCCAGTAAAGCAAAAAGCATAAGAGTAGATTCACGGATTCTCCATTTGTCATGAATTGCTTTGTATTTATCTACTCCAAAAGCAATAAAACCGGCGATGTTGACAGCCAGCAGATAAATAATAAAAAATTTCATATAGTAACCTCCGTAAAAGTGGTCGTGTAATCATAATTGTGAAACAAATACTTGAAATAACAGGTTTTTTGCATTAAAAGTGGGGACAAACTGTTAAAAATCTTATCTCTAGTTTATCAGAATGGGGGAAAAAGTCAATCATTCCTTAGGAACATAATATTTTTGCTAATAAGTCTATACTTTCATGAGAGGAAATGATAGGATTCTTTTATCGGGATGAATAAACGAATAAGGAGAAAATGATGGAGACAAAGAAAACATTTCGCCCCATCCCGGGATTGAGCCGTGAGGATGAGGAAAAACAGCTGACAGAAATAATCAAGATGGCACAGGACAATCTGGAAAGGGCAGAAGGTCATATCAGTCAGTTATCAGAAGAACTGCATGATCTTATTGAGACATACGGACCTAAGGACAAGGAAGCCTTGTCACTGCTTCACAACACACAGTCTCAGCTGCAGGAGTACAGACGCGATCTGGTTCGGTGCCGGAAAGCAAGAAAAAAGCCGTATTTTGGAAGAATTGATTTTAAGGATCCACATCAGCCTCATGAAGAATCTTACTATGTGGGGCGGGTTGGTATTTCGCAGAATGGGTTAGATCCTGTAGTGATTGACTGGAGAGCTCCTGTAGCATCTGTTTATTATGAAAACGCTTTGGGTCCCTGCAGTTATGTGGTAAAAAATGAAGGAACCTGCCTGATAGACTTAAAACGAAAGCGTACCTATGAGATTGAAAATGACAGATTGAAAGACTTTTTTGATTCTGATGTGGTGGCAAATGATGAATTATTAACGAAATATCTTGCAAAAAACAAAAAAGCTGTATTGGGAGAAATCATTGCAACGATACAAAAAGAGCAGAATGCGATCATTCGTAAATCTCCCAAGACCAATATGATTGTTCAGGGGGTGGCCGGTTCCGGAAAAACAACAGTGGCTATGCACAGGATTTCCTACATTTTGTATAATTATGAAAATGAATTTCGTCCGGAAGATTTTTATATTATTGGCAGCAATAGAATCCTTCTGAATTATATAACAGGTGTATTGCCGGATCTTGATGTTTATGGGGTATCTCAGATGACGATGGAGCAGCTGTTTGTACGGCTCCTGTATGAAGACTGGAATCCGGAGATTCATCAGATCTGCACGATTGATAAGCGGGACAAAGATTCCTGTATCAAGGGTAGTTATGAATGGTTCCATGATCTGGAAACATTCTGTACTGCATATGAAAAGAATGCTGTTCCCACCGGGGATATATGTCTTGAGAAAAATGGACTTCTTTTGCTTGATGGGGATACAATTCGGGATTATCTGAAAAATAATCAGAAAATGTCTATGCAGAGCAAGATCAATATGTTGAATAAGATTTTACTGGCAAAACTGGAAAATGAATTGTCCGGAAAACATGTATCCTATACGCAGACAGAGAAAAAAGAGCTGCAGCGCAAATACAGGTGGCATTTTGGAAAAGAAATCTGGAAAGGTTCTATTTTTGAATTGTATCAGGAATTCCTTTATTCGCAGGCGCAAAAGGGAAAAAACATATCTGTTTCTGAGAATCAGTATGACGTTTATGATCTTGCAGCATTAGCCTATTTGTACAAACGGATTAAGGAGACGGACGGTATTCGTGAGGCGAGCCATGTGATCATTGATGAAGCTCAGGATTTTGGCATGATGGCATATGGTGTGCTTGCATACTGCCTCAGAGGATGTACCTATACGATTATGGGAGATGTTTCACAAAATATTCATTACGGATATGGTCTGAATGACTGGAAGGATCTGCAGGAACTGCTTTTAACCGGACCGTTTGACAGTTTTGGACTTTTGAAAAAAAGTTATCGTAATACAGTGGAAATCTCAGAATTTGCTACGGAAATACTCCGGCATGGAGATTTTTCCATTTATCCGGTAGAACCAATCATTCGGCATGGAAATCAGGTACATATGTCAGTGTGTAGAGACGAAGAGGGTATGATACAGGAAACAGTAAAAACAATTGAGAAATGGCAGAAAGATGGTTATGAAACAATTGCAGTGATATGCCATGACAGGGGAGAAGCCTCCATGGTCAGCACTCGTCTCAGTGAAAGAATATCATTGGTGGATACTGATCTGGAGACAGCAGAATTTGGAAGCGGCATTATGGTACTTCCGGTGGAATATACGAAAGGTCTGGAATTTGATGCGGTACTGATCTATCATCCGTCTGCTGCAAATTATCCGGCCGAAGATCAGTATGTGAAACTTCTGTATGTAGCGGCGACTCGTGCTCTTCACGAACTGACGGTTGTTCATCAGGGGGATTTGACGGATCTAATCGGCAAGCCGGTATCCCGGGAAAAACACATGCAGTCCCTGGAAAATAAAGTGAGCCGGAAAGTCGAACAGTTTACGAAAAAAGAAATTACAGCCAGAGAGCAGGAACGTCTGGATGCGCTGCAGGGAAAGAAAGAACAGAAAATGCGTAGTTATATTGGGCCAAAACCGATTGTGGCAAAACAGACAAAGGAGACTGTTGATGGTGGCTTTGTCAAATCTACTTCAGTTAAAACATCTTCGGTCAATCTTTCTCCATATCAATTTGGTCAGGTCCCGGACAGCAGCCGGCTGAGACCCAGAGGGCATGGACGTATTGACAATTCTGTCCGTATGATCAGAAAAACAAAAAAAGCGTTGGATCTGATCAGTAACTACGGAATCCTTCGTTTGACACCAGTGGATGATGCTGTGATCCGGGTACAATTTATAAAAGGCAGAATGACGGATTTTTCTGTTGGTTCGTGGTACTATGAATCAGAATCTCCTGTTGTATGGACGGCAAAAGAAGGAAAAACTCTGGCAGAGGTATCGACCGGAAAAATCAAAGTACGGATCAGTAAAAAGTCGGGTGCACTGCAGTTTTTTGATATGAACGGAAAACTTTTGCTTGCAGAAAAAGAAACATTGGCAAGGCAGATAGAGACAGACGGTGGCTTTCAGACATGGGTATATTTTGACTGGCCGAAAAATGAGAAAATTTCCGCGAAAGGAATTCTGGAGGATCATCTGGAAAGGATGAATCAGAAAGCAAGATATATCAGTTTTGGAGGGAAACAGCTGCGTATGCCGCTGCTGGTCTCGGAGTATGGATATGGAATAGGAGCAGCAGCCGAAAAAACTGTCATGTGCTGTGATATACCGATGTATGGACCATATCTTTATACAGAAGGAACAACACAAATAGATTATTATTTCCTTTATGGAGGTGATTATAAAAATACATTAATGCTATATAAAAAACTGAAAAAATATTGATATAGAAGAACCAGAGAACTTTTATTAAATAGTAAGGTAAAATTAAGAAACTTACCTACGTAAGATGATAAAATGAAAAGAACAACTGATGCGGGAGGTTTGAGATGAAGAAAAAAGCATTGATAATAGGAATTTCAGTGGCAGTAGCAGTTCTGATCATTGGAGGAGGTCTCTGGTTCTTTCTGGGACGGGGGAGTGCAGGAGCGGATGAAAATGTGGTCTATGTGACAAAAGTGGAAAGTCTGTCGGGTTCTGACAATGCAAACGGGGCATTGAATCGTTTTGCCGGTGTGGTTGAGACACAGAAAAAACTGGAGATTCAGCCGAATCAGGAGAAAACGATCAAGGAAATCTATGTGGAAGAAGGTCAGGAAGTAGAAGAAGGGACTCCGCTGTTTGCTTATGATACGGAAAATGATGAGGAAAATCTGAGTAAGGCAAAGCTGGAACTGGAACGAATCAGTAATACGATCGGTAACAAATACAATGAGATTGCTGCACTTGAGAAAGAAAAAAAGAGTGCAGGAAAGGATGCACAGCTGGATTATACGATGCAGATTCAGAGTGCACAGATGGAATTGAAACAGAGCGAATATGAAAAAAAGAGTAAACAGGTTGAGATTCAGAAACTGGAGGATTCCATAGAAAATGCTGAAGTGCTCAGTGAGATGGCAGGAGTGGTCAAATCCATCAATAATGGTGAGACAAATTATTATGGAGAAAGTCAGGCTTTTATGACTATTATTGCTATGGGAGATTTCCGTGTAAAAGGAAAAATCAATGAGCAGAATATGGGATCAATCGTACCGGGACAACCGGTGATCGTTCATTCAAGGCTGGATGAAAATCAGACATGGACAGGAACTATGGGAGAAGTAGATCTGGAGAATCCCGGAAACGACTCGGGAAATATGTATTTTTATAGTGGAGACTCCACGACTCAGTCCAATTCCTATCCATTTTATGTGGATCTGGATTCTTCAGAAGGATTAATGCTGGGTCAGCATGTATATATTGAAGCTGATTATGGACAGGAACAAGAAAGAGCCGGATTATGGCTGGATGAATATCTGATCGCCGGTCTGGATGATGAGCCATATGTCTGGGCAGATAACGGAAAAGGTAAACTGGAAAAGAGAAAAGTCATTTTGGGGCAGTATGATGAGAATTTGTGTCAGTATGAAATCGCTGATGGACTGTCCAAGGAAGATATGATTACATTCCCGGAAGAAGGACTGGAAGAGGGAATGCCGACAGTTGCAGGGGAGAACGGACAGATGGGGCAGAGCAATCCGGTGATGTCTGATGAGGAGATGCTGGATGGCGAGATGTTGGACGGTGAAATGCTGGACGGCGAAATGTACGATGGCGAGATGCTGGACGGTGAAACGTTAGATGGCGAAATGTTGGACAGTGAGATGTACGACGATGAGATGACGGATGATGATGTTGCAGCAAATTCAGCTCAGGACGACGGAATGGAGGATGGACAGTGATTCTGGAAATGAAAGATATCTGTAAAGATTATATTCAGGGGAAAATGGTTATTCCTGTGCTGAAAAATATTTGCTTTGATATGGAAGAGGGTGAGTATGTTGCGGTGATGGGACCATCAGGATCCGGAAAAACAACGCTCATGAATCTAGTGGGATGTCTTGATCAGCCAACGTCAGGAACCCTGATTCTGGATGGACAGGATATCAGCAAGTGCTCTGATAATGAAATGTCAGATCTGAGGCTGACAAAGATTGGTTTTGTGTTTCAGAATTTTCAGCTTCTTCCAAGACAGACAGCACTGGAAAATGTAGAACTGCCGCTGACATATGCCAATGTTCCGAAAAAAGAAAGAAGAGAACGGGCACTGCGGGCATTGGAACGAGTAGGACTGGGAGACAGGGTGAACTTTATTCCCAATCAGTTATCCGGTGGTCAGAAACAGAGGGTTGCTATTGCGCGGGCAATGGTCAATCATCCGAAAATATTACTGGCGGATGAGCCTACAGGAGCTCTGGACAGCACATCCGGTGAACAGGTTATGGAACTGTTTCATAGTCTGAATGACGAAGGGGTCAGTATATTGATGATTACACATGACGCAGAAATTGCTTCTTATGCACAGAGAAAAGTAATTATCCGCGACGGCATTTTGAAAAAGGAGGAGGATATATCATGAAAAAAAGATGGATCGCAGTTGGAACTGTTGCAGGGATTATCCTCCTGAGTGCCGGTATCGTATTTGCTGTAAAACAGACAAATCAGGAGAGGGTAAAAGTAATCTCCATGCAGGAAATGATGGGATGGGGCGGGGGAATGAGCGACATGAGCCTCTCCGGCAACATTACTTCAGACGTATCACAGGATGTATATCTGGGAAATAATCAGGTGGTTGATGATATCTTTGTCAGTGAGGGGGATACAGTAAAAGAAGGAGATCCTCTTGTGTCCTATGATATGACGCTGGTCAATCTGGAATTGGAGATGAAAAAGCTGGATAAGGAAGGAATCGAGCTGAGCATCAAAAAGGCACAGAGAGAGCTTACAAAATTGAAAAATGCAAAACCTGCCAGTGATGGTGGTTTTATGGATGATCCCGGCTTTATAGAAGATCCGGGTATTTTCGAGGAGCCGGAAGTACCTGTGGAAGAACCTGTGGCGGCATATGAAGAACTGGATGCAGATGCTGTGCCATATATGGGAGAAGGAACGGTAGAAGACCCTTATCATTTTCTTTGCAGCCAGGAGGGTGTGATTTTTGGAAGCTTTTTGAACCGTATGGCTCAGGAACAGTGCTTTTTCCTGATTGAAGTGAGAGATGGAAATATAAGTAACGGTGAGCTTCTGAAAGTTTGGGGTCAGAGAATCATGGATGAAAATCTGAGTCTGGAACCGGATGAAAAATATGAATTAGACCTGAAAGAAATTACAGATGGGAACGGAGACGAAATTGATACAGATACGAAGGTTTATGAGATTCTTACCGGAGAAGAAGTTGAAGCGTATTATAAAGGAGAAGGAACGGTCGAAAAACCTTATACATATCTGATCAGTGCAGAAGGTGTGGTTAAGGGAAGCTTTTTTAATCAGATAAAAAAGAAAACGGGATATTTCCGACTGGAAGTATGGAAAGATAATACGTATGGAACGTCTCTTGTGAAAGCATGGGAACAGGACGCAGCACTTTTAAGTGATTTTGAGGAAAATGAAGAATACTATGTGAAGCTGGAGAAAAAAGATATGGAGTCCGGAGAAGGAGAGGTAACGCCGGAACCGACGAAAGAGCCGGAACCGACAACAATACCGGAACCGACGAAAGAGCCGGAACCGACAACAGTACCGGAACCAACGGAAACACCGGAACCGACAACAGCACCTACTCCGGAAAGTACACCGGAATCCGGTGCGTCTCAGGCAGATACTATGGAAGTCAGTCCAATGGCATCTTCCGCAGTATACACCAGAAGGGTAACGGCAGATATTTTAAAAACTGTCAGCAATGTAATGGATTCTGTCGGAGAGGGTTTGTCAAAGGAAGAGATTCAAAAGCAGATCAAAGACAAAGAAAGTGAAATCCGTGATTATCAGCTGGATTTAAAAGAAGCAGATCTGGAATTGAAAAAAATTGAGAAAGAGTTGAATAATCAGACAATCAAGAGCACCCTGAATGGGGTTGTAAAAACGGTGGAAGATCCGGAGCATGTAAGCCAGGAAGGAAAACCGCTGATTCAGGTGGTCAGCAGTGAGGGACTCTATATTAAAGGAAGCATCAGTGAGACACAGCTTGACAAACTTCAGGTAGGAGATAAGCTAAGTGGATATTCCTATGATACAGGCGTCAGTTTTACCGCCGAGGTGAAAGAAA
>JBJFCH010000016.1:0-27697 GCA_051888835.1 Oliverpabstia sp. | reverse complement strand
TGAGCCTGACATCGATTTTTTCGTGCTTTGCACTCTCAAAATCGATGAAAACATTCGCAATTCGCTCATTTTTCACAGAAAAATGGCTGCTTGCTCATGTTTAGCGGGATCCATAGACATAAAAATGCATGCAAGCATGCATTTTATGTCTATTTGTCCCTTGGCTCATATTTATGATTTAAGTATGATGGAAAGGATGCGCTTTGTCAATAGGAAATCTTGAAAACCACAAAAAACCAAGGTTTAATCCCACAAAAAACCAACATGAAACCACATAAATTGTGTTGGATTCGTTGACTTTTGAAAAAAAAGAGAGTATAATAAGCTTTAAATTAAAATTGTCCGAATAGGAAGGACAATAGAGCCGGAAATGTGAGAGGACATTCCGGAAAAGAACAATTAATAAAATAGCAGGTTGCGGTGAAAGGAGAGTTATGAAACAATTTAACACCAGTGAAATTCCCAAATCTCCTCGAATCCCCCGGTTGATTGATCATTTGTTTGAAAAGATGCCGGTGATCGAGTCAGCCCGTGCGGTTTTGCTTACGGAATCTTATATGCAGACAGAAGGTGAGCCGACTGTAACCAGAAGGGCAAAAGCATTTGCGCATATACTGGAGCATATTCCGATCATTATCAGAGATGAGGAACTGATTGTAGGCAGTACAACCATAGCACCACGGGGTTGTCAGACATACCCGGAGTTTTCATTTGAATGGCTGGAAGCGGAATTTGACACGGTAGCTGTACGTGAAGCAGATCCCTTTTACATATCTGAAGAGACAAAGCAACAGCTTCGCCAGGTACATAAGTACTGGAAAGGGAAAACTACAAGTGAGCTTGCTACATCCTATATGGCTCCGGAAGCTATACAGGCGATCGAACACAATATTTTTACACCGGGAAATTATTTTTACAATGGTGTGGGGCATGTGACAGTCCAATATGAAAAAGTGTTGGAGGTCGGGTATCTGGGAATTATTGCGCAGGCAAAAGCAGAACTGGCAAAATGCAGCGTGGCAGATGCTGATTATGCAAGCAGGACGCATTTTTTGAATGCAGTGATTACAAGCTGTGAGGCCGTGATACGTTATGCAGAAAGATACAGTGAACTGGCAGAAAAGATGGCAAAGGAATGTACGGATGATGTGAGAAAGAAAGAACTTATGGTCATAGCATCCAATTGCAGAAAAGTACCGGCTCATGGAGCAAACGGATTCTGGGAGGCATGTCAATCTTTCTGGTTTGTTCAACAGCTTTTGCAGATTGAGTCCAGCGGGCATTCTATTTCTCCGGGAAGATTTGATCAGTACATGTATCCATATTATAAAAAAGATATGGACGAGGGAAAGATCACCCGGGAATTTGCTCAGGAGTTGATGGATTGTGTCTGGGTAAAATTAAATGACCTGAATAAGTGCAGAGATGCAGAATCGGCAAAAGGATTTGCAGGATACAGTCTGTTTCAAAATCTGATTGCAGGAGGACAGAACGGTGATGGAGAAGACGTGACTAATGATTTGTCTTTTATGTGTATTCAGGCATCCATGCATGTACATCTTCCACAACCTTCTTTTTGTGTAAGAGTGTGGAACGGATCACCACATGAATTCTTGATTCGTGCGGCGGAACTTACGAGAACCGGTTTGGGACAACCGGCCTATTATAATGACGAAGTGATTATTCCGTCACTGGTGAGCAGAGGACTTACTCTTCAGGATGCAAGAGAATATAATATCATCGGTTGTGTGGAACCTCAGAAAGCCGGAAAAACAGAAGGTTGGCACGATGCAGCTTTTTATAATATGTGCAGACCTCTGGAACTGGTATTTTCCAATGGTATGGATCAGGGTGTTCAGGTTGGGATTCGAACCGGTGATGTGGAAGAAATGGACACATTTGAAGAATTTTATGATGCATATAAAAAGCAGACTACCTATTGTATTGAACTTCTGGTCAATGCAGATAATGCCATTGATGTGGCACATGCCCAGAGATGCCCACTGCCTTTCCTTTCCTGCATGGTGGATGATTGCATCAAGAGAGGAAAAACGGTTCAGGAGGGTGGTGCGGTATACAATTTTACCGGTCCACAGGGCTTTGGCGTTGCCAATATGGCTGATTCTTTATATGCCATTCGACAGCTGGTATATGAAGAAAATAAAGTCAGTATGAGGGAATACAAAGAAGCGTTGGAATGGAATTATGGACAGGGCTTTGACGAAATTACTGCCGGTCAGGTTGCTGCTCAGGCTGTGAAAAAGCTACAGGATGCGGGACAGACTGTTTCGGAAGAACAGATTAAGTCAATGATCGAGAATGTCCTGAAAATGGAGCCGGCACCGGAAAAGAAAGCCAGATTCCAGGAAATCAGAAATATGATTGAAGAGATTCCTAAGTTTGGCAATGACATTCCTGAAGTTGACTCTTTTGCCAGAGATGTGGCGTATACTTATACCAGAACGATGGAGAAATACAAAAATCCGAGGGGCGGACAATTTCAGGCCGGCTTGTATCCGGTATCTGCCAATGTTCCACTGGGAGCTCAGACCGGAGCGACACCGGATGGACGCCTTGCACACACACCGGTGGCTGATGGTGTTTCTCCGTCTGCCGGAAAAGATGTGAACGGTCCGACAGCAGCAGCAAACTCTGTAGCACGTCTGGATCACTTTATTGCATCGAATGGTACGTTGTTTAATCAGAAGTTCCATCCTTCAGCGCTTAGCGGCAGAGAAGGTCTGGAGAAATTTGTTGCTTTGATTCGATCTTATTTTGATCAGAAGGGAAGCCATATGCAGTTCAATGTGGTAAGTCGTGAAACCTTGTTGGATGCACAGAAACATCCGGAGAAGTATAAACATCTTGTTGTAAGAGTGGCTGGATATAGTGCATTGTTTACCACGTTGTCCAGATCTTTACAGGATGACATAATCAACAGAACAGAACAAGGGTTCTGATATGGAGAAAGCAGACATGAGTTATTTGGATACGAAAGGCAGAATATTTGATATTCAGCGCTTTTCCATACATGACGGTCCGGGGATCCGTACAATTGTTTTTCTGAAAGGATGTGTTCTGCGGTGCAAGTGGTGCTGTAATCCGGAATCTCAGGAATACAGAATCCAGACAATGATGGTTCAGGGAGAGCCCAGAACGATCGGACAGAATGTGACGGTTGGTGAAGTCATGGAAACGGTAGAAAAAGACAGAGCGTATTACTATCGATCCGGCGGAGGGCTTACCTTGTCTGGAGGAGAAAGTCTGTGTCAGCCGGAATTTGCCAGGGATCTTTTACGTGCGGCAAAAGAAGCAGGAATTAATACAGCAATGGAGAGTATGGGATGTGCCCCTTTTGCTGCAATCGAACAGATTCTTCCGTATCTGGATACCTATCTGATGGACATCAAGCATATGGATGGAGAAAAACATCGTATGTTCACCGGAAGATCCAATGAACTGATGCTTGAAAATGCGAGAAAGATCGCGGTAACACAAATGACAAATCTTGTCATAAGAGTGCCGGTGATTCCCACGTTTAACTGCAGTAAAAAAGAAATTCAGGATATTGCCGTATTTGCGGATCAACTCAATGGCGTGAAAAAAATCCATCTTCTGCCATATCATAGATTGGGGCAGGATAAGTATGATGGGTTGGGCAGAAAGTATGAATTTGAAAATATAATCCCGCCATCCAGTGAGAAGATGCAGGAATTACAGGAAGCAGTCCGAATGGTTTGTGATCTGGACTGTCAGATAGGAGGTTGACATGGGATATACGGATAACATGTCAGAAGAGACGAAACAGAGGATTGTTCAGGATGTGGAAAACAAATTAAGATTTACGATTTGTCCTGTGACCCGAACCTGATTCGGGATTCTGATCGTTATGATGCTTTACAGGAGGCCAGCCCATGAAGAAAATTGTTTTGGTCGGCAGAAGCGAAGCTGGGAAAACCACGCTGACCCAGGCGATGAAAGGGGAAAAAATTGAATATCATAAGACCCAGTACGTGAATAATTTTGATGTGATTACAGACACACCGGGAGAATATGCGCAGACAAAAGGATTAGGGCATGCGTTGGCACTGTATACATATGAGGCGGATGTAGTAGGGCTTCTGGCTTCGGCTACGGAACCTTACTGTCTGTTTCAAAATCTTTTTCGTGAACTCTAAAGACCAGGAAGGAGTGGGAGATATTCTGGAATATCTCAGGGAGGATGGAGATGTGATGCCCTGGGAGGAGAAAGAAAAAGAAAAGATCGGTAGCGAAAATATCGATATTACGGAATTACAATAAAAACCACACTCAAACCCACAAAAAAACAACACAAATCCACAAAAATAGGTTGACTATTCCCATACATAGCGGTATAATGTCAACAGAAACCAACAATCTGCAGACTGGTGTTGGTCTGCCAAATCAAATTGTTTCAGGGAGGAAAAAAACAATGATGAACGAATTTGAAATCAAAAAACTGATGTGCGATATCGGACGCAGAGTTTACAACCGTAACATGGTTGCTGCTAACGATGGTAACTTCTCCGTTAAGTTGAATGACGATGAGTTTCTGTGCACACCTACAGGTGTTTCCAAAGGATTTATGACACCGGAATACATCTGTAAAGTAAATCGTAAAGGTGAAGTGATCCAGGCAAATGCAGGATTCCGTCCTTCATCTGAGATTAAGATGCATATGCGTGTATACGAAAAAAGACCGGATGTTGGTGCTGTTGTTCATGCACATCCTACTTTTGCAACAAGCTTTGCAATCGCAGGTATCCCGCTGAATCAGCCGATCATGCCGGAAGCTGTTATCGCTCTGGGTTGTGTTCCGATTGCTGAATATGGTACACCGTCTACAACCGAAATTCCGGATAACCTGGAAAAATATCTTCCATATTTTGATGCAGTTCTTCTTGAGAATCACGGTGCACTGACATGGTCATCAGATCTTTTGTCCGCATACCTTAAGATGGAATCTCTTGAATTCTATGCAGAACTTCTGTACAAATCCAGAATGCTGGGCGGACCGAAAGAGTTTGATCAGGCACAGATCAAGAAACTGTATGAAATCAGAAAGAAAATGGGTCTTCCGGGCAAACATCCTCTGGAAGTATGTCAAAACAGAAGCGGTTTGAACTGCCATAACTGTAGAGGTTCAAACATCTGCGATGCTCCGGTTGACAACAAAGATGTAGTAGCAGAGATTACAAAGAAAGTTATGGAGCAGCTGGGACTGAAATAATCTGATTAAAAAAGGGAGGTCATTCTCGTGCCAATTAATGAAAGCATGGTACAGGATATCGTTCAGGAAGTGCTGGCTAAAATGCAGATTCAGGAAGCACCGACAGGAAAACATGGTGTGTTCAAGGATATGAATGAAGCTATCGAAGCTGCAAAAAAAGCACAGCAGATCGTGAAAAGAATGTCCATGGATCAGAGAGAAAAAATCATTTCCATAATCCGCAAAAAAATCTGTGAAAATGCAGAGACTCTTGCACGCATGGGTGTAGAAGAGACCGGTATGGGAAATGTAGGAGATAAAATCCTGAAACATCGTCTGGTGGCTGAAAAGACACCGGGTACAGAAGATATTACAACAACCGCATGGTCCGGAGACAGAGGACTTACTTTGATTGAGATGGGACCATTCGGTGTTATTGGTGCAATTACACCTTGTACAAACCCAAGTGAAACTGTACTGTGTAATACAATGGGCATGCTTGCGGGCGGCAACACAGTAGTATTCAATCCGCATCCTGCTGCAATCAAAACTTCCATATATGCGATCAATCTGTTGAATGAAGCATCTTTGGAGGGCGGCGGACCTGATAATATTGCATGTACAGTTGAGAAACCAACACTGGAAACCAGCAATATTATGATGAAGCATAAAGATATTCCGCTGATTGCCGCAACAGGAGGTCCGGGTGTGGTAACTGCAGTTCTTTCTTCCGGAAAGAGAGGAATCGGTGCAGGTGCCGGCAATCCACCGGCTTTAGTTGATGAGACAGCAGATATCAGAAAAGCTGCACAGGATATTGTAAACGGATGTACATTTGACAACAATCTTCCTTGTATCGCAGAAAAAGAAATTGTAGCGGTTTCTTCCGTAGTGGATGAGCTGATGCATTATATGGTAACAGAACAGGGATGTTATCTGGCATCCAAGGAAGAGCAGGATGCTTTGACAGCAGTTGTTCTGGCAGGCGGACGTCTGAATCGAAAGTGTGTAGGCCGTGATGCCAAGACACTTCTTTCCATGATCGGAGTGGAAGTTCCCAATAATATCCGTTGTATTACTTTTGAAGGACCGAAAGAGCATCCGCTGATTGCAGAAGAACTGATGATGCCAATCCTGGGTGTGGTAAGAGCAAAAGATTTCAATGATGCTGTGGAACAGGCTGTATGGCTGGAGCATGGCAATCGTCATTCCGCTCATATCCATTCCAAAAATATTGATAATATAACTACCTATGCAAAAGCAATCGATACCGCTATTCTGGTTAAAAACGCTCCGTCATATGCTGCATTGGGATTCGGCGGTGAAGGATACTGTACATTTACGATTGCCAGCCGTACCGGTGAGGGACTGACAAGCGCAAGCACATTTACTAAGAGAAGAAGATGTGTTATGTCAGACAGCTTATGCATTCGATAATCGGGAGGAAATAAAATGGATGTAAATAATGTCAATATAGAAGAAATAGTGAAACAGGTTCTGGCCGGAATGACCGGACAGTCTCCTGCAGCTCCGGTCGCAGCATCTGCACCTTCAGCATGCGGAAGTATTCCGAAGACAGCACATGTGGCTATGCTGACAGGACTGGAACACTTTGATGTAAAAGAATATCCTATGCCGGAAGTCGGAGATGATGATATTCTGGTAAGAGTAGAGGGCTGTGGTGTTTGCGGTACTGATGCTCACGAATTTAAGAGAGACCCATTTGGACTGATTCCGGTGGCACTGGGACATGAAGGTACCGGTGAGATCGTTAAGATGGGTAAAAATGTGAAAAAGGATTCTGCCGGAAAAGAACTGAAAATCGGTGACAAAGTTGTTACCTGTATGATTTTTAAAGATAATCCGGATATCACCATGTATGATCTGAACAAACAGAACGTAGGCGGCGCTGATGTATACGGACTTCTTCCGGATGATGATGTTCATCTGAACGGATGGTTTTCTGATTATATCCTGATCCGTGGTGGCTCTACAGTATTCAATGTAAGTGATCTGGATCTGGATTCCCGTATTTTGATTGAGCCATGTGCAGTTCTTGTACATGCTGTTGAGAGAGCAAAAACCACAGGTATCCTTCGTTTCAACAGCCGTGTTGTTGTACAGGGATGTGGACCGATCGGTCTGATCTGTATCGCGGTTCTGAGAACTATGGGTATTGAAAATATTACAGCAGTTGATGGAAATGCACAGCGTCTTGAATTCGCAAAAGAGATGGGTGCGTCCGCAAGCGTAAGCTTCCAGGATCATAAAGGAATTGAAGCTTTGACTGCAGCTGTAGAGGCAAGCTTTGGTGGACATCCGGCAGATTTTGGATTCCAGTGTACTGGAAATCCTATGGCACATGCAAATATTTACAAATTCATCCGCAATGGCGGTGGACTTTGTGAACTGGGATTCTTCATTAACGGTGGAGATGCAACCATCAATCCGCACTTTGATATTTGTTCCAAAGAGCTGACAATGGTTGGTTCCTGGGTATATACTCTGAGAGATTATGCGACAACATTTGATTTCCTGAAGAGAGCAAAAGGAATCGGTCTTCCAATGGAAAAACTGATCACACATAAGTTCGCTCTGGAAGATATCAATGAGGCGCTGAAGACAAACCTGGCTATGAAAGGTCTTAAGATTGCAATAGTAAATGACGCAAAAAACAGGTAAGAATCCTGTGGTTAAAGGAGAAGAGGACAGATGGCAGAAGCTGTAGGTATTCTTGAAGTATTTGGTCTGACCACTGCATTTGTCGCAGGAGACGCAGGATGTAAGGCAGCCAATGTACGAATGGAAGTATTTGACAAAAACAAACCTGCAAATGCTGACAGCCTGCCGGTTCCGCTGCTGGTGACAGTCAAGTACCGCGGCAGCGTGGCAGATGTGACCGCGGCAGTTGAAGCAGGAGAAGCATCGGCGAAGACATTGGGAGGGGTGGTTACTAAACACGTAATCCCCAATCCGGAAGTGGGTACTGAGAAGATGCTGAAAATCAGTGCTTTGGATAAGAGCTGATATATGATATAATCTATATAATATAGTGTTTATAATCTAGGAGGATATAAAAATGGCTAAAGAAGCATTAGGAATGGTAGAGACCAGAGGACTTACCGCTGCAATCGAAGCAGCAGATGCAATGACAAAAGCAGCTGAGGTAACACTGGTAGGAACAGAGAAGATTGGATCCGGACTGGTAACTGTTATGGTTCGTGGCGATGTGGGAGCTGTTAAAGCAGCAGTTGAGAGTGGAAGCGCTGCAGCATCCAGACTGGGTGAACTGGTAGCTACTCATGTAATTCCAAGACCTCACGAAGATGTTGAGAAGATTCTTCCGACTGTATAGTAAATAATCCCGACCATTGTCGGAAAGGAGAACATCCATGGGAAAATCGTATGGCTTTGTAGAAATAACAGGTGTAGTTGCGGCGATTGATGCGCTGGATATCATGCTGAAGGCTGCAGATGTGAGTCTGGCGACATGGGAAAGAAAGCTGGGCGGTCGGCTTGTTACGATGGTGATCGAGGGTGATGTGGCAGCCGTGACAGCGGCTGTGGATGCGGCAGTTGCCGGTGCAATCAAAAAGCCTGTACTGCATGCGGTCATCGCTCGTCCCCATGAAGAAACAGTACGAATGGTAGAGTTGAGTGCTAGTCGCTGGAAAAAATAGGGGGACTTACGATGGCAGAAATTAAAAAAACGACATCCAAGGCTCCGGCACCAAAGAAAGCAGCTTCAAAGACAGCTGCAGCCAGAAAAACTACCGGAACGAGGAAAACTGCCGAGGTAAAAGCTGCCCCGGTAGAGAATAAGACAGAAACTGTTGAAGTAAAGAAAGAAATTACAGGTACAACAAATAATACAATCCATAAGGAGGAAAAAAGAATGACACAGGAAGCATTAGGAATGGTTGAAACTAGAGGTTTAGTAGCAGCAATTGAAGCAGCAGATGCTATGTGCAAAGCGGCTAATGTAACACTGGTAGGAACAGAGAAAATCGGATCCGGACTGGTAACCGTTATGGTTCGCGGTGATGTTGGAGCAGTTAAATCTGCAGTTGAAAGTGGAGCAAGCAGCGCATCCAGACTGGGTGAACTGGTAGCTACTCATGTAATTCCAAGACCACATACAGACGTAGAAATGATTCTGCCACAGGTAAAATAATTGCAGTGAATACATATGATTTCGTGATCATATGAATTCCGGTGGATAGAAAGTAGGTGTTGTGCTTGGATACGCAGAATATTGAATTGATTACCAGACTGGTAATGGAAAGTATGAGTAAGCAGGAACAGAAACAGGGCGCCGGATACATGGTGCCAATCGGAGTTTCTGCCCGGCATATTCATCTGACTCAGGCTGATCTGGAAGTTTTGTTTGGACCTGGGTATCAGCTGACAAAGAAAAAAGAGCTGATGGGTGGACAGTTTGCATCCAATGAACTGGTTACGATCGTAGGTCTGAAGCTGAGAGCGATTGAAAATGTTCGAATTCTTGGACCTTGCAGAAGTAAATCTCAGGTTGAGATTTCTGCTACAGATGCGATCAAACTTGGAGTGAATGCTCCGGTACGTGAGTCCGGTGATATTGCCGGATCAGCACCGATTGCTCTGGTAGGACCGAAAGGAGCTCTGTATCTGAAAGAAGGATGTATCATTGCTGCCAGACATATTCATATGTCTCCTGCTGATGCAAAAGCGGCCGGTGTACATGATGGTGATTATGTATCTGTGAAAGCAGACAATGAGCGCGGTACTGTATTTAACAATGTGAAGATTCGTGTTGACGACAGTTTTACATTGGAGATGCATATTGATACTGATGAAGCGAATGCTTCCAGGATTGCTACCGGTAATACAGTGACAATCGTAAAATAATGCGCAATGATGGAGGTAAACTATGATTGTAGGTAAGGTTGTAGGAAGCATTGTTTCTACAAGAAAAAACGATAAACTGATCGGTAATAAATTCATGATTGTAGAACCGGTGCACCATATGCAAGCCGAAGCCAGTCAGATTGTTGCCATCGATAATATCGGAGCAGGTATTGGAGAATATGTATTAGTTGCGCAGGGAAGTGCAGCCAGAATCGGCTGTGGTTTAGAAACAGCGCCAGTTGATGCAGCGATAGTAGGTATCATTGATGATGGTGCAGGATTGGAGTAATTGCATGGATATCAAAGAGTTACAAAAAATCATACAGGAAAATGGTGTGGTTGGTGCCGGTGGTGCTGGATTTCCAACATACGTCAAAATTGATGAACGTGCAAACACCATTTTAATGAACTGTGCAGAATGTGAACCTTTGTTAAAACTACATAGACAGTTATTGAAACAACATGCATATGAGATTATGAAGACGTTCCATATGATTGCGGAAACTGTCGGTGCAAAGGAAGCCATTATTGGTGTGAAAAAGTCCTACAAAGATACGGTGAATGCTCTGAATCAGCATCTGGGAGAATTTCCGGGCATGCGTCTGGCTCTTCTGGATGAAGTCTATCCGATGGGTGATGAAATCGTATTGATTTACGAGGCAACCGGGCGTGTAGTAAGACCGGGTGGTCTTCCCATCGAAGAGGGCGTTGCGGTATTCAATGTTGAGACAGTATATAACATTTATCGTGCAGTTGAAATGAATCATCCGGTTACGGATAAACTGGTTTCCGTAGTGGCGGAAGTAGAACATCCGGTAACCGTGAGAGTTCCGCTGGGAACACCTCTGTCAGAAGTGGTGGCTATGGCGGGACAGACAACGACAAAAGATGCGGTTTATTTTGTGGGCGGACCTATGATGGGAAATATTGGAACAGGAAGCCAGCCGGTCACAAAAACAACAAACGCAGTCTTGGTTCTTCCGGGCGATCATACGATTGTTCAGAAGAAATTGAGAAAATCTTCTATTGACATGAAACGTGCAGCATCCATTTGCTGCCAGTGCCGTACCTGTACGGATCTCTGTCCGAGAAATAATCTGGGACATCCGATTGATCCGGCTCTGTTCATGAGAGCTGCATCCAATAAGGATTTCCAGGATATGAATCCGTATCTGAATGCTAATTTCTGCAGTTCCTGCGGAGTATGTGAAATGTATTCCTGTCCGCAGAGTCTTGCACCGCGGTCACTTCTGGCTGATATGAAATTTGGTCTGAAGAAAGCAGGTGTCCGTCCTCCTCAGGGAGTTCAGGCTGCTCCTGTGAAAGAGTCCAGAGAGTATAGAAAAGTACCGGAAGAGCGACTGATGGCAAGATTGAACCTGACCAGATACGATAAAGATGCTCCGCTGGATGACAATGTAGTTGCGGTTAAGAAAGTAAGTATCAATCTTAGCCAGCATATCGGAGCACCGGCACAGGCAATCGTAAAAATCGGTGATAAAGTTACCGAGGGACAGATGATCGCAAAACCGGCACAGGGGCTTAGTGTGGCCATCCATGCATCCATAAGCGGTGTAGTTCTGGATGTGACAGACAGGGCAATTGTGATCGAAGCAAAGTAGAAAGGACGTGCACTGTATGAGTAAAGCAATCGGAATGGTTGAATTTAAAACCACGGCAACTGGTATTACAGCAGCAGATGCCATGGTAAAAACTTCAGAAGTAGAGCTGATCGAGGCGCAGACAGTATGTCCTGGAAAATATATTGCTATTATTTCTGGAGATTTGAGTGCTGTAAAAGCAGCAGTAGATGCTGCCTCAACTCAGTATGAGGAGCAGCTGATCGATAATTTTGTGCTGGGTAATCCACATGATTCTATTTTCCCGGCTCTCTATGGAGCAGCTCAGGTGGAAAAAGTCAGTGCGTTGGGAATTTTGGAAACGTATGATGCCGCTTCTATTATTGTAGCAGCTGATATCGCAGCCAAAACGGCAATTGTCGATCTCATCGAAGTACGTGTTGCAAAGGGCATGTGCGGAAAATCCTATATGCTGATAACCGGTGAGGTATCAGCAGTCGAGGCATCCATTGAAAAGGCAAAAAAAGTGGTAGCAGAGAGAGGAATGTATCTCGATTCTTCTGTTATCGCACATCCGGATGCAAAGGTAATCGAATCTATTTTATAAGTTAAGCAAAAGGGGGCGGAGGAAGGTAGCTTTCTCCGTCTCTGTTTAACTGAAGGTATTAGATTTCTTAAAAGGGGGACAAGTTGTATGCTAGCATTGGAGAGAAGAAATCTGATTTTAGAAAAGCTGCAGGAAGAAAAACGTGTGGTGGTCAGTGAGTTAAGTCAGTTATACAACGTGTCAGAAGAAACAATCAGGAGAGATCTTGATAAGCTGGAGCATGAGGGATATGCTATTAAAAGCTATGGCGGGGCGGTTATTAATGAAAACATGAGCATTGATATGCCCTTTAATATAAGAAAGAACCGAAATGTATTGGGAAAACAAAAAATTGCGGAACTGGTAGCAGGGATGATTCATGATGGCGATCAGATTATGCTGGATGCCAGTACAACAGCAGTTTTTATTGCGAAAGCAATAAAAGATAAGGAACGTCTGACTGTAATCACCAATTCTATTGAGATCATGATAGAGTTGGCCGATGTATCCGGGTGGACGATCATATCTACCGGCGGTACAATGAAGGAAGGGTATCTGGCACTTTTGGGAACAAAAGCGGAGGATGCCATGAGATCTTATTATGTTGACAAAGCTTTTATCTCATGTAAAGCATTTGACCGGGAAAGAGGAATCATGGATTCCAATGAACTGTTTGCTCATGCAAAACAAGTAATGATGAATTCAGCCAGAATGAGCGTTCTGGCGGTGGACCACAGTAAATTTGACAATACAGCATTTTCAAGGGTTTTTGATGTACAAAATCTATCGGCGGTTGTTACTGATATAAAACCGTCAGAGGAATGGATGGCGTATTTTGAGGACCGCAATATAAAATGTTATTATCCGGAATAGAAAAACAAACGTATAGAAAGGCATAAATCATGGATAGTTTTGGAATAAAAACACAGATTTATTTTGGAAACGGGTCGCTTTCACGTTTGAAAGAGATTCCATACCGGAAAGTTCTGGTGATTACCGATCCGTTTGTGGCTCAGAGCAAGATGATCGATTTGATCACAAAACCTTTGCAAGAGGGAAAAATTGAATATGATATATTCCATGATGTGGTACCGGACGCACCGGTAGAAAAAATTTCCAATGGAGTAAAAAAATTTCTGGAATATAAACCAGAAGCTATTGTAGCAGTTGGTGGCGGTTCAGCAATAGATTCATCAAAAGCTATTCGTGAATTCGCTTTGAAAATTAATAATTATGGAAATGTAGGATTGATTGCAATACCTACTACCAGTGGTACCGGCTCGGAGGTTACATCTTTTGCTGTAGTAAATGACACAGACGCAAAAGTAAAATATCCACTGGTATCTGAAAGCTTAACAGCGGATGAGGCGATTTTGGATGCGGAACTGGTGAAAAGTGTTCCTCCGTCCATTACTGCGGATACAGGAATGGATGTATTTACGCATGCACTGGAAGCGTATGTAAGTACAAAACACAATGAGTTTTCGTCAGCATTATCCGAAAAAGCAATTGAAATCTGCGGAGTATTTCTTCTGAGAGCTTATCTGGATGGAAACGATATGCATGCAAGACAGAAAATGCATGTAGCCTCTTGTCTTGCCGGACTGGCATTTAATTCTGCTTCTCTTGGTATTACACATAGTATGGCACATCAGCTGGGGGCGTTGTTCCATATTCCACATGGAAGAGCAAATGCGATGTTGCTTCCACATATTGTAGAATTTAATGCCAATATTAATAAACACTCCAGAAGTCAAAAAGAGTATTTACCATCTGTAAAAAGATATGCAAATATCGCACATATTCTGGGGTTGAGCAATTATAATGAAGTGATGAGTGTTCGTTCTCTGGTGAACTGGATACAGTTTATGCAGAAGGAAATGAACATACCGCTGACTATTCAGGAAATCGGAACCATCACGCCGGACGCATATTTTGCGGCAGTGGATAAGATGGCAGATGCTGCTCTGGCAGATGCATGTACTGTTACGAATCCGAGAGTACCGACCAAAGAAGATATTATAAAAATCTACACAAAACTGTGGTCTTTCTAGACTGTGGTTTTAAATGGAAGGATGACTGACGCGGTTAGAGGAAAGATTGCGTCAGATTAAAAAGAGGTTGCGGATTATGAAATCAAAAAGAATAGAGATACTGGATAATCGTCCGGTAAATAAAGATGGTTTCATTGATGAATGGCCGGAGATGGGATTTGTAGCGATGAAAAGTCCCTTTGATCCAAAGCCATCTATCAAAATAGAGAATGGAATAATTACTGAGCTTGACGGAAAAGAGCGAAAAGACTTTGATTTCATCGATCAGTTTATTGCAGACTATTCTATTCGTGTTGATCGGGCAGAGACTTCTATGGGAATTTCTTCCCTGGAGATTGCCAGAAAAATTGTAGATATCAATGTTTCCAGAAAAGAAATTCTGGAGATTATATCAGGAATCACACCAGCTAAGATGGCTGAAGTCATCAACGAACTGAATGTGGTGGAAATGATGATGGGTATGCAGAAAATGCGTGCCCGTAAAGTACCGGGCAATCAGGCTCATATTACAAATCTGAAGGATGATCCGGTTCAGATTGCAGCAGATGCGGCAGAAGGTGCTCTGCGAGGTTTCAGTGAGGAAGAAACCACAACCGGTGTGGCAAGATACGCTCCGTTTAATGCTATCGCATTGTTGATCGGTTCTCAGGTTGGACGTCGTGGTGTTCTTACGCAGTGCGCAGTGGAAGAAGCCATTGAACTGGAACTGGGTATCAGAGGTCTGACTACGTATGCAGAAACGCTTTCCGTATATGGAACGGAAAAAGTATTTATTGATGGTGATGATACACCGTATTCCAAAGCATTTTTGAATTCTGCTTATGGTTCCAGGGGATTAAAAGTAAGATTTACCTCAGGATCCGGATCTGAGGTACTGATGGGAAGCAGTGAGAAAAAATCCATGCTGTATCTGGAATGCCGTTGTCTCTATGTGACAAAAGGAGCAGGAAGTCAGGGAATTCAGAATGGTTCTGTCAGCTGTATCGGTGTGACTGCAGGTGTACCTGCAGGAATCAGGGAAGTAATCGGAGAAAATCTGGTTGCCGCTCTTCTGGGACTGGAATGTGCGTCATCCAATGATCAGAGTTTCTCACATTCCGATATGAGAAGAACAGCCCGTACTATGCTGCAGTTTATGCCGGGGACTGATTTTATTTTCTCAGGTTATGCCGGAGAACCGAATTATGATAATATGTTTGCAGGGTCCAATTTTGATGCAGAAGATTTTGATGATTACAATGTACTACAGAGAGATATGCAGGTGGATGGCGGTCTTCGACCGGTAACGGAAGAAGAAGTGATCCGTGTACGTCGGGAAGCAGGAAAAGCGGTTCAGGCAGTGTTTAAATATCTGGGACTTACTGAAGTAACAGACGAGCAGGTTGAAGCAGTTACTTATGCTCATGGCAGCAAGGACACGCTGAACAGAGACGTAGCTTCCGATCTTATGGCGGCAGATGATCTTATGAAGCGTAAAATCACTGGTATTGATGTAGTAAAAGCTCTTGCAGAGAGTGGGTTTGAGGAACTGGCAGAAAGTATTCTGAGTATGCTCAAACAGCGTGTGATCGGTGACTATATGCATACAGCAGCAATACTTGATGAAAACTTTCAGGTTATGTCGGGTGTCAATACTCCAAATGATTATATGGGTCCGGGCACAGGATATCGTGTTGCCGGGAAACGATGGGAAGAAATCAAAGCAATTCCTCATCGGATCAACGTAAATGAATTTTAAAGGAGGGCTGCCAGGATGCAAGTAAATGAACAATTAGTCCAGGCGATTACCAGAGAAGTATTGAAACAGCTACAAAGCCAGCAGCCCGGACAATATGGTAAGGAAAATCAGGCAAATAGCCCGAAAAAAACAAATCTGAACGGAAAGACCAGAATGCGTCCGAAGCATTCTTATGAAGGGTATCCACAGGCCAAACAGGGAACCAATCCTAAAGAAGTTGTGATTGGTGTAGGCGCTGCGTTTCAGACAGAGATCACACAGACAATCTCAGGTATTTCTCTGGATGAAGTGTTGAAAAATGTCCGTGCCGGAATCGAAGAGGAAGGTATGGTTTCCCGTGTGGTGAAAGTGCTGGATACATCTGATGTGGCTTTTATGGCACTGGAATCAGCAAAGCTTTCCGGTTCCGGTATCGGAATTGGAATTCAGTCAAAGGGTACAACAGTGATTCATCAGAAAGATCTGTATCCGTTGACGAACCTGGAACTTTTTCCACAGGCTCCGCTGATCACACTGGATATGTACAGAAAAATCGGCCGTAATGCTGCAAAATATGTTAAAGGTGAGAAAGTAACTCCGATTGAGTGCATCAATGATCCGACCGTTCGCGCGAAATTTCAGGTGAAGGCAGCACTGATGCATATCATTGAGACGGAACAGCTTGACCCGCCGAAAAAGATGATTGAATGGGAGGGAAGGAAATGAGTAATTATCCATTAGGACAGAATGAAGCGGATTCCATTACCTCCAAAACAGGAAAAAAACTTTCACAGATAACGTTGGAGGAAGTTAAGAAAGGGAATGTCCAGGCGGATGATATCAAGATCTCAAAAGAGATGCTTCACCGTCAGGGACAGGTTGCCAAGGAAGCAGATAATCCAGCGATGGAAGCAAACTTCCAGAGGGCAGCAGAACTGGTGGATGTACCGGATGATGTGATTTTGGCTATGTATAACAAACTTCGTCCGAACCGTTCAACAAAATTGGAACTGGCTCAGATGGCGAAAGAACTTCTGGAAGTTTATCATGCACCTCATTGTGCAAAGCTTGTACTGGAAGCGGCAGAGGTATATGAAAAACGCGGAATATTGCTGAAATAAAAGAGGTAGCGAAAGTTGAAATTAGTTGCGGGTGTTGATATTGGGAATTCTACAACCGAAGTGTGTATCGGAAGTGTGGAAGAGAATGGAGGATTTCATTTCCTTTCCTCTGCTTCCCGAATGACAACAGGAACGAAGGGAACCGTTCCCAATGTGATGGGTGTGAAGGCAGCACTTCTTGAGGCTATGGAAAAAATTGGCCGGTCAATAACAGAACTGGATTATATCAGATTGAATGAAGCTGCACCTGTAATCGGCGATACTGCAATGGAAACCATTACGGAGACTGTCATTACGGAATCTTCTATGATCGGACATAATCCGTCCACTCCGGCGGGAGCCGGACAGGCTGCAGGAGAATTGATTTTTATTGAGCATCTGGCAGTGGCTGAGCCAGGAAAAGAGTACATCGTAGTGGCATCCGGAAAATATCCTTATGAGGAAGTGGCCGCGAAACTAAATGAATATATGCCCCGTCTGCAGATCAAAGGATTGATTCTTCAGGCTGATGAGGCAGTACTGGTGGAAAACCGTCTGCATCAAAAGATTCCTGTTGTGGATGAAGTTCGACATATTGATAAAGTTCCGGAAGGAAAACAGGCAGCGATTGAAGTGGCACTTCCGGGAACTACGGTGAGAATGCTTTCCAATCCTTATGGCATAGCTACACTTTTGAATCTGACACCGGAAGAGACAAGGATGGTTACTCCTATAGCGAAGAGTCTTATTGGAAAGAGAAGTGCAGTGGTGATAAAAACACCTCATGGAAATATTCATGAGCAGATACTTCCTGCTGGTGAGATTTATATTCATGGTGAAGTAATCAAGAACATCAGCATTGATGCAGGTGCAGAAAAAATTATGGAGGCTTTGCAGGAAGCCGGAGCGATAACCGATATTCAGGGACAGCCGGATACGAATGTGGGAAATATGCTTTCTTCCATTCGTGAGGATATGTCTGAAGTATCAAAAGAAAATCAGAAAAACATTCGTATCACAGATATTCTGGCGGTAGATACGCTTGCGCCTGTGGTAATATCAGGTTCTCTGGCGGGAGAAACCTGTATGGAGAAGGCGGTGGGGATTGCAGCAATGGTGAAAACTCATCATCTGCCCATGCAGGAGATTGCAAAAAAACTGGAGGATGAACTTCATGTACAGGCAAAAGTAGCCGGGGTGGAAGCAGTAATGGCTTCCCTGGGAGCATTGACAACACCGGGAACGCAGCTGCCCATAGCAATCCTTGATATGGGAGGCGGCTCTACCGATGCTGCGATTCTGAAAGCAGATGGAACCGTGAAAACGACTCATCAGGCAGGAGCCGGTGAGCTGGTATCCATGCTGATACAGACGGAGCTGGGATTGAAAAGCCGGGTGACTGCGGAACAGATAAAGAAATATCCTATGGCAAAAGTAGAGAGTCTGTTTCACATGAGATTGGAAAACGGTGCAATGGAATTCTTTGAAGACTCCATTGATCCAAGGTATTATGGGCATGTGGTGCTCTTAGCACCGGGTGAACTTTTGAAAGTAGAAGAAGATATTCCGATGGAAAAGATTCTGGAAGTCCGCAGAGCGGCGAAAAAGAAAGTATTTGTCACCAATGCTGTGCGGGCACTGAAAACAGTTGCACCGGAACATGACCTGAAAAGAATACCGAATGTTGTTCTGGTAGGTGGATCAGCAGAGGATTTTGAGATTCCTGAGATGTTAACGGAAGCCTTTGCAGAATATCGGATCGTTTGTGGACGCGGTAATATTCGGGGCACAGAAGGACCGAGAAATGCTGTTGCTACAGGACTGTTATTATCATTTCTTGCATCATAGGAAAGAGGATAATTATGGTAATAAATAAACCGACCATATTAATTTATGTGAATCATCCGGATGCAGATTATCTGAGGGAAATCTGTGCAGGAATTGAAGAAGAGGGAGTTCTTTATCAGATTCGGGAAATGGAAGATGAGTTGGATCAGCTGGCATATTCTGCGGCCAATGAATCGATGCTGGGATCTGGTGTCGGTGTATCAGGAAGAAGAGTGGCCATGCAGATGCGTCGATTATCCTTGGGACATAATGTTTTTGAACTGAATGCACCGCGTTTCTGGCAGTGCCGGAATCTTGGAGCAAACAGTGCCAGAGCAATCAAAAAAATGCCATTTAAAAAAGTGTTCGGAGATGAACAGTTATGAAGATTTATACAAAGACCGGTGATGCAGGTACAACCAGCCTGGTTCACATGAAAAATGTAGCGAAGTCCGATGACAGGGTGGAAGTTATGGGTACGATCGATGAACTGACCAGTCATATTGGATTGATAAAAACAAAAATTCAGGATGAGCAGATTCTTTCTTTTCTGGAAGAAATTCAGCATACACTAATGACTGTCATGGCAGGAATTGCTGATTCCTATAATATGAAATATAAGCTGAAAGATGGAGACGTTGAAAAGCTGGAAAAAGAAATTGATCGACTGGAAGCACTTTTTGATCGTCCAAAGCAGTTTATATTGCCGGGAGAAAATCCGGTGTCAGCACAGATTGATGTGACTCGAACAGTTGCACGCCGTGCGGAAAGATGTCTTTCGCAGGTGAGTATCAAGTTTGGATGTGATATCGGTGCAAAACGTTATATGAATCGACTGGCAGATTATTTATATGTTCTGGCAAGATATTATGATGCTAAAATGGCAGAAAGCACAGTTGTGACAAAACAGGAGCAGAATGCAGTAGATTGTAATGACGATGTCAGAACGATAAAGGAGAACAATGTCATGAAAGCAAATCAGACAGAAGAAACTCTGATACAACAAGTGCTGATGCGCATGGGACAGGGAAAGATGACTTTGGAGACATCAAAAAAATTGATTGAAAAAATCGAAGAAGAAGCAGAGCGCAGAGGAAAAAAGGCAGTGATTGCTGTCTGCAGCCCGGATGGAAATCCTATTGCAGTTCATGTCATGGACGGAGCTTTTCTGGTGAGCTTTGATGTGGCTGTGAGAAAAGCGTATACCTCTGTTGCAGTTAAGATGTCTACCATGGAACTTTCAAAACTTGCTCAGCCGGGTCAGACATTCTACGGACTGGATAAACTGGAAGGTGGTAAAATCGTGATCTTCGGAGGTGGTGTTCCATTGGTGTACAATGGTACTATCATCGGTGGTCTGGGAGTTTCCGGAGGTACCGGAGAAGAAGATCATAGTCTGGCCGAATATGGACAGTCTGTGTTGGAAGACATTCTGAAAGTATAATTTATATGCACATTTTGGTTCGTATAAGAGATTTATAGAAAGGGGCCGATGGATTGCTTTCTTTTTGCCGATGTCAGGGCTATTATTTTATCTGATGATATCGGAAGAAAGAATACTGTTCCATTGGCTCTTTTTATATCAGATGAGGGATAACTCCCGCCTCCTGTAGGCGGTGAGCAGCAATTATGTATCAGTGGCGGGTGTCAATCCCCCATCTGATATATGCTCCGCGTGGATGCGCAGGAATTCGGAATGGAAGTATGTCTGCATGCAGACCCGAATTCCGCGCCAAGACTCGCGAGCGAGTCTTGAAAAAGAAGAAAGTTTCTTGACAAAGCAGATAATTCTGTCATACTGAAATAAACAGCTTTTGGAAATAGGAGAGGAAGAAAGTGATTAGACAGAGAAATTTTTGGATGTTTTTATTATTAAACCTGCTTACCTGCGGTATATATGGGATATATTTCTGGTATGAATGGAATAAAGATGTCAATGATATCTGTGAGGGTGATGGACATGATATGCCAAACTATATTGTGGTGTTATTATTAGGATTGGTCACCTGCAGCATTTATTTCTATTATTGGGTATACAAACAAGGAAATCGTCTTCAGGAGAATGCAGAGAGGTATGGTGTTCGGATTCAGGAAAACGGAAACTCCTTTTTGCTGTGGTCACTTTTGAGTATCATTACCTGCTCTTTAGCACAGTACTATGCGTATTATCTGATGATTCGTGCAGTAAATCAGATTGCACCTGCTTATAACAGTTCATATGGTTATGATACAGTGTATGGCAATTCCCAGTACACAGGCGGTTACCAACAGACAGGATATAACCAGAATCAATGGCAGGGTTATACTATGTCAGGGCAGGATACAGGCCGGGGACAGATTCTTTGTATTGCCGGTCCTGAAGCTTCAAGAGTTACGGTGATACAGGATGCTCAGACACTGATCCTGGGACAGGACGGAGGTGTTTGCAATCATATCATAATGGGAAATAAAATCGAAGCAAAACATTGTTCTATCACATACAGAAAATGGGATAACATGTATCTTGTCACGGACTACTCCATGAGCGGAACCTATCGGGCATCAGACGATAAAAGACTGCCGGCAGAAGAAATGGTGGAATTGTCTGCAGGAACAGATATTTATCTTGGTGACAGAGCAACGATGTACCGGTTAGGTTAAGTAAGTGCTAAAAATCACCGTATCTTTGCTTTTCCCGGCGTGCAGCCTTTATATTTTTTGTAAGTCTTTATGAAATAGCTCAAATCGTTGAAACCACAGTTGTAGGCAACTTCAGTAACAGAAGCATCTGTGGTGGCAAGCTGAAAACTGGCATGTTCAATTCTGTGATAATTCAGATAGTCAATTGGTGTACGGTGGGTCATGTTACAGAAAAATCTGCAGAAATACTTGGGAGACATATGCACAGAGGCGGAAAGCTGCTCCAATGTCAGAGGAGAAGAGTAGTTTGCCTCCATAAAATCCAGAACAGTTTTCAGCTGCATGATTTTTCTGTAATCCCGTCGATTCTGGGGCGCATCTGAAAAATAAAGATGTTCTCCGAAAACCACACCAAAAAAGTGATACAATTCTCCAAAAACAACCATTTCAAACCCCTCTTTTTCTTTTTCCATAGCTTCAAAAATATTCCAGATAATCTGATGAATCTGCTCATTTTTAGGAGTAAAATGGTGATAGATAAATGCTGAATGATTGATAATCTTTTGTATATAGGTCTGGCATCGCGGATTGTGTTTGATAAATGTATTCATATCAAATACAATACACTGATAAACACAGTCAGAAGGTTCGCCGGAATGAAGTACACCACTGTTGACAAATACGATATCACCTGTATTTGCTGTAAATTCTTTCTCATCCATAGTCATATGGAGAGAGCCTTCCAGTATCCGGATGATTTCATATTCCACATGCCAGTGGTAAGACATAACATAACGGGAATGACTACTTGTAACATGATAAAATTCAAAAGGAAAATCAAAAGTTCCTCTTTGTTTATTTTCACTGAAATTGTAATATTGCATAAAATAGCACCTCCAATTTTAGAATAATTGACGAAAATACTAAAAAGGTGAATATTGTTTTATTTTTGGCTATTATAACACGAGAATAAGGGATGAAACAAGAGTATAATTTACATCAGAAAGCGGCGAAGAATATGAAAAGTTACTGTTTAGTGAAATAAACAATAACAGATTCGTCGTTAAAAACAGAAAAAAATTTTTTTGGGAGGTATTGTATTATGGCAAAAAGCAGATTAATTGGCGATTACCCTGTAATTGGTATCAGACCAACAATTGACGGACGTCGTGGTGTTCTGAAGGTTCGTGAGTCTCTGGAAGAGCAGACCATGAATATGGCAAAATCCGCTGCTAAATTGTTCACTGAAAACCTGAGATATAGCAACGGTGAACCGGTTAAGGTTGTAATCGCTGATACAACAATCGGACGTGTAGCTGAGGCTGCTGCATGTGCTGCAAAATTCAAAAAAGAAGGCGTTGATATTACACTGACTGTTACTCCATGCTGGTGCTACGGTGCAGAAACTATGGATATGGATCCAAATACCATCAAAGCTGTATGGGGATTCAACGGAACAGAAAGACCAGGTGCTGTATATCTGGCATCCGTACTTGCAACTCATGCTCAGAAAGGTCTTCCTGCATTTGGTATTTATGGACATGATGTTCAGGATGCAGATGATACTTCTATCCCGGCTGACGTTGAAGAAAAATTGCTGAGATTTGGACGTGCAGCTGTTGCTTGTGCAACTATGAGAGGAAAATCTTATCTGCAGATTGGTTCCATCTGTATGGGTATCGGCGGATCTATCATTGATCCATCCTTCTTTGAAGAATATCTGGGAATGCGTGTAGAGTCTGTTGACGAGGTAGAAATCATTCGTCGTATGACTGAAGGTATTTATGATCATGCAGAATATGAAAAAGCTCTTGCATGGACCAAAGAAAAATGTATCGAAAGCTTTGACAAGAATCCGGAAGAACTGCAGAAGACCCGTGAACAGAAAGATGCTGACTGGGAATTCGTAGTTAAGATGATGTGTATCATCAAAGACTTGATGAATGGTAACGAAAATCTGCCGGAAGGCTGTGAAGAGGAAAAAGTTGGTCACAATGCCATCGCTGCAGGATTCCAGGGACAGAGACAGTGGACAGACTTCTATCCGAACTGTGACTTCCCGGAGGCTATGCTGAACACTTCCTTTGACTGGAATGGAGCAAGAGAGCCATACGTTCTTGCAACAGAGAATGACGTTCTGAACGGTATGGGTATGCTGTTCATGAAACTTCTTACCAACCGTGCACAGATGTTCGCAGATGTTCGTACCTACTGGAGCCCGGAAGCAGTTAAGAAAGCTACCGGATACGATCTGGAAGGTGTAGCGAAAGATGCAGGCGGATTTATCCATCTGATCAACTCCGGCGCTTGCTGTCTGGATGCAAATGCAGAAGCAAAAGATGCCGACGGCAACGCAGTGATGAAACCATGGTATGAAGTAACAAAAGAAGATCAGGATGCAATCATGGCAAATACTACATGGAACTATGCAGACCTGGGATACTTCCGTGGCGGCGGATTCTCTTCGAGATTTGAAACAAAAGCAGAGATGCCTGCAACTATGATTCGTCTGAATCTTGTAAAAGGACTGGGACCGGTTCTTCAGATTGCTGAAGGCTGGACAGTAGCTCTGCCGGAAGAAGTTTCTGACAAACTGTGGAAACGTACTGACTATACATGGCCATGTACATGGTTCGCTCCAAGATGTGATGGTAAAGAAGGCCCGTTCAAGACAGCTTATGATGTAATGAACAACTGGGGAGCAAACCACGGTGCAATTTCTTACGGACATATCGGTGCAGACCTGATCACCATGTGCTCTATGCTGAGAATTCCGGTTTGCATGCACAATGTACCGGAAGAGAAGATCTTCAGACCATCCGCATGGAATGCATTTGGAATGGACAAAGAAGGTGCAGACTTCAGAGCTTGCAAAACTTATGGACCACAGTTCAAATAAGAATTTAAATTAATGAATAATAAAAGAACCTGCGGGGATTAGATACCCTGCAGGTTCTTTTGACGTTGAGTGAGAAATACCAAAAGGTAAATAAATCACAAAAAAGCACAAACGTTGTCAATGGACATTGCACGCATAATTATTTATAATAAAAAATTAATATACGTTAAATTTATTGAACGAAAAAATATGAATCATTTTCCGAAGATTCAGGAAAGGACAGTCCATGAAAAAAAGAGAGAAAACGCTTTGTTCTGAGCTGCTTCGTATGATAATTATTTCTAATATAGCGGTGACCTGTATTCTTGGGTTTATTTTTACGATTATAGTATTTCGGGAAACTTCGCATCGTGAAAAAGAAGATATGGATTTTTATATGGAAAGCATTCAGGAGCAGTTTGCAGGTCGTCTGCAGTTTCTTGAAGAAAGCGTAACATATCTAAGCGAAAATGATGTGATGCTGAAATTTTTCCAGAATGATACCGATGATTTAGATGATATTCTTTACCAGTTGGAACAGGGCGTGAATCTTTTTTCAGAGCGGAATATGGTTTCGGAGACATATCCGGTGGTTCGGGATTTTTACGTATTTAATAAAAATATGCAGTATGTTGGGACTCATTTTTATCCGGAAACCCTGTCAGAAAAGCAGTCCATGAATCGATATTTTCTGGAATGTCTGGAAGATTACAAAGATCAGGATCAAATTTTTTATTATCGCCAGCATGGAAGCTTAATGGATTTGTGCTTTGCGTTGTATGATAATAAAATGGAAGTGATCGGCTATTGTGCAGCTGCCATTGAAAAGGGTAGTCTTGCCCGGATTTTTCATCCGCTTGAGAAATATGAGAGCTATTATTGGATTTTAAAAGACAATCAGGGGAAAGAAATAGGCGGACTTCAACTTTCCGGGTTAGACACAAATCAGATGGAAGAACTGGAAGGAATAATCAAATGTGCAGGCAAAAAATATTTTTATCGGAAGAAAAATCACAGTTTTGGTTTGACATCCTATATTTTAATACCTGGGGATAAGCTGTATCTTTTGATCAGACCTATGCTGCTTATGTGTTGGGTTATTTTTCTGATTTCTTTTATAGCCGTTATGTGCGCAGTACTCTTTTTCTCAGTGAGGATGACAAAACCACTGGAGAATATTTCTCAAAGAATCAAACAATTTGGTACCGGTGATTTTGAGACCAGTCTGGAAGAATACAAGATTCGGGAGTTTCAGGAAATCAGTGATTCTTTTAATGAAATGACCAGGAGAATTGATCAGTTGATTCGAGAAGTATATGAAAATCAGATATTGGCCAGGGAGGCGAGAATTCAATATATACAGGCTCAGATGAATCCACATTTTATGTTCAATGTACTTTCTATGATCAGTATGCGATTGAAAAAGAATAAAGATGAGGAATTATATCGAATGGTGACCTCTTTTTCCGGTCTGATGCAGGGGAAAATTTTCCGGAAGGGAGAGATTGAGATTCCTTTAGAGGATGAAATGGAGATTGTGGGATTTTACCTTTATCTGCAGGGACAGCGTTTCCGGGATATGATACACTATGATATTATCTGGGAATCGGAAGATTTAAAACAATGCAAAATTCCCAGACTCAGCGTTGAACCTCTGGTGGAAAATTCCATGATTCATGGATTGGAGCCAAAAGGTGAGGAGGGATATATCCATGTGGAGATAAAAACATCCAGGGAAACGGAACAAGAAGAAAGAAGGCTGCTGATTATTGTGGAAGACAATGGAGTAGGGTTTGATATAGAAAAATGGAACTTGCAGATAAAGGAAGAAGGAGGGCATCCGCGTGTAGGTATCATGAATATTCAGAGACTGGTAAAAAATCTGTATGGGGATTCTTATGGACTGAAAGTAGAAAGTGAGCCGGGAAAGGGAACTTATATTGAACTATTGCTTCCTCTGACGATGGAAAATCTGATCAATATCTGAAAAGTCTTTGAAGTATAAAGTTAAGTAAATGGTTTTATGAGCAGTGGAGGAGAAAGTTATGTGGAAAGTGTTGTTGGCGGATGACGAGCCTTTTGTCAGAGAAGGACTGAAGGAACTGATACCATGGGAAGAACTGGGATATTCGTTGGAAGGCTGTTATAAAAATGGAAAAGAAATTCTGGAGAGTATTCCGCATATCTATCCGGATCTGGTGATATTAGATATCCAGATGCCGGTGATGGATGGTTTGGAGGCGGCGAAACTCATTAGTGAAAAATGGCCGCAGATTACAGTGATACTTTTAACAGCTTTTTCCGAATTTCAATATGCTAAACAGGCTATTGATTATCGTGTCAGCAGTTATGTGATGAAGCGTAATGTGCTGGAAGATCTTCCGGGAGTTCTGTTGAAAATGAGGCAGCAGTTGGAACAGAACCATGGAAATAAAATAGAAAAAAGCAAAATGATGGGTCTTTTATTGCATGAATCGGAATATATAGATCCTTTGTCAGAGAACAGTAAAGGGATTTATGGATGGTTTGAAGAACACTATAATAAATTTCGCATGTTGGTGGTTCAGGGATGTCGCGGAGAAAAGGAAAGCGGCGAATCCATGAAAGAGCAGATGCAGGAAAAAATCAATACCGCATTCGCAGGTTGGAAAATACAGGTATTAGTAGTCAGTGTGATGGAATATGTGATTCTGGTGGCTGTAGAACCGAAAGAGGAAGAAGAATTGAAAACAAGATGTCATAGCCTGTTAAGCAGCGATGGAGAAGGAACACTTCTTCTGGCGGTTAGCAGGATTTATGAAGGAATTGATAAAGTCAGTCGGGCATACAAAGAAATCTTAAACTATCTGAGTACACATTTTCTGGATTGGAATGAAAGTGAGCCAAATCTGATTTTCACAGACAGAGAATCGGCTTCCGGAGACGAAGAAATTTCATTGATTATTAATCAGATGATTATTGCCATGGAAAGTGGGGATGAAGCAACAGCAGCGGTGGAAGCTAATCATTTTTTAAATTGTATCCGTAAGTATTCAGATGTAAGAATACGAAGTGCTTGTATGATGCTTCTGGCTGAGTGCCGCCGGGTATGCAGAGAATTTGGATGGAAAGATGAGGATATTTTACATGTGACACATGAGGAGGGAGATACCAGGATCTTTCGCAGCACCAGTATTTCTGAACTGGTGGGCTGGCTGCAAACCTGTGTATTGGCTGTTG
>JBJFCH010000015.1:0-4799 GCA_051888835.1 Oliverpabstia sp. | reverse complement strand
GGTACCGATCTGGCTTCTTCTGGCCTCTGCCTCAGCATCATGCTGCTTTGCCAGCTCCATCTCGTACAAACGGGAACGAAGTACTTTTAATGCTTTATCTTTGTTTTTTAACTGTGATTTTTCATCCTGACAGGAAATAACGATTCCCGTAGGGATGTGTGTCAGACGCACCGCAGAGTCTGTGGTGTTGACACACTGACCACCGTTTCCTGATGCACGGAACACATCAAACTTACAATCATTCAGATCCAGCTCAAAATCAATCTCTTCAGCCTCCGGCATAATTGCAACCGTAATCGTTGAAGTATGGATTCTTCCACCCGACTCAGTCTCCGGAACACGCTGCACACGATGAACACCGCTTTCATATTTCAGACGCGAATATGCACCATTTCCATTAATCATAAATGTTACTTCTTTAAAACCGCCAATACCGTTTTCATTCAGAGAAAGCATCTCCGTCTTCCACCGCTGTGTTTCTGCGTATTTCACATACATACGATAGATTTCTGCAGCAAACAAAGCCGCCTCATCTCCGCCGGCACCGGCACGTATCTCAACGATTACGTTTCTGTTATCATTCGGATCCTTCGGCAGAAGAAGAATCTTCAGCTCACGCTCCAGTTCTTCAATACGCTTTTTGGCATCTGCCAGTTCCTCTTTCAGCATTTCCCGCATCTCTTCATCGGTTTCTTCATCCAGCATCGATAAACTTTCTTCTACTGTCTGCTGGCATCCTTTATATTCTTTATAAGCATCCACGATTGGCTGCAATTCACTCTGTTCTTTCATCAGTTTTTGAAATCTGGAAGGGTCATTAGCCACACCTGGCTCATTCAGTTCACTGAGTATTTCCTCCAGACGAATCAGCAGATCCTCCAATTTATCAAACATGTTTTTTCCTCCTGATTTTATTCTTCTATGCTATTCTCCCGATTGCGGTTCGATCCAATCCTGCCAGATCTTTTCCAATCTTTATATCCCTGTAACCGGCTTCTTTCATGATCTGTTCAAGAGCCTTCCCCTGGTCATATCCTATTTCAAAACAGAGCCAGCCGCCTTCACGTAAATATTCTACTGCCTGCTTTGTGATTTCCCTATAATAATAAAGTCCGTCTTCTTTTCCGTCCAATGCCAGCCACGGTTCATGATCTCTCACTTCCGGCATCAGTTTCTTCAGCTCTTCGGTGGCTATATAGGGTGGATTGGACACAATCAAATCAAAACTTCCTTCCACACCTGAAAAAAGATCGCTTTCTATCAGACTGGCTTTAACATTCAGACTCTTTTTATTTTTCTCTGCTACATCCAGTGCGGCTATGGAAACATCTGCTCCGACACCTTCAAGCTGCAATTCCCGATATTCTGCCAGCAGGCTTAAAAGAATACATCCACTGCCGGTACACAGATCCAGGATTCGCATTCCCGGTTCTAAAAGCTTTCCTACTTGTTCCGTTAAAACCTCTGTGTCAAATCTTGGAATCAATACATTTTCATTTACATAGAATGGATATCCCATGAACCATGCAGTCCCCGTAATCTGTTGAAGAGGAATTCTTTTCGCCCTTTCAGTAATCAGCTTTTCATATTTTTTCTGCTGTTCTTTTTCTATTTTATCATCTTCATGCAGAAAATAATAGCCTTTTTCTATTCCAAACGAAAATTCCATAAGTGCCCAGGCATCCGATCCTGCATCCGGTACACCCGCTTTTTCCAAACTGGAAGTTCCCACTTTTAATAACTCCCGCAGCGTACTCATTGATTTTCTCCATCCGGAAAATTTTCTTTCAGATATGCTTTCCAGTCAAATACCGCTTCTACAGCCTGGATCGCCACTTCTACCATTTCAGGTTCCGGTTCCCTTGTTGTAAGTTTCTGTAGTGCCAGTCCCGGCTTACTTAAAAGAACAACTACCGAATTCTCACTTCTTCCTGCCAGACGGATAATTTCATAAGATACTCCGGCAATCACCGGCATAAGAAGCAATCTCACCACTACCCTGAGCCAAGGGGACGACACACGAATAAAAAGGAAGAAAATAATACTGACAATCATTACAAACAGAAGAAAACTGGTTCCGCACCGCTTGTGTTCTCTTGAGCTTTTCATGACATTTTCCACATTCAGTTCCATTCCATGTTCAATACAATTGATGCATTTGTGTTCTGCGCCATGGTACATAAAAACTCGCTGAATATCTTTCATCCGTGAAATCAAAAGGAGATATCCCAAGAATATCAGCATTCTGACACAAGCTTCCGCAACAGCGATCACGCCTTCAGACTGTGTTATCAGCCGCAAAACGCTTGCAATAAAATAAGGAAGCAGAATAAAAAGAGCTATGGACAAAACCACAGAAACAGCTACAGTACCATACATGATCCACTGATCCTGTTTCTCTTTTCTGGCTTCTGCCCGGGCTGATTCTTCCTGGGTCATTTTGTCTTTGTTCTTCTGTTCCTCTTCCTCATCTTCATAAAAGCTGGCTGAATACATCAGACACTTCATCCCAACCACAAGGGATTCAAAAAAAGAAACCACACCACGAAATATGGGAAGTTTCCATAATTTTCTATCTTTTGACCAGCTGTTATATGGCTCCACTTTTACTTCAATTTCGCCATCCGGTTTTCTAACCCCCACAGAATACTGGTCACCGCTTCTCATCATGATACCTTCCATGACTGCCTGACCACCGATATTTGATGATTTCATCTTACCTCCACAATCGCATTTTTCCATAGAGTAAAACAGGTTGAGATTTCATCAACCTCAACCCGTCCGATCCTCTTATTTTCTTATGCGTTAATACCGTATTTTTTATTGAACTTATCAATACGTCCACGAGCTGCTGCAGCTTTCTGCTGTCCTGTATAGAAAGGATGGCATTTGGAACAGATTTCTACGTGGATATCTTTCTTTGTAGATCCTGTTACAAATGTGTTTCCACAGTTGCAAGTTACTGTTGCCTGATAATATGCTGGATGGATTCCTTCTCTCATTGTTTTCACCTCTTCTGATTATATTTTATCTATTTTTTGTATCATTTCGCTTTTTGCTACTTAAACAGCTTGTAAAGTATAACATATCTCCAAAAGAATTGCAAGTTGTTTCCGTTATTTTTTGCATTTTCCCTAGATAAATTTCTGTTTTCTAATCTGTTGTACCAGTTCCTGATTGTTTCTGGTTCTTGCAAACATATTCAGAATATTTTCTGTAGCTTCATCGGCTTTCATACCATTCAGGGCTTTTCTCATAATGTACACTGCTTCCTGTTCATCCGGAGTCAGTAAAAGATCCTCTCTTCTTGTTCCGGATTTGGCAATATCAATCGCAGGAAACACTCTCTTCTCCTGCAGTTTTCTGTCAAGAATGAGTTCCATATTACCGGTACCCTTAAACTCTTCATATACCACATCGTCCATCTTACTTCCTGTATCTACCAACGCTGTAGCAAGAATCGTAAGACTTCCTCCTTCACGCATATTTCTGGCCGCACCAAAAAAGCGCTTAGGCATATGCAGAGCCGCCGGATCAAGACCACCTGTCAAAGTTCTTCCACTGGGAGGAACCGTAAGGTTATACGCTCTTGCAAGACGTGTAATACTGTCAATAAAAATAGTGACATCTTTCTTATGCTCTACCAGACGTTTCGCCCGCTCAATCACCATCTCTGACACTCTTCTGTGATGGTCCGGAAGCTCATCAAATGTAGAATAAATCACTTCAACATTTTTTCCTTTGATTGCTTCTTTCATGTCGGTTACTTCTTCCGGACGTTCATCAATCAGTAAAATAATCAGATGCATCTCCGGATTATTACGCAGGATCGACTGGGCAGCCTCTTTCAACAAAGTTGTCTTTCCGGCTTTCGGCGGAGAAACAATCATTCCTCTCTGTCCTTTTCCAATCGGACTGACCAAATCGGTAATCCGCATCGCCATACTTCCCCCCGGACGTTCCAGACGAAGTCTCTGATTTGGAAAAATCGGAGTCATATCTTCAAAATTAAAACGTTTCACACTTTCATTTGGGGACATTCCATTGACAGAAGTTACATAAAGCAATGCGCCAAATTTTTCATTCTGACTTTTCACTCTGGTACTTCCCCGGAGAATATCTCCGGTCTTCAAATTGAAACGCCGGATCTGAGACGGTGATACATAAACATCATTTTCTCCCGGCAGATAATTATCACTGCGGATAAATCCATAACCGTCCGCAAGCACTTCCAATATCCCATGTGCTTCTATCCCACTGTCCAGCTGACCAAACTCAGCCTTCTTTTCCTCAATCTGTTTTTCCTGTTCTTTTGCATCTTCCGCAAGCATACGTTCTACCAAGTCGTCTTTTCTCAGCCCGGAAATACCTTTCAGTCCTCTCGCTTTTGCCACTTCCCGAAGTTCACTGGCAGATAAAGATTCATACTTTTCTCTCATTCACTTTTTCCTTTCCAATTGTGTTTCTTCACAATTCTTCAGAAATTTCCTGCCGAACAGTCCAGAACTCGTCCGAATGCACAGGTGTTATATTTAGCGTATCATCCGCAAACTTATTTGTCAACTGCTCATACAAGGGAACTAACAGGAGAAATGGAAGAAAACTATGCGGTTAGTGGGACTCGAACCCACACGGTTGCCCACTGGCACCTAAAACCAGCGCGTCTGCCAATTCCGCCATAACCGCATATCATATAGACTAGAACGTCTCCACATGATGAAAAAAGGACAAGCCTTAAGGCTTGTCCAATGAGACATCGGGGATTCGAACCCCGGACAACTTGATTAAAAGTCAAGTGC
>JBJFCH010000014.1:0-4833 GCA_051888835.1 Oliverpabstia sp. | reverse complement strand
GATATCCTGGATGGCTCTACGAAGTGGATATGGGCGCAACCACAGTCTGGGAACGCTGGAATTCCGTGTTGCCGGATGGAAAAATAAGCGGCACAGGCATGAATTCTCTGAATCACTATGCATACGGAACCATTTCCGAGTTTCTGTATCGGTATGCTGCAGGAATACAGCCGTTACAGCCGGGATTCAAAAAAGTAAGGATCCAGCCGGGAATTACATCCTATCTGACGTGGCTGGATTGTTCCTATGATTCTGCTGCTGGGAAATACCGTGTCCAATGGGACGTGAAGGCGGATGGCGTAATCTGGATTCGGATAGAGATTCCTTTTGATGCAGAGGCGGAGATTGTACTGCCGGATTGGACAACACAGTGTAAAGGAGCAGGAACGTATGAATTCCTGTGCCGTACAGACCGGAACTACCGCTGCATTTTTACAGAAAACAGCCGACTGGAGCATCTGAAAAAGAATGAGGAGGTGATGGAAATTGTAAGACAGGAATGTCCGGCACTGGCAGCAATGCTGCAGTCTGATGATAGGGAAGTTCTGTCAAAGTCATTAAAAGAGTTATCGGGAAATGCATTTTCCGGTATTCCGGTGGAGCAGCTGAAACAGGCAGAAACAAAAATTCTGAAAATTACAGGATAATATTTAGAATGGAACGGGAGCGTAAATTGATACGATCAACAGAAGAGAGCAATATGAAGAAAGAAATTGATGAAAATATTAAAAAAATTTATCAGATAGAGATTGCACAGGGAACGATTCAGAATGTGATGTTTCAGGAAGCATACAGTATGGATGCTGTGCCTGGTCTGAAATTGACGGATGTGCCGGATTGTTACAAGGTTCAGATAGAACTGAACCCCTCTGATGTGTCTTGTATAAAAGTTGAGTTATGGCTTCCGGATTCGGAACAGTGGAATGGGAAATATCTGGCCACCGGGAACGGAGGAGGTGCTGGACAAATTGTGGAGCTTTCACTGGCCGGTGGTGTCGGGAGAGGATATGCGACAGCCAATACAGATTTAGGAACTGCGCCGGATTACAATGATCTTGTGGCCGCAGAAGAGAGATGGATTGACTTTGGGTATCGTGCAACACATTTGATGACACTTACGGCGAAAAAAATCATCAGAGAATTTTATGGCAGGGAAGCCAAATATTCTTATTTCTTTGGAGGATCTACAGGCGGACAGCAGGCAATGTCGGAAGCGCAGAAGTACCCGGAAGAATATGATGGGATTATCGCAGTGGAGCCTGCAATGAACAGGGTAAGGTTACATATACAATTTATCTGGAACCTTCAGGCTATTCATAAAAGAAAAGAAGCTACGTTTGATCAGAAGACTGCAGATGCGGTAACAGACCGGATTGCAGAAGTCTATGGGACACAGGCAGGGAATCATACGGGGGATCGTTTTTTGGCTGATCCGGAAAAGATCGAAATGGATGTTCATATCTTTGATGAAATGGTGGAAAATGAAACTCTGGCTCAGGGCCAATATGATGCACTCAGACTTATTTATGGCGGGCCAGTTAATCCGAAAACAGGAGAAAGAATTTTCCGAGGAATGGTTCCCGGCAGTGAAGCGGTTGATATGGGACTTGTCAAACTCAGTGATGCAAAAAGTTTTGCAAAAGAACTGTGCTTTCCGACTTATTGGGTATTCGGTAAGGATTATGATGTAATGCAGTTTGATTTCCATACAGATTATGAAACGATGAAAGAAAAACTATCTAAATATCTGGATGCGACAAATCCGAATCTGGGAGCATTGAAGAAGGCAGGAACAAAACTGCTGTTGATTTCCGGAACAGCGGATCCGGCTATCTCTTATACGGATACGATGGATTACTACAGAAAAGTTGAGGAGTGTGAGGGGAGTGTGGAAAAGACAAGGTCGTTTTTACGATACTTTGTTATTCCAGGATTCGGACATACGATCAACGGACCGGAGGTACAGGATATCGGAATATTGGGGCTGGAAAAGATACCAAAGGATCCTGCCCACGATGTTCTTGCAATGATGGAGGCATGGGTGGAAAAAGAAGAGGCTCCCGAAGTCTTTACTCCAGCAGTATGTCGGGGAGGTTCTCTTTTCGGTGAAGTAGTTTCAGAAAGAGAAGCAGTGTTGATAAACCGTTGATTGAAATGATGAACAAAGAGAAAAGGGTAAGAAATATGCTTCAGATTTATGATTTGAAAACAGAATATCTTCACGAGCCTGTGGGCATTGATTCCGCCAATCCACGCTTTTCCTGGAAAATAAAAAGTGATGCAACAAATGTGATACAGAAAAGTTATCGAATCATCGCAAAATCCGGGAAAGATGTAGTATGGGACAGTCAAACAGTCAGAAGTAACGAGAGCCAGCAAATCCTTTATGCAGGGGAAACACTGGTAAGTCGGCAGAAGATCTGCTGGTCTGTTACTGTTACGACTGTAAATGAGCAGGGATATGAGGAAACGTCAGTGAGTGAAGAAGCGCATTTTGAGATGGGGCTTCTGAAAAAAGAGGACTGGAAAGCAAAATGGATAGAACCCGAGGTTACAGTAGAACGCAATGCAAGAAAACCGTCGCCGTATCTCCGAAAAGTATTTTATGTAAAAAAAGGTCTGGTAAGCGCACGTATTTATCAGAGTGCACATGGCTTGTATGAATTCTGGATCAACGGGAAACAAGGGACAGAAGATGTATTTAAGCCGGGGCTGACAAGCTATTACCACCGGGTTCAGTATCAGGTATATGATATTATGGAACTGCTTCAGGAGGGCCAAAACTGCTGGTCTGTTGTGCTGGGAGACGGCTGGTGGCGCGGGGTGACCGGAGGTTCTGTAATGAACAACTATGGTTACAAGCTGCACTTTCTGGGACAGATTGAGCTCACCTATTCAGATGGAATCAGAGAAATAATTAAAACAGATGAAACATTCCGAACTGCGACCGGAGGGTTACTTGCCTCCGATATGCTTATGGGGGACATCTATGATGCTGCGCTGGAACCGGAAGGCTGGAAGTTGGTCGGGTTTGATGACTCTGCATGGCAGCAGGTTCATGTGACAGAAGAGCATACAGATGCTGCGCTGATCGCTTCGCGCAGCGTTCCTGTCAGAGAAAAGGAAGTATTTGAGCCAAAGGTGCTGACAGATGCGAAAGGAAACCGGGTATTGGACTTCGGGCAGAATCTTGCAGGCTATGTCATGATGCGGCTGCGGGAATGTCGAAAAGGACAGAAAATAAGGCTGGTACATGGCGAAGACATGAAAAATGGCTGTTTTTCTCTGGATAACATCAATCATTGTTCCATACCTGTTGAGGCTTTCCAGGAAGTGACGTATTATTGTAAAGGTGAACGAGAGGAACTGTATTGCCCGAGATTTTCTGTGTTTGGATTCCGTTATGTATTGCTGGAAGGCTATGATAATGATATTTTGCCCGGAGATTTTTTTGCAATTGCAGTATATTCCGATCTGGAAGAGACAGGGACGTTTACCTGTTCCAACCCGTTGATCAATAGACTGGTGGCAAACAGTCGCTGGAGTCAGAAAGGGAATTTCCTGGATGTGGCGGTGGATTGCCCGACCCGTGAGAGGAATGCATGGACAGGAGATGCTCAGATTTATGCCCGGACTTCTTCTTATTTCATGAATGTATATCCATTTTTTGAAAAATGGATGCAGGATCAGGCAATCGAACAGTATGCAAGCGGAAAGGTGGGAATCACATTTCCGTCCACCAGCAGTGTCCATAATCCGGAAGAATTGCAATATATGCAAAAGTTGAATCCGATGGCGGCGTTGGCAGGACCGGAAGGTGATGGAAATATCGGTGAAGATTGTGCAGGCTGGGGAGATTCTGCAGCCTGGATTCCCTATATGATGTATCTCTGCTACGGGGACAAACAGATTTTGAAAAATCAATACGATACTGCTAAAAAATGGGTAGACTATATGCTGCACTGTGCAAAAGACCATAATCCGATGTATGAAGATCAGCTTCAGTATCATCATATTACCGATGGGGAACTGGATGCAGATTATATTTATGATACGAGGATGCATTATGGTGAGTGGATGGAACCAATTCCAAAGAAAGAAACCGGCGGGGAGCTGATGGATGCTTTTGCACGTATGATCAGAGAAGGAAAGCCTAAGGTGGCAACCGCCTACATGTGTCGTTCATCAGAAAATGTGGCACATATGGCGAAGATTCTGGGAAAAGAAGAGGATCATATCCATTATACGCAGATTGCAGAGCGTATTCGAAAGGTTTACAGTACCTATCTCATTGAGGAAGACGGAACAATTGAACCGGGACACCAGGCTTCCTATGTGCGGGCGTTGGCAATGAAACTTTGTACAGGAGAGAAAAAAGAAAAAGTAATTCAGCAGCTGATACACGAAATCGAATCAAATGATTACAGGCTGAATACCGGTTTTCTCTCTACCCCGTTTTTGCTACCGGTTTTGGTTGACTGCGGTTATCCGGAAATCGCATTTCGGATTCTGGAGCAGACGGAATATCCGGGATGGCTCCATCCGGTTCTTCTGGGAGCAACTACGATTCTGGAGAGCTGGAACGGAATGGATGTCCACGATGCTTCTTACAATCATTACAGCTATGGAGCAGTCTGCGATTTTCTGTTCGGGTATGTTGCAGGAATCAGACCAATTTTTGAACATCCTGGCTATAAAGAATTTGAGCTTTGTCCGACCATCGGAGGCAGTCTGACCTGCGCGGCAGCATCTTACGAAAGCCTTTATGGTCGGATTGAATCAAGATGGGAGAGAAAGGGACAGAAGATTGTATATGAATGCGTGGTTCCGGTT
>JBJFCH010000013.1:0-28260 GCA_051888835.1 Oliverpabstia sp. | reverse complement strand
CAAGGAAATGCCCTTCCCCATTCATCCTGTGAGGCCAGATTCGTACACATCGGGAAAGCATAGGATCTCCGTTTCCCCACTCAGGGTTTCCCTGAGAAAATCCATCGTAGGATTCTATCGGCAACAATTCCATTTCCGGAAAATTTTCAAGCATCCAGGAGATACTTCCTTCATTTTCAATCGGCGCAAAGGTACAGGTAGAATACAGTAGCTCTCCGCCGGGGCGCAGCATTTTTACCGCATTTCTCAAAATGTCTTTCTGAAGCTTCGCAAAATATGCCGGTCTTTCTTCTTCCCATGTTTTGATCACTGCAGGATCTTTACGGAACATTCCTTCCCCGGAACACGGTGCATCCACCAACACCTTATCGAAAAATCCTTCAAAACTTTCTGCCAATTTTCCCGGAATCTCGTTAGTCACAAACGCATTGGAAATACCAAAGAGCTCAAGGTTTTTCAAGAGTGCCTTTGCTCTTGCATTACTGATATCATTTGCCACCAGCACACCTTTTCCCTGAAGAGCTGCTCCCAGCGCTGTAGCTTTACCTCCCGGGGCTGCACACAGATCCAACACACGTTCCCCCGGCTTTACCCCAAGACGGGAAGCCGGCGTCATGGCACTTGGCTCCTGCAGATAATACAGACCTGCCGTATAATAGGGATGACGGGCCGGCTGATCCTCCTCTGCATAAAAATACCCATTGGAGATCCATGGTATTGGACGCAAATGAAAAGATGTATTTGCTTCAAGTTCTTCTCCGGTAACCTTCAGAGGATTCACACGCAGTCCATACTGACGTGTCTCCTGATAACTGTCCAGATATGCCTGATATTCCTCTCCCAACATTTCTCTCATTCTCTTTTCAAATGCTTCCGGCAGTTCCTGTTTCATGATAACCTCCTGTACAACTTATATTTAATATGGGTATCATACCACATAACCCACTAAGTCGCAAAGTTTTCCCAAAAAGAAAACGATGACCCCCCAGTCATCGTTTTCCCCGCGTTACCCCATATATGACAATCAGTTACGCTTCTTCTGCAACAGCGTCTTCCGCCATTACTTCCTCATATTTATCCAGAATCAATCTCTGAATCCGTTCTCTCGTATCAGAATTGATTGGATGAGCGATATCTCTGTATTCGCCGTCAGTAGCTTTTCGGCTGGGCATAGCAATAAACAGCCCTTTTTCGCCTTCGATTACTTTAATATCGTGTACCACGAATTCCTCGTCTATCGTGATAGAAACTACCGCTTTCATTTTTCCTTCTTTTGCTACTTTTCGTACCCTAACATCTGTAATATTCATAATAGTGTTCCTTTCATGATCCTTCCTTCAAAATACACATGAACGCTTTAGAGTGCATAGCGCTCATTTTTCTCCACTACAACTTTAATTTCATCTTCTCCGCAGTGATAAGAGTTGGCACGAATCGTATCACGGCTCTCAACAATACAATTTTCAATGTGTGTATTGTCCCCAAGATATACATCATTGAGAATAATGGAATTTTTAATTACACAGTTATTTCCTACATATACCTTCTTAAACAATATAGAATTTTCAACCTGACCATTGATAATACATCCGCTGGCTACCAGACTGTTCTTCACAAGACTGCCCGGATTATATTTTGCCGGTGGCAGATCATCAATCTTTGACATAATCGGCGGATACTGATGGAAGAAATAATCGCGCACTTCCGGTTTCAGGAAATCCATATTGGTTTTATAATAAGATTCCACTGTGGAAATATTGCTCCAGTAATCATCTATCTTATATCCGTAAATTCTCTTCAGGTTTTTATAACGAATCAATATATCTTTTACAAAATCATGTCTGTCTTCCTGCGCACACCGCTCGATCAATTCGATCAGCTGACGGCGTCGGATTACATAAATACCTGTAGATACCGTACGGAAACTGGAGATCATCGGTTTTTCCTCAAACTCTTCTATCCTGTGATCCTCATTCATCTTCAGGACACCAAAACGTGTCACATCTTCATCCACGGCCATATCTTTACATACGATGGTAATATCCGCACGTTTTGCGATATGATACTCCAGAACTTTATTATAATCCAACTTGTACACACCATCACCGGATGCTATCACCACATACGGCTCATGGCTCTTTTTCAGGAAATCCAGATTCTGATAAATAGCATCTGCTGTACCCTGATACCAGAAACTGTTATCCGGGGTAATGGTCGGTGTAAATACAAACATACCGCCCTGTTTTCTTCCGAAATCCCACCACTTGGAAGAACTCAGATGCTCATTCAGTGATCTGGCATTGTACTGTGTCAGTACTGCTACTCTTGAAATATGAGAGTTTGTCATATTGCTGAGGGCAAAGTCGATACTTCTAAAACTTCCCGCAACAGGCATAGCCGCGATAGCTCTTTTATGTGATAATTCTCTCATTCTGTTGTTATTGCCGCCTGCTAAGATAATTCCCAATGCTCTCATATTATTCACCGTCCTTCTTTACAATTGCGCCGCCGCTTACAAGTTCTCCGCCAGGATAATCCTCTGCTGTTGTCTTGCCGCTGATGGCTGTATTTTTTCCAATTTTCACATTGGACGGAATCACTGAATTCTCAGCGATGGTAACAAGACCAAATGCATAAACCGCAGGTTTCAGCACATTCGGTGCCTCTTCACCCACACCCATCACTACGTTTTCACCTACTGTGACATTTTCCGCAATGATCGATTTATCAACCGTACAGCCAGATTCAATCGTAGTTTCTTTCATTATAATAGAATCTCTAACAACACTTCCGGCTTTGATGGTAACTCCGGCACCAATCACAGAATTATGTACTTCACCGTAGATCTCAGCACCTTCACTGATAATACTTCTTTCAACTACAGCTTCACTTGCAATATATTGTGGACGGATAATATCGCCCTTTGTATAAATTTTCCAGAACTCCTCATACAGATTAAATTCCGGAATGATATCGATCAGCTCCATATTGGCTTCCCAATAGGAACCTAATGTTCCTACGTCTTTCCAGTAACCGTTGAACTCGTAAGCAAACAGCCGCTTTCCATTGTCCCTGCAATATGGAAGAATATGTTTACCAAAGTCACAGTTCGGCTGATCTTTCAGTGCCAGAAGTGACTCTTTTAATGCAGGCCATGAGAAAATATAAATTCCCATAGAAGCCAGATTGCTCCGCGGATGTTCCGGTTTTTCCTCAAACTCGGTAATCTTTCCATTTCCATCGGTAATCATAATACCGAAACGGCTTGCCTCTTCCATAGGAACCGGCATACAGGCGATCGTGACATCTGCCTTATTTGCCTTATGGTAATCCAGCATAACTTCATAATCCATTTTATAAATATGATCACCTGATAAAATCAGGACATAATCAGGATTATAAGTTTCCATATAAGCAAGATTCTGGAATATTGCGTTTGCTGTACCGGTATACCAGTCACTGTTACCGCTTTTTTCATAGGGGGGAAGTACGGTAACACCGCCAACATTTCTATCCAGATCCCACGGAATACCAATTCCGATATGCGTATTTAAACGCAGCGGCTGGTACTGTGTCAAAACACCTACCGTATCGATTCCGGAATTAATACAATTACTCAGAGGGAAATCGATTATCCTGTATTTTCCTCCAAATGCTACTGCCGGTTTTGCCACACTTTCGGTAAGAACGCCAAGGCGGCTTCCCTGTCCACCTGCCAATAGCATTGCAATCATTTCTTTCTTAATCATGCAATCACCTCTTGTCATATATAATAAAAAATTATAACACACTTTTTATAAATAGTGAACATCTTTTACATATTTTTCTCGTTTTATTTCTTCTTTTTATGACATTTACACAACTTTTACCCGTATTTTCCGATTTACTCTTTATTAATTGATGATTTTTGTCAAAAAAACAAGCTTCGGAAAAAAAACTTTTCATTTACTTCATTTAAGCATATAATAGATATAGTGTTATCAAAACCTTAAAAACAAAGGAGACTTATCTATGTATACCATTGATTTTCATAAACCGATTCATATTCACTTTATAGGCATCGGCGGTATCAGCATGAGCGGTCTGGCCGAGATTCTTCTCGAAGAAGGCTTCACTATTTCCGGTTCTGATTCTAAGGAAAGTGAACTTACTGATCATCTGACAGCCAACGGAGCGCAGATTTTCTACGGACAGCGTGCTTCCAATATTATTGATGGCATTGATCTGGTCGTATATACTGCTGCTATTCATCCGGACAACCCTGAATATGCCTGTGCAAAAGAAAAAGGAATCCCCATGATGACTCGTGCAGATCTTCTGGGACAGATTATGACAAATTATAAGATCCCGATTGCGGTCTCCGGAACTCACGGTAAGACCACCACAACTTCCATGGCATCCCATGTACTGCTGGAAGGAGGAATGGATCCCACCATCTCTGTAGGCGGCATTCTTCCGGCAATCGGCGGTAATCTCCGTGTAGGTAATTCTGACACATTTATCACCGAAGCATGCGAATACACCAACAGTTTTCTGAGCTTTTTCCCGAAGATCAGCATTATCCTGAACATGGATGCCGATCATCTGGATTTCTTTAAAGATATCGATGATATTCGTCACTCTTTCCGACTGTTTGCCGAGAAGCTTCCTGCTGACGGAACACTGATCATCAACAGTGATACGCCTCACTATGAAGATATTATCAAAGATCTTCCCTGCTGCGTGATCACTTATGGTCTGGAACATGAAGCCGATTATACTGCAGAACAGATTACATATGACGAATTTGGTCATCCGACTTTTCTCTGTAAATACAGAGGCAATCCTGTAGGAACTTTCTCCCTGAAAGTACCTGGTATCCACAATGTATCCAATGCTCTTTCCGTCATTGCTCTCGGATATCTGCTTGCGCTTGATCGTGATGTAATACAAAAAGGGCTTACAAACTTTACCGGTACGGACCGGCGCTTCCAGTTCAAAGGTGAGGTCGGCAAAGTAACGATCATTGATGACTATGCCCATCACCCCACGGAGATCAAAGCAACACTTACTTCCGCAAAGAATTATCCACATAAAACTACCTGGTGTGTTTTCCAGCCCCATACCTACACCCGAACCAAGGCACTGCTTCATGATTTTGCAGAAGCACTTACACTGGCTGACCATGTAGTTCTGGCTGATATTTATGCGGCTCGCGAGAAGAATACTCTCGGAATTTCTTCCAAAGATCTTCAGCGCTGTATCCTGGATCTGGGAACTCCCTGCGAGTACTTCCCAACTTTCGATGAAATCGAAAATTATCTCCTTGAAAACTGCGTCGGCGGCGATTTGCTGATCACCATGGGTGCCGGAGATGTAGTTCAGATCGGGGAGCATCTTCTTGGTAAATAACAAAGCGGTAAATCCCAATGGAAATATGTCTGCTATGCAGACCCGAATTCCGCGCCAAGACTCGCGAGCGAGTCTTGAATATAGGAAAGTCAGAGGATTTTCTTATGATATAAAAAAAACTTATACACATTTTAAAAAGCCTTTATTTACAGGCATTTGCATAAGTTATCCACATTATCCACACGTTTATACACATTTTTAGTGGAAAAGCGTGTGGATTTTTTTGTGTATAATCCTGTTAACATAAAATTTCGTCAAGAAATGCGTATATTCCGGTTAATCCTTATTTTATCGACATCATCAGGTTGCAAATAATGACAGACCACAAATTTTCTCCACATTATCCACATTATCCACAGTTTTCTCCACAAAATTTCATTAAAAAAACTCTATTTGACTTCTTTTTGGACTGTGTTATAATCGTTTCATCAAGATTGAAAGCAGGTGATCTCCATGCAACTTTCCTTACATAATGGCAGCTCTGTCGGAGTCACCATTATTTCAAATGTTTTTATCGACTATTATATGCCCCAGGCCAATGGGGAATTTGTCAAAATATATCTGTATCTGCTCAGATGCTTAAACAGTGGGCAGAATGACCTGGATCTGGCTCGTGTAGCAGATGTTTTCAGCTGTACTGAGTCTGATATTCTTCGTACACTGCGCTACTGGGAATCTCGACAGCTCGTTGTTCTGTCCGGTACCGATTCTCAGACATCCATTGATTTTCTGGAACCTATGATTCCTTCGGATAAATCCAAAAAGCATTCACCGACTCTGGCTTCCGACGGAATATCCGGCTCTTCGGCCGTCATTGGAGAAGCAGCTCCCACACGGGAACAGGCTATCCCAAAAGAAAAACAAGAGCGACCAAATGCAGACCGGCTTCGAGAATTGAAAGAGAACGAAGAAGTGCGGCAGATGCTTTTTATTGCGGAGCAATATCTGGGGACTACACTATCCCGCAGTGTTACAGATGAATTGCTTTTTATTTATGATCATCTCCATTTTTCCGTTGATCTGATCGACTATTTGATCGAATATTGCGTCTCTAAAGGAAGCGGAGACATTCATTACATAAAAAAGGTAGCTATCAGCTGGTATGAAGCAGGGATTGACACTGTTACAAAAGCCAAGCAGGAAACTACCACTTATCACAGAAATTATTTTACTATTCTGAAAGCCTTCGGGATTACCAACCGCAATCCTGTTCCTTCGGAAGTAAATATGATTAACCATTGGATGAAAGACTACGGATTTACAATGGACATTCTGACAGAAGCATGTGCCCGTACCGTCACGCAGACAGGAAAAGCCAATTTCCGATATGCAGATAAGATCCTGTCTGACTGGAAATCAAAAGGAGTTCGTCATCTGACGGATATTCAGGCACTGGACACACTTCATCGACAGCTTCAGACCGACCGGGAGGAACAGAAGAAAACACATCAGAAAACCCGTACCCAGACAGGCAATTCCGCCAATCGATTTAATAATTTTAAACAAAGAGATTATAATTATAAAGAACTGGAAAACCAGCTTCTGAACCAATAAACGCTATTTATAAAGGAGAATCTCTGTGTCTTTAAGAAACAGTCAATACGATGCGCTGATGCGCTATTATCAAAAACTTCAGCTTCGCAATAAGCACGACCTGGATGAACGTATCCAGGAAGCTTATCGGGAGATTCCCCGCCTTGCGCAGATTGACCGGGAGATTGCTGCTGTCAGTCTGAAAAAAGCACGGCTTCTTTTGGGTGAATCTGCGGAACAGGATTTTGATCTTGCTAATCGAATCAATATCCTGTCCGGCGAGCGCAGGCAGCTCCTGTTATCACACGGCTATCCTGAAGATTATCTCAAAATGCAATATACATGTCCTATCTGTCAGGATACCGGCTATGTAGGCACTGAAAAATGTATCTGTTTTCGCAAAGCAATCAGCGAGCAGCTGTATACGCAGTCCAATATCCGGGAACTCTTAGAAAAGGCTAGTTTTGATTCTTTTTCCCTTGATTTCTATCCCGAAGATATGATCAACGAATCCACCGGCTTATCTGCCCGCCGTATGGCGGAATTGGCATTGAACCGGTCAAAGGACTTTGTCCGCAACTTTGATCACTCTTTTGAAAATCTATTTTTTTATGGAGATACCGGCGTAGGAAAAACATTTCTTTCTTACTGCATCGCAAAAGAACTTCTGGACTCCACTCACAGCGTCATTTACTATTCAGCTTTCGATCTATTTGACGTATTTGCCCGAAAGACTTTTTCAAATTCAGAAGAATCGCAGGGAGAAAATGACTATATCCTGGATTGTGATCTGCTGATCATAGATGATCTGGGAACCGAGCTCACCAACAGTTTTGTGGCTTCGCAATTCTTTCTATGTGTTAACGAAAGAATTTTACGAAAAAAATCAACGATTATATCAACCAATTTAACCCTTGGAAACTTTATGGATACCTACTCGGAAAGAGTGTTTTCCAGAGTTTCCAGCAACTACACGATGATCAAACTCATCGGCAGTGACATTCGCATCCAGAAAAAATTATTAGGAGGAATTTAAAAAAATGGCTCAGAAAAAAACAAAAGATCTGCAGCAGCTTCCCGTTGGCCGCCTGGGAATTATTTCACCTTACAGCTGCGCTGAACTGGGAGAAAAGGTAAATCAGTATCTGGTAGAATGGCGGAAAGACAGCCAGACCGAGCATCACAACACCATTGCTTTTGACGGTTACGAAAGAGACACTTATCTGATTGAATCCGAACTGCCTCGTTTTGGTTCCGGTGAAGGAAAAGGAATCCTGAAGGAATCCGTCCGCGGCGATGACATCTATATTCTTGTAGATGTCTGTAACTATAGCCTCACTTATTCTCTCTGCGGTCAAACCAACCATATGTCTCCGGATGATCACTATCAGAATCTTAAAAGAATCATTGCCTCCATCGCCGGAAAGGCCAGACGAATCAACGTTATTATGCCTTTCCTTTATGAGAGCCGTCAGCATAGACGCACGGGAAGAGAATCTCTTGACTGTGCCCTTGCACTTCAGGAACTGGTCAATATGGGTGTGGAAAATATTATTACATTTGATGCCCATGATCCACGCATCCAGAATGCAATTCCTCTTCATGGTTTCGAAACGGTACAGCCGGCTTATCAGTTCATTAAAAATCTGTTGAAAAACGAATCGGATCTGCAGCTGGACAAAGATCATCTGATGATCATCAGCCCGGACGAGGGCGGAATGAGCAGAGCCATTTATCTTGCTAATAATATCGGTGTAGATATGGGTATGTTCTACAAGAGAAGAGACTACTCCACTATCGTGGACGGACGCAATCCTATCGTTGCTCACGAATTCCTTGGAGCAGATGTGAAAGGAAAAGATATGATCATTATTGATGATATGATATCTTCCGGTGACAGCATGCTGGAGGTAGCACAGCTTCTGAAAGCGAGAGGCGCAGGAAAAATCTTCATGTGTTCTACTTTTGGTCTGTTTACCAATGGTCTTGACAAATTTGATAAAGCCTATGAAAATGGTGTCTTCGACCGGATCCTGACCACCAATCTGATCTATCAGACTCCGGAATTACTGCAAAAACCATATTATATCAACTGCGATATGAGCAAATATATTGCACTGATCATTGACACACTGAACCATGACGATTCTATCAGTAAACTTCTGAATCCGGTAGAACGGATCCAGAAAGTACTGACCAAATATAGAAACCACGAAAAGATCGGATAAAGCATACTTTTGTATTCGTACACTAACAAATGGAACGAGGTTGATAGAATGCTGTTCTTCATACCAATATCAGGTCGCTTCCCTTCAGCTAACTGTTAACTGCGATATAAGACGCTCCGGAGAGCCGTCGCGCCTAAGTCTTCGTAAACAGTGGATCTTCAGGCGCGCTTTTCCCAATGACATTAGTATGAAGAACAGCATTCCCTCAGCATTTTTATTTCTTTTGCATATCCATCCAGTTCATTTGGCGTTTCCAAATATATTGGAATTCCCTGAAGTTTAGGATGATTCACCATGGTTTCAAATGTTTTCACTCCAAGGGAACCTGCTCCGATTTTTTCATGCCTGTCTTTGTGGCTGGCGAATGGATTTTTGCTATCGTTCATATGAATCGCTTTCAGCCGTTCAAGACCGATGATACTGTCGAAGTCATCCAATACCTGATCCAGCTGTTCCACAATATCATATCCTGCATCATAGACATGGCACGTATCCAGGCAGACCCCCATATGTTCTTTCAGCTCAACCCGGTCGAGAATCATCCGCAGCTCTTCAAAACTTCGGCCTATTTCCGTTCCCTTTCCTGCCATTGTTTCCAAAAGAACCGTTGTATGCTGTTCTTTTTTCAGGATTTGATTCAGAGTCTCTGCAATCATCTTGATACCTTCCTCTGCGCCTTGACCCACATGGCTTCCCGGATGAAAATTATAACAATTACCCGGAACATACTCCATTCTCTTCAAGTCATCTTCCATAGTCATAAGAGCAAATTCTCTGGTGTGTGCATCTTTGGAACAAGGATTCAGTGTATATGGTGCATGTGCAAGAATCTGGCTGATGTCATGCTCTTTTGCAAACACATGGTATTTTTCCACATCCTTTTCATCAATTTCTTTCGCCTTGCTTCCTCTTGGATTTCTTGTAAAAAACTGAAAAGTATTGGCACCAATCTCAACAGCTTCCTTCCCCATATGCAAAAAGCCTTTGGATGAAGACAAATGGCATCCTATTCTCAACATGATATTCCCTCCTGCTGTTTATTATTCAATTCTATAAGATTTATATGAATTCCCATATCCGAAAGCAGCTGTGCTTCTCGGCTATGGCACGTAAAAATCAAGACCTGACCTCCTCTGTGATTCAGCCAGCTCAGTGTTTCTCTTAGTCTTTTCTCATCATACATAGCAAACACATCATCAAGAAGAACCGGCATTTTTTCTTCACACAAAACCTCTCCAACCGCCATACGCAGTGCAAAATACACCTGCTCTACGGTTCCCCGACTAAGCTGATACAGAGATACCGGGCGGTTCCATTCATACAGAGTGATCTTCAGATCTTCATCCATAGTAATACGACTGTATTTTCCTTCCGTTATTTCACTCAAAATACTTTCCATCCGGCTCTGCAGCCTTCTTCCAATTCTTTTGCGCATGGTACCCGACAGTTCAGCCAAAGTCTCCATAGACAATTCCAGACTTTTTATTTCCGTATCACACATCCGCATCTCATCAGTTTTTTCCTGCATCTCATCTCTGTTCTCAAGATAATTCTGTAAGATTGTCTTTTTCTCGGCAAGCTGCTGTTTTACTTCTTCTTCCCGTCCCCTAAGATGAGCAACCGTTTTTTCTGTATCTTCCTGTATTTCCGCAGCGAAATCATTTTTCTCAGTAAACCGATGTACCCTTACGATACCTGTTACTATTATTGCCAAAATCAATACCATCCCAATAACCGGTAAATATACTTGAAAACGGTTTGGCCCATTTCTCAACAGCAAAAATTCTGCCAGAATAAAGAGCACTCCCAGCAGCACACTTGTCAACAATATCCGGCTTTTTCCCATCCCACTTCCTGCTTTATTTCCTTTTCTGCCAATAGAGCCCTGACTCGTTTTCTCAAGTTCAATTGTTTTTCTCTCTGCCTGAATATTGGAAAGCTGGCGCTCTAACTCTTCCTTTTCCTGGCAAACATATCCGATTCTGTCCTCCAGCTGTTCTCTCTGCCGATTTTGCCGTTTTTCCAGTTCCTGTCTCCGGCTTTCCCATTCTTTCTTCTTCTTTTTCAACCGTTCCAGAGCTTTCTGAACATCCACATCACCAGAACCCGATCCTTCATAATTAGCCATATAATTCTGAAGCTCCCGAACCATACCTTCGTCTGTCTCACTGCGAAGCTGTCCGACAGATACGGTATTATCATATATACTTTCATTGATACCACCCAGAAGCATTTCAAGATCACCATGGGCAATCGAAAGCTGTTCTCCATCTGTCTCGCAGACCAGAGACTCTCTTATATCACTTTTATAAAAATTCCGGTCAATCCGAAATACTTTTCCTCCCGCTTCAAATCGCATACACCCTGCATAATCCGCAGGATGTTCCCATGGTTCAAAACGGGTATATGGATCCGTCCTGGAAGCTCTTCCCCGATACCTGGGTACGCCAAACAACATCCCCCTGATAAAGGAATGAATTGTAGTTTTCCCGCTTTCATTCGGTCCATAGATCACATTGATACCGTCTTCCAGAAATATTTCTTTTTCCTTCAACTTTCCAAAACGTTGAATTCCTAAATATGTAAGTCTCATAAATCTTCTTCCATCAAAGCCTGAAGTCCATAATACAGCGCTTTCTGTTCCAAACTACCATTTTTTCCGTCAAAACAGCGGATATATTCTCCGATCAGTGTCCCCTCCTGCTGCTTTTTCAGTTTTTCCAGATCATAAAAAGGCAGGGAAGCATCTTCCGCTTCCACTACATTTCCCATCTGATACAGTGGTTCCATATCAAAATCCATGTCAGGATTCCGGTATCCTTTTATCAGCAGCAGATAAATATTCTGCCCACCTTTTTTCTCTATCATATCTTTCGTCATATGCTCCAATTCCAACTGTGTTGTTGACGGCTTTACAACAATCTCCAATTTCACATAGGACCGGCTGGCAGCCGGAACAAAACGAATTTTTGTTATTCCCTTTTCTATCTGACCGTAAATAAATCCATGCATTCCTGTATCCGCTCTGTCCAAAGGTTCCAGTGCTCCCGAATAGGCAGCCCGGTTTGGAAGCAGAATTTCATGTTTGTGGATGTGCCCCACCGCTGCATAGTCAAATCCTTCCAGATCTTCTTTTTTAAAAGGAATGTGCTTTTCATCTCCCCCATGCGCCAGCAAAATATGGATTCCCGATTTCCCGTTAGAATGAATTCCCCGATACAGATTTTCCTTGATTTCTCTGTTTTCATAGCTGAATCCATATATCCAGGTTTTTATCAGTGGAAGATATATTTCTTCCGGCTGCTGACTGAAAAATCCGTGTACATTCTCACACCATTCTATTTTCCGGTAGGCTGAATCCATTTTCATAAAATCGTGATTTCCTGCCATCCAGACTACCTGCACTTCAGGAATCGTTGAAAACAGATAATTTAACTCCCGTACTTCCCGCACCAGTGGCTGCCGGTGAAACAAATCTCCCGCAATCAGTAAAAGATCTATTTTCTCTTTCCCTGCCAATGCAATCATCTTTTTAAAGGTTTCCCATATTTCTTTTTCCCTTGAAGCACTCCAGGGGCAGCCCGAATCCGGAACTGCCCCCAAATGTACATCTGCGATATGAATAAAACGCATACTCTCTCCTACAACTCACAGTTATTTACAGTTCTCGGGAATGGCACTACGTCACGAATATTTCCCATACCTGTCAGATACATAACGCAGCGTTCAAATCCAAGACCAAAACCTGCATGTCTGGTACTTCCATATTTTCTGAGATCCAGATAGAAATCATAATCTTCTTTCTTAAGTCCCAGTTCATCCATACGTTTTACCAGCTTATCATAATCATCTTCCCTCTGGCTTCCTCCTATAATCTCACCGATTCCGGGAACCAGACAGTCTACAGCTGCCACGGTCTTACCATCGTCATTCAGCTTCATGTAGAATGCTTTGATTTCCTTCGGATAATCCGTTACAAAGACAGGACGTTTAAATACCTGCTCTGTCAGATATCTTTCATGTTCTGTCTGCAGATCACATCCCCAGGATACTTTATACTCAAATTTATCATTGTTCTTACTGAGAATCTCAATCGCTTCTGTGTAGGTCACATGTGCGAACTCTGAATTCACCACATTGTTCAGACGATCCAACAGACCCTTATCAATAAAGGAATTAAAGAAATTCATTTCTTCCGGCGCATTTTCCAGCACATAACGAATGATATATTTGAGCATGGATTCCGCCAGAATCATATCATCCTCCAGATCTGCAAATGCAATTTCCGGCTCAATCATCCAGAACTCTGCCGCATGACGTGTTGTGTTGGAATTCTCCGCGCGGAATGTTGGTCCGAATGTATAAATATTGCGAAATGCCTGTGCATAAGTCTCGCCGTTTAACTGTCCGCTGACTGTCAAGTTCGTCGGTTTTCCAAAGAAATCTTTGGAAAAATCAACTTTTCCGTCTGCCGTCTTCGGAATGTTATTCAGATCCATCGTTGTTACCTGGAACATCTCACCGGCACCTTCACAGTCGCTTCCGGTAATCAGAGGTGTATGCACATAAACAAATCCTCTCTCCTGGAAAAACTTGTGAATCGCATAGGCAATCAGGGAACGAACACGAAATACTGCCTGAAATGTATTAGTTCTCGGACGTAAATGGGATACCGTTCTCAGATATTCCATGCTGTGTCGTTTTTTCTGAAGCGGATAATCCGGTGCAGAGGCACCTTCCACATTCACTTCCACTGCCTGAATCTCAAATGGCTGTTTTGCCTGAGGGGTTGCAACTAAAGTTCCTCTGACAATAATCGCTGCCCCTACGTTCAGTTTGGAAATCTCTGCAAAGTTTTCCATACTGTCGTGGTAAACAATCTGTAATGTTTCAAAAAATGTACCGTCGTGCAGTACAATAAATCCAAAAGTTTTGGAATCACGTACGCTTCGTACCCATCCTCCAACTGTAATCTCTTTATCCAGGTATGCTTCCCTGTTCTTATATATCTCTCTGACTGTAGTCAATTGCATCGTAAGCGGTCCTCCCTCGCTCCAATTTTTCCCCTATTGTATCATTTTTCTTAATCGAGTTCAAGGGTTCCCAGCTTTTCAAACGTATTCTTCCTGTCAAACGCAGTAATTTTCTGTTCTTCCACCACATACAAAATATCACCGATATACAACCCTCTGGTATCTCCCAGCGAACCATATTCGACATCGCTGTACAGATTATATTCAAGTTCTTTCACAAAACCTTCGTCCTCCTGATAGGAGAATACCACATATTTTTTACAGTATTGTTCATCATACGATTCTATGGTAAATCCGATCAGATTTTCATTGGTATCTACCAGTACGGATTTATAATCATAAAGTCCGGCACAGTTGTCTACATTTTTCAGTATCAATTTATTTTCTTCCACTACATTTTCCGAATCACTGACATCATACATAGATATCTTCAATCCTAAAATCTCTCCTGAATTCGGATCCGTCTCCCAGCCAAGTCCCAACAGTTTTCCTTCTCCATAAAAATGAAGATACTCAGAAAATCCCGTTACTTTCAGTTCTCCCAGAATTCTTGGATTTTGAGGATCAGAAAAATCTACAGAAAACAGCGGATCCGTATTTCTATACGTGACAAAATAACCTTTATTACCCATAAATCTTGCAGAATAAATGGTTTCTCCCTGCGCCAGATGGTCGATCTTTCCGCATATCTTCATGTCCTCATCCAGAACATACACCCTATTCACAGGTCCTTCCTCCGCTGTACCGCTCCAGTCCGTCAGCAGCACCCGCAAATAACCTCTGTATTCATTTACCGCAAAAGTATCTGTCAGTTCTCCTTTCAAAGATGATGCTGCTTCTGCCTGTATATCTCCATTTTTCATAGAAAAGCGTATAAAATCCGTATATATCTGATCACCATTTTTTTCATAATTCCAGTCATATCGAATCACATAAATACTGGATTCTGTAACATGGAATTGTTCTCCCGAATTTATCAGCGCCTTTTCATCTTTTATATTTCCCGGATTCTTCACATCGATGGAAGACATGACCAGATACCTGCTGTCATTAATCTCATTTGGAACATAAATCTCATCCTCCGATATCCGGCTGCCATTGACCCGGGGAATCAATGTGTCATTGTCATCATTTTCATCTGCATTATAATAATAGTCACTGAAAAGATATACAAAATCTCCCACTTTTCTTGAGGTACGGTAACATCCATCCTGACTTACCTTGCCTGCCAGCCGGGGATTTGATGGATCTGAAATATCATAAGTAATAAGAATTGTCTTATTGGAATCATCCATATAATACACATCTTCCGTGCAATCCGTATATTCTGTACTTTTTTTCAGACTGTTCTCATATTGATCTGCTGCCAGAATCAGCAAATCGTCATCTACATACATCTCCTGATATGTTACATTGCTTCCAATTTCTTCCGTTGGTATTTCTTTCACAAGTTCCATACTGTCAGCTTTCACGATTCGAAGCCAGCTGCCTGCCGACAAAATATAAATATACGTTCCATCCGTTTTTACAAGATCTCCTTCATCCACTCCTTCCACTTGAAGGTTCGTAGTTGAATACGCTCCCATACTTCCATCTGATGTTTCTGCTGTATCTGCTGCTTCTGCTGTATCTCCGTTTTCCATCGCCTCATACTCTTTCTGGCGTTTTTTGCATATGGTCGTTATCTGTTTTTCTAATTCTTCATACGTAGTCGTATGATAATAATCATCGAAGCTTTCCTGGGGCACCTCCTCTGTCACTTCTGCCACATCGTCATCTGCCTCTTCTTCTATGCCCATGTCCGCTGTTGCCGCTGTCGATTCCTGCATGGCCATGTCCGCCTGTGAACTGCCTGTCATATTACCATATTTATTATTTTGAAATATCCATGCTCCACCAACTAACAGTAGTATCACTGCAGCTGCCGTCATTGCCGCAAATTCCTGTTTTCGATAAAACGGACGGATCTTTTTCTGACTTCTTAATCTTTCCTCCATCCGATCTGGCTGCAGACTATCCGGTACTTTCATGTTGCTGGCAGAATCTTCTATTTTCTTCTTCCAATCTTCCATACCTGCACCTCCTACTCCTGCAATAATCGTTCCATCTTCTTAAGTGCTCTGCTCTCTTTTGAGCGAATAGTATTTTCATTTTTATGTAAGATTTTCCCGATTTCCTTACTGGTATACCCCGCAAAAATATGCATAGAAATGATCAGCCTTTCCTCTTCTTCCAGCTTTGAAAACGCCTGACGCACCTGGCAATCCTGTTCCAGTCCTTCTGTGCTGCCCGCCAGGTCATCCGGAAGTTCTATCGTTTTATTCACATATTCTTTCAGCTTTCTCTTACATTTATTCGATAAAATCTTAAAAATCCATGGTCGAAAAGAATCCAGGCTTCTGAGCTTTGAAAAACTTTCATACGCATCTGTCACTGCATCCGAGGTCACATCCTCCGCATCGTGGATATTTTTCAGTGTATAAAGTGCAAAATGATACAAATCCTGATACACTTCTCCATAAAGCCGGATAAACGTCTGCTGATCTCTGTTTTCTTCCATACATTCACCCCCTCCTCCTGAAATGCTCTCGCATTCCTGTTGTGATATATCACTTGCTGAAATGTCATTTCATAGATATAGTGTCAAAAAGGAACAATAATGTTGCAAATTTTTTGATATTTTGAATCTATGTCAAAAAAATACTGAGCAAAAACCGTGCTCCTTTTCAGAGACAGGTCGCTCCCCTTCATCTAACTGCTAACTTCGACTAAAACGCTCCGGAGAGCCGTCGCGTCAAGTCTACGTAAGCAGTGGATATTCAGGCTCGCTTATTCCTATGTCTCTGAAAAGGAGCACGGTTTTCGCTCAGTACATTTTCTTACGACACAAATGCATAATATCAAAAAATTTCCAACTCACCCAAATGACCATCAATTTACTTTATCATTTCCATCAATTTTACAGTTATTATCGTGCAGCAATAATTATTTTAGACATCATTTGTATCGTGAGTAAATGAGTTGATAAAACAGTGCTCCCTTTTTCACGTATCAAAATATATTTTACTTCAAATTTTCCGGGTTCAGGCATTCCAGTTCCGGTACTACAAATCTTCCGTCTTTGCGTACCAGGACCCCGTCAAAGTACATCTCCCCGCCGCCATATTCCGGTCTTTGAATCTGTACCAGATCCCAATGAATTGCAGAACTATTTCCATTATAAGCATCTTCATAGCAGCTTCCAGGTGTAAAATGTATAGAGCCACAAATTTTCTCATCAAATAGAATATCCTGCATGGGCTGGAGTATATAAGGATTTACACCTATGGCAAATTCTCCTACATAACGTGCCCCTTCGTCTGTATTGAACACTTCATTGACACGTTCCGTATCATTGGCCTCTGCTTTCACAATCTTTCCGTTTTCAAATTCCAGACGTACATTCTCAAAAGTAAATCCATTATAAGGAGATGGGGTATTATAAGTAATTACACCATTTACAGAATTTCTTACAGGAGCTGTATAAACTTCTCCATCCGGTATATTCATCTCACCTGCACAGGCAATTGCCGGAATATTTTTTATAGAAAATGTAAGATCAGTACCCTGTGCCACAATATGAACCTGATCCGTCCGATTCATATATTCCACAAGATTCTCCATGGCTCTTCCCATTTTTGCATAATCCAGTGTACACACTTCAAAATAAAAATCTTCAAATGCTTCCCGGCTGGTTTTACAAAGCTGCGCCATAGCTGAATTTGGATAACGCAGCACTACCCAACGTGTATGTGCTACCCTTCGTTCATGATGCACCGGAGTATTGTAATACTTATTGTACATAGCCATATTTTCTGCCGGTACATCGGAAAGCTCCGCCGCATTGTCCGTTCCCCGGATGGCAATATAACAGTCCATCTGATCCATTTCCATAGAATCCACTTGTGCCATCAGCTGCAGCTGTTCTTTTGTGGCATGTAAAAGCAATTCTCTCTGCAGTCTCGGTTCTGTATAATGTACAAAGGGAACCCCTTTTGCCGCATATACTTCTTTCACCAACTGACGTGCCAGATCCTCTGTATCCTGTCCAATATAATGGATATAAACCTTGTCATTCTCTTTCACTTTTACAGAGTACTGTACCAGCCCTTTTGCCAATTTTATAATTCTATCATCCATGCTGTTATTCTCCCTTACTTGGTTCTCCCATATTTTCCATATACCCGATAAACACATTACCCGCCCGGGCAAACATATCTGTACTGTCCTGTTTACCAAAGTATCCCTGTTCTCCGGTAGCCGGATAATACAAAATCGTATTCTGATTATTGTATCCGACAATTACTACATTTACAGTATCTGAAACTTTCGCAATTACAGGATTTCCCTGATTTACAAAATATAAAACACTGTCCAGAGAACAGCCACTCAGATTCAGAACTGAATAATTTTCTCCCAATGACTGCTGAATTGTATTTTCATCAATCGTACCACTGAGTATTACAGGAGGAACTTCTTCCAGATTTATCTGATGACTGTCATCCCGATTTCCTCTTTCCCATACATACTGCTGCTGTCTGTTCAGTACCACACCCATCTGACTGTCCGCACGGATCAAAGCATCACTTATCTTGCTCCACGTACTGTCCAGTTCACCTTTTGCATATACGTAATAAATACTATTTTCCTGACGTATCTGTTCAATATCTACGGTAGAAACATTATCCTGATCTACCATACTGGATGCTACAAACAAAACACTTTTACTCGTTATACTTTTTTCAAAATCAAGCCCTATCTGTGTGGCTTTTCGGTTAGTAGTAATCAGTCGGATACTGACAGTCTCTTCATTTTTCTGAAGATTATTCATGATATGATCGCTGCTGATTGCAACATAAGATCCATTTTCCCACTGAACCCGTTCCAACTCCAGCAATCCTTCCTGTAGATTCACGTTGCTGACCCAAACACCTTCTTCATGATGTTCTTTCACCACTTCACCGCCAAAAGACTCAATGCGTACTGTAGTCATGGCAAATGTGGTATTGCCGGCGCTATCCGTCACAATATCCCCATCATTTGCAAGCCCATAAACCATATCTTCATTAATAAATCCCAGCGCTTTGATTTTCTGCCCTGACGGTGCCTGTATCACATAGCTTTCTCCCTGCTCCAGGCTCATAACTGTAATAGATGTAGATGCATTCTCTGTCATTTCGTTCATCCATGCTATACTCGCCTGTGACTTTGAAACCACATAACAATCCGGCTGCAGGTTTTCCTGAATCAGCTGATAAGTTTTTCCTTTAATGTCTACCTGATACAGATTATCTTCCAGAAGAAGATACAAGATATCATCTTTCGTGACATATGACAACATTTCCATGTCACTTTTAATGTATTCATAAGAAGATTTCATGGGAATGAACAGCTGCTCGTCCACCTGATTGAACTCAGCACCATAATGATAAACAGCAATACCTACTTCACCTTCATGAATATCTCTGCTCATATAACCATATACGACAAAATCAATATCACCCGATTCTTCCACACGCACGATTTTGATGCCATGCTGTTGAAGGTTTTCCCGTACATCCAACGTTCCGTCACGGAAACTGAAAATCCTCGTTGTTTTATTGGCACTCCTGTTGTAGGACCACAGTTCACCTTCCTGAACAAACGCCACAATATCCGCATTCTTGTTAGACTGATACTGAACCGTCTTGCTCACCACGCCCAGATTGATCCCGTTACTGGTCAATTCTGTATTTTCTCCATCATATAATTCCTGCGTCTCCCGTTCAAAATCAAGAAGTCTTACTCGAGACTGCATATAACGCAGCCGATAAAAATCAGTAACATTATAATAGTCTGTCTCTTTATCTTCCTCCTGATCGGAAATCACATATTTCAACACAATACTGCATGTTGTCTCATTGATATCTTTGATAATGGGAACCGCTTTTTCCTCCAGCCTGGGCTCCATCTCTCCCCAGGTAATCCTTTCCAGACTGGAATGAATATTCAAAGCCGTATAAGTACTGTTTGTCTCTGTCTCATCCGGTTCAAGATAAGAAGAAATCTCAGAAGTTCTCTCTTTATTGATACAATTTTGATAAAAATCCTCCACAAACTCAAGGTACTGCGTCGTGTTAATGCCTGCCCTCTGGACGATCCGTGTATAATAATAGTAAGTGATCCCATCTTTTAATGTAACATCAAAACGGAGTGTATATTCCTGATTCATAAGAATCGGTGTCTGTAACTGAAAATCCGCTTTCAGATACTCATCGTCTTCTTTCAGATCATTAATCTTCCCAATTTCCACTACCGTAGTTCCATCAGCTGTAGATACACGATAGTTTACTTCCTTCACCTTGCTCTCCATAGGAGCCAGTACCATAGTCAGTTCTCTTCCTGTCGGAAGCGGTGTCAGACTGTCACGCATATACTGCTCTTCCATCTCTCTGGCATAACCATACATCGGATTTACCAGAATATCTGATATTTCCATATACATTACTGGCAGAGAAGCTTTTTCCATTTCCCTTGTACCAACTGTTTTATCCCTATTGATAAAAGCCGCTGTTCCTCCCAACGCGGCCAAAAATAACAGCAGTAATACTCCCGCTTTTATAAACCCCTTCTTCATTCTTTTATACCCCCTTCAAACAGCAGGTTTTCCAATGTAGGCTGCAGATGAAACTGATCCAGACAGGATCTCAGTTCTTTTTTATTCTCTTTCTTCTTACCCGTATAGACTGCCCGAATCAAAAGATTTTTTGGTGTATGCTCCATATCAATAAATTCCAGGATCTGAGTGTCATATCCTGCACACTCCAACATCTGTGCCCGCAGTCCATCTGTTATAAGCGCTGCCATCCGTTCCTTTAAAACACCATAGGAAAATACAGGCGCCAGCACTTCATTGGCAATCTGTCCATTCAGTTCATGCTGACAGCATGGTACAGATAAAATAACGGAAGCTCCCCAGTTTACCGCTTTAGCCAATGCAAAATCCGTAGCCGTATCACAGGCATGCAGCGTAACCACCATATCCACCTGCTTCACACCTTCATACGATGCAATATCTCCCTGACAAAAAGAAAGCTTTTCATATCCATATTTCTTTCCAAGCTCACTGCAGTTTGCAATTACATCCTCTTTCAGATCAAGTCCAATAATACGGACATCATAATTTTTCAATTCATGAAGATAATAATACATGGCAAATGTCAGATACGACTTTCCGCATCCAAAATCCAGAATCGTAACTTCCCTGTCCTTTGTCAGTTTTGGGAGAATATCCTCTATAAATTCCAGAAACCGATTGATCTGCCGAAATTTGTCATATCGGGCATGTACAATCTTTCCTTCTTTTGTCATTACACCCAAATCAATCAAAAATTCTACCGGTTTTCCTTCCTCCAAAATATATCTTTTTTTTCGGTTGTGAGTCAATTCCCGGTCTCTGCGCTCCTCATCTCCACAGCATGCATTCTCAGCCGTGTTCTGATATATTTTTTCCTTAATCGTAACCTTTCCCTTTTTACTAACAAGTATATTTACATTTCCCTTCACGCTATCGAGCTGAAGCTGCCGGAATCCGGTTATCAGCCATTCCTCGACCAGTTCAAGCGTCTCTGTTTTCCTATGATTTTCATGAAATTCTTTCGGCCCCAGAGTTTTTGTACACTGAAACATAAGTTTTTCTTTTATCAATACCGGTCGGATACGAATTCTGGAAATTTCATCCTTTTTTCTCGCTCCGCTTATCACAATCTGGCGGAGATTCTTATCCAGATATTTATCTAAAATCTGTTGAATTTCTGTCATCTATATTCACCTGCTGGTAATTATTTTCAAAAAATGATACCTGATTTCTAATAACACTTCTATTCTAATAGTTTTCCGTACAAACCACAACACCCAAATTTAATTTTTGGTTTGTATGATGATAAATTATTTAAGGCTGATGGAACAGTATTCATTAGCTCAATGCCATTGAGATAATGAATACTGTTCCATCAGCCATTCTACTTTAGCGGCTATACGAACCAAAAATACACGGACACATCAAGATTCTTCCTGATTTTTACGCAAACATAATTTACTTACTAATATTTGGGGTTGTTACATTATTAAAAGAATCGGCGACATCTGCGGTGACGACATCTTCTTCGAAACATCTCATTAAAAAGCAACACTCCGATCAGATCTCTCAGCCCGTCTCCCCGGTCTCTTTCCATAGCACGAGTGTCTGTTTCATTCTGTGTCTGATTATCTTTTTCGTCCTCTGACAGTATCTCTCTTTCTATTTTTCGGCAGAGATGCTCCATCATAAATTTATCCGGGTATTCATCAAACATCATACTGCCATCATATTCCATGCGATCACATTCTCTTTCTACTTTCTCCTGGATTCTTGAGGCTCTGCGAGAATAGTAGGACTGCATAAGCTGCAAATCTTTTTCCTGTTCCCGTTCCTGATCAAATGGCATCAAAAACGGATAGGCCATATAAAATGGAAGCGGTTGTTCAAATTGCATACATTTACCTCTGGACATCATTTCATAATACTATATGCATTGATTCTTAAGATGTGATATAATGCGAGTATAAATTCTATGACGTTACAGGAGGAAATATCCATGAAAATAAAAAGAGATCAATGTTTAGCACTCATTATTGATGATCAGATTCGTCTGCTTCCTTCTATCTCCGAGTCTGCACTGCTCCTTCAAAATACCGGAATTTTGCTGCAGGGACTGCGGATTCTTGAAGTGCCTTTGCTGATCACTCAGCAATACACAAAAGGTCTGGGCATGTCTGATCCTTCTATTTTCCATTATGCAGGAACAGAACATTATCTTGAGAAACGTTCTTTTAGCTGTTGGGGCGATACTGAAATCCGCAGATTTGTACAGAACTCCGGCTGCCGGCAGATCATTCTCGCCGGAATCGAAACCCACATCTGTGTTCAGCAGACCGCTCTCGATCTTCTGGAAAATGGATATGATGTGATACTGATTGAAGACTGCGTATCCTCCCGAAAACCGACAGACAAAGCAACGGCTCTGCATCGAATGGAAAACGCAGGTGTGACCATAACATCCTATGAATCTCTGCTGTTTGAGTTGATGGAGACTTCCTTATATCCACGCTTTAAGGAAATATCCGCTCTTGTCAAATAGGCATCTGATACGACTTCAGTTCACAGTTTCCCAGACAGAATTTACCAAACTTGTCTATTTCCAAATCCGTAAAATAGGTATGCACCACACGACTGACAGCCCCATGACATACCAGAAGAATTGTCTCCTCAGGATACTTTTGAGGAATTTCGTCCAACAGACTGTAGATGCGGTGAGTCACGTCCAGTACGGACTCACCTCCCGGGAAACGACAGGTGATATTTCTCTTCTGTTCCTGAAATACCGGATCATCTCTCTGCAGTCCTTCCATTTCTCCAAAACTATGCTCAATCAGCCTTTCCTCAATCTCCATCGGAACCTGAATATAAGTATTCGCCAGACGTGCCGTCTCTCTGGCTCTCTTCAACGGAGATACCAACATTTTCGTAATTCCTTTTCCTTTCAGTTCCTCTGCCAGTTTCAGTGCCTGCTCTCTTCCCCGTCTGGTAAGCTCCACATCCGGACGCCCACAGACTTTATTTTCCACATTCCAGGTTGTTTCCCCATGACGTGTAATATATAACAACATTTTATCCCTCTTTCCGTAAAAAAGGCATCCGCAAATTTCACATCTGCAAATGCCATTTTTCTTTAACCTTTTACACCCAGACGAACTAGTGCTCTCTGGAGTTTTGCCTCCACAATCTTATACTCTTTATCTGAAAGCCCGCCCTTAGCCAACATATTTTCAGCCCGTCTTTTCGCTTCCTGCGCTCTCTCTGCATCGATATCTTCCTGCCATTCCCAGGTAGTTGCCAAGAGATGACATGTTCCATCAATCATGGAAAGCATACCGCCAATGCAGGCTGCCTGACGCCTTGTACCATCCTCTGTCACAACATGCGCTTCTCCCATGCCAAGAGCTGTACAAAAATTACAGTGACCTGCAAGAATTGCCAGATCGCCTGTGATGCTTCTGCACACCACTCGCTCCACATCACCTTCAAAAAGCAATCCGTCCGGTGTTCCGATTCGTAATGGAAAAGTCCTCATAGACATCCTCCTTTACATCTTCTTTGCTTTTTCGAAAACATCATCAATGGTTCCCGCAAACAGGAAACAGCTTTCCGGAATATCATCACATTCACCATCAAGAATCATCTTAAAGCCACGAAGTGTTTCTTTCAGCGGAACATACTGACCGGGCATACCGGTAAACTGTTCTGCAACTGAAAAACTCTGAGACAGGAAACGCTGCACTTTACGTGCACGGTTAACTGCCAGTTTATCTTCTTCCGACAACTCATCCATACCCATGATTGCAATGATATCCTGCAGTTCTTTATAACGCTGCAACACTTTCTGCACTGCACGGGCAATTTCATAATGCTCTGTTCCAACCACTTCCGGTGAAAGGATACGGCTGGTAGAATCCAGCGGATCTACAGCAGGATAAATACCCTGGCTGGAAATTTCACGGGACAATACTGTTGTTGCATCCAAATGAGTAAATGTTGTTGCCGGAGCCGGGTCTGTCAAGTCATCGGCAGGCACATAAACAGCCTGAACAGATGTAATAGAACCTTTCTTCGTTGAAGTAATACGTTCCTGCAGTGCACCCATCTCCGTAGCCAGTGTAGGCTGATAACCTACTGCGGACGGCATACGTCCGAGCAATGCTGATACCTCTGAACCAGCCTGAGTAAAACGGAAAATATTATCAATAAACAGAAGCACATCCTGATTCTTCACATCACGGAAATATTCCGCCATAGTAAGTCCCGAAAGACCTACTCGCATACGAGCCCCAGGCGGCTCATTCATCTGTCCATATACCAGAGCAGTTTTATCAATAACTCCGCTCTCCTTCATTTCATTGTAAAGATCGTTTCCTTCACGGGTACGCTCTCCTACACCTGTAAATACAGAAAGTCCTCCGTGGGCCGTTGCCACATTATGGATCAGCTCCATAATAAGAACAGTTTTTCCTACTCCGGCTCCTCCGAACAGACCGATTTTACCACCTTTTGCATAAGGACAAATCAAATCTACTACTTTAATTCCTGTTTCCAGAATCTCTGTCGCCGGCGTCTGTTCCTCATAACTTGGAGCCGGACGATGAATCGGCCAATGCTCTTTTGCTTCCGGTGCCGGAAGGTTATCTACCGGATCCCCCAGAAGATTAAACACACGACCCAGACATTCTTCTCCTACCGGAACTGCGATGGGAGCACCTGTATCCACAGCCTTTACGCCTCGCACCAGACCATCCGTAGAATTCATGGCAATACAGCGCACCGTATTGTCACCAACCTGCTGAGCGACTTCAGCTGTAAGCTTTGCGCCTTTATTATCAATTTCAATGGCATTCAGAAGTGCAGGCAGTTCATCATGCGCAAAGCGAATGTCCAAAACAGGACCGATGACCTGCACTACCTCACCAATGTGTTTTTCACTCATGTTCTGTGAATCTCCTCTTAATCTATAATTACGCGGCAATAATAACTTTCACCGCCTATCGATCAGATGCCTTCCGCACCTCCAACAATCTCTGTGATTTCCTGCGTTATGCTGGCCTGACGTGCTCTGTTATAGAACAGATTCAGCTTCTCGATCATTTCTTCCGCATTGCTTGTAGCAGCCTCCATGGCTGTTCTTCTGGCTGCCAGTTCACTGGCAAGACTTTCGCATACGGCACCATAGATCAACCCGGCCATATATTCGGGAACAATCGCATCAAAAACCTCCATACTGTCCGGCTCATACAGAATCAGACTTTTCGCTTTATTCTGCGCCTCATTTTCTTTGGCTTTTCGGTTCTCTTTTGCAAGTTCCGTAAGTGGAAGTGTCGAGAACACCTCCGGCTTCTGTGACAGCATGGAAACAAATGTTGTGTAGCACAATTCAATATGACCAAATCTACCTTTTTTAAATTCTGTACATAAAAGATGTGCCATCTCAAAGCAATCCGCAACAGAAATATCTGCGATCTCAGCAAATGCTTCCGTCACACAGGGAATCCCTTTTCTCTGGAAATATTCGACTGCCTTTTTGCCGATGGGCAAAACAGAAAAATCTTTTCCTTTACTGTCTGCCTCCAGACATTTAAAAAGGTTTGTATTGTATCCACCGGCAAGCCCTCGGTCTCCGGCTATCACTACATAACAATATTTTTCACTGGAAGCTTCCCTTGCATACACAGAAGAAAAATCTGTATTTTCTTCTGCAATATTCTGCAGGGTTTTATAAAGTTCCCGGAAATAAGGACGGCAGGTTTCCGCCCGTTCTTTTGCTTTACGCAGTTTGGAGGATGCTACAAGTTCCATCGCCTTGGTAATCTGCATGGTGCTCTGCACACTCTTGATCCGCAGCTTTACCGACTTCATATTTGCAGCCATATGCTACCTCCTAATCACTTATTTTCCTGCTCTTGTATCCAGAAAATTCTCCGTATAACGACCGATTGCACTCTTGAGTTTTTCCTCGGTCTCCGCTTCCAGTTTACCTGTAGCACGGATTTCCTGCATTACCTCAGCACCCTGTGCATCGGTATCCAGATACGTATATAAACCTGCTTCATATTCTCTGACGTCCTCTACTCTGACATCTGACAGAATACCTTTGGTTACCGCATACAAAATCGCCACCTGCTTTTCCACCGCAATCGGAGCATTTTGATTCTGTTTCAAAACTTCCACGATGCGCGCACCCTGTTCCAGACGTGCTTTGGTATCCGGATCCAGATCTGATCCAAACTGTGCAAAGCTCTGCAGCTCACGGTACTGCGAATAGATCAGTTTCAGAGAACCTGCAACCTTTTTCATTGCTTTAATCTGTGCATTTCCTCCAACTCGGGATACGGAAATACCCGGGTTTACTGCCGGCATAATGCCGGAGTGGAACAGCTCTGTCTCCAGGAAAATCTGACCATCTGTGATGGAAATAACATTCGTCGGAATATAGGCAGATACATCACCAGCCTGTGTCTCAATAATCGGGAGTGCTGTCAGAGAACCACCACCATGCTCATCGTCCAACTTTGCTGCACGCTCCAGCAGTCTGGAGTGAAGATAGAATACATCTCCTGGATACGCTTCACGTCCCGGTGGACGGCGAATCAAAAGAGACAGTGCACGGTAAGCCACTGCGTGCTTACTCAAATCATCATATATGATCAAAACATGTTTGCCCTTATACATAAAATACTCGCCCATTGCACAGCCGGAATACGGTGCAATGTACTGCAGTGGACTTGCTTCAGATGCAGTCGCCGCTACAACAATTGTGTAATCCATAGCTCCGTTTTTTGAAAGATTTTCTACTAAGGTTGCCACTGTAGAACGTTTCTGACCGATTGCTACATAAATACAGATTACATCTTTCCCTTTTTGGTTGATAATTGTATCCACAGCCAGTGTGGTTTTACCCGTCTGACGGTCACCGATAATAAGTTCTCGCTGTCCTCTTCCAATCGGTACCATCGAGTCGATTGCCTTGATTCCTGTCTGAAGAGGTTCAAATACTGATCTTCTCTCACAGATTCCGGGGGCCGGACTTTCAATCGGACGAAACTCTTCTGTCACAATCGGTCCTGCTCCATCAATCGGCTGCCCAAGTGAATTCACCACTCGTCCGATCATGGCTTCACCTACCGGAACAGATACTACCTTACCGGTACGTTTTACAGTCTGACCTTCACCGATTTTCTCATCGGAACCAAATAATACAATGGACACGCTGTTTTCTTCCAGGTTCTGCGCCATACCAAAACTTCCGTCTTCAAACTCCAGCAATTCTCCTGCCATACAGTTCACAAGCCCGCTGGCTCTGGCAATTCCGTCGCCTACCATCAAAACTGTACCAGTCTCATTCTGCTGAATCGTATTTTCATAATATTTGATCTGACTGCGGATGACCTTGGATATTTCTTCAGGTTTT
>JBJFCH010000012.1:0-4909 GCA_051888835.1 Oliverpabstia sp. | reverse complement strand
CACAAGTAACTGGTCTTGTATGATCCAATTTATGCAGGTATTGCGTCAGTGCTCCGCAAAATTGAATTCCTTTTTTTTGTGCTGTTTCTGAAACTTCATTTCCAGTAGAATACAGCACAACAGATGGATGATTATAATCTTTAGCAACAATATCTTTTAAATCATCTTTATAGTTTTTCATTACCTCTGATGCATAATCAAATCTTGTCTTATGGATATACCAGGCATCCACGTACTCATCCATCACAAGCATTCCCGATTCATCGCATGCCCGAAGCATTGCTTTCGAACATGGATTATGTGCTGATCGTATTGCATTATATCCATTTTCCTTAAGAATTTTCACTTTTCGCCTTTCGGCAAATTCATAAGCACATGCACCCAGTATCCCATTATCATGATGAATGCATGCTCCCCTAAGAATGACTCTCTTTCCATTAATAGTAAACCCTTTTTCTGGACTACATTCCACCATCCGTATTCCAAACTGTTCTTTTTGAACATCTTCACCGAATTTTACGCGGCATTCATAAAGATACGGTCTGTCCGGTTCCCATGTTTTTGCATGCGGAAGCATTATTCTACATATGTATTTTCCATCACAAATTCCTTTTTCTGATGCAAGGATCTTATCTCTCTCAAGAATTTCTACTGCAATTTCTCCTTGGGATACTGTATTAACTTCCACCTGAATAAAAGGCTTTCTATAATCTAAAGTGGTAATCCTTATTCCATCCAGTCTGATATGATTCTCTGGTAATACATACATCCATACTGGACGATAGATTCCGGTTCCAGAGTACCAACGACTGTTCGGCTGATCACTGTTTTCCACTTCAATGCGCAGTTCATTCTCTTCTTCCCAACGCAAATTTTCTGTCATATCAACATAAAATCCTGTATATCCATATGAATGATACGCTATTCTTTTATTATTCAGGAAAACAACTGCTTTTCTATAGATACCTTCAAACTCAAAAATAATCTTCTTCCCTTTATATTCATTCGGTATCGTGAATCTTTTCTCATATGTATAATCCTGTGCATCATACCATCCGGTATTCACACCTCCCTGGCTATCTGCACACTTTTTATCCAGGAGCATTGCATCGTGCGGAATTGTCACCTCGAATGTTTGCTCCCGATTTCTTGTTCTATAACATATCCAATCATTATTAAATGCAATTTTTTGCATGCCATATCCTCGCTTTTAAGTAGTGCCAAAAATACCCTCAAGATTTCCGCCGAAACCTTGAGGGATTTTTGTATTAGTTATTCTTTTTCCCTCTTCATAAAGCTTGCAATGATTGAGAGTATAACGCTAACTGCCATTACTGTTGCAATAGAAAGAATCGTACTAACCTGTGTAGCATCTCCGAACATCTTAATTCCCTGAAATGCATCTACAAAGGAACCGACAGAGTCCGTCAGCAGCTTCACGACGGCAATACTATAGCAAGCCGTAGTGATTATTACTACTAAATCATTATCTTTAAAGAACAGAAGAAAATCCAGTATAATCCCTACAAACAATGCCACGATAATCAACATATCCATCGCTGAATGTTTCGGTGCCCATAACATAAATCTCACAACAGAAACAATTGCTACTGCACCTGCCAAAACTGCAAAATAAAATCCTATTAATTTTCTCTCCAATTTCTCTTTCATTATTTTTGCACCTCCTCAACTTGTACTGACTTTTTAAGTTTGTCACGAATCAGCAATACAATAAATATGATTTCCAGTAATGCAAATACTCCAATTACGATGTACATTGTCGGCTGCCACCACGGCGTCACTGATATAACTTTTGAATTCGTACTATATCCATTCATAACCGCAGAATTTACAACAATATATAAGTAATCATGTGCGGCTTCTCTTAATTTGCTCAACAAATATCCGTCATCCGTATCATTAATCTGTTTTGCAATTGATCTTGAACTTTCCCCCGAGAAATCCAGACAATATGTATCTGTACCAGTAATCAGCGTTGATGCAAAATGTACTTTATACGGTTCTCCGGATCCAATGGCATCCGTTTCCTGCTGCCCGATAAATCCCCATTCATTTGACACAATTTCTGTACACAGTGCTGTGCTTGCAGAACACCATGTCATTCCTAAACGGTTAAATCCATGCATAACAGCTTTACATCCGGCTTTTGCCAGTGCTCCTTCAAATCCACGCAGAGCGCCTTCTCTAAATGCCTGTTCATTAAAGAAACAGCTGATTCCCTGACGATTATTTTCCTGATCATTACCTGCCAGATGCTTTGGTCCTGCATGAACTCCTTTCGATTCCATTCCGAGAACTTCCGGTATTTCGCAAAGATAATTCATAACCGAATCTTCTGAATAATATTCAAAATTACGTCCTCCAAACGGTGTCCTGTGAATATTAGCTCCCGGCATCCAGTCTTCCACCATGCCAAGATACATACATTCTTCCCCCATAAGTTCGCCTCTACGTTTCATCAGGTCCTTATTATATGTAGAAGCGAGGATAAGCTCACATGGGAATGCAGTATCATCTCTTCCATCTCCGTATTTCTCTTCGTTGAATTTTCCGCCCACACCATCAGGTCCGTCGCCAAGAATAATTGCCGGTTTACCAACACTGGCAACTTCTGCTGTTCCAAAGTTGTCTGCCAGAAGAGTTGCAAGCTCTTTAATTGTAAATTGGTTCAAATACGTTTCCCATTTTTCGTCATCATACTCTTTACCTATTAAAGATGCCAATGGAATACCTTGATTATCTCCCTGAATAAACGAACTTACAGAAGGGGCATCCTCTTCTTTTTCATAATAATCTCCATTTAAAACATGAATCATCTCATCGCTTGCTACCACCTGTGTTGCACTGACAGGATAAGTCCCTGCCCAATCACTTCTCGTTAGGTAAGTAACTGCATCATCTACCCAATAGTTTATATCACAATCCTCGAACTGGTTTGTCACTTCTGCCCCAGTATATGGAGAATTCTTATAAGTCTGGTCGTCAAAATCCTCTTCCCATGTATATGTCTTCTCTGCTGATGCCTCTGTAGCATTTCCAATAACATCCACCATTCCAGAAGCACCTTTCGCAGCCAAAATATTATTTAAGGCATCATGCGCATTATCTCCTATAGAAATATAATAATTCCCCTCGCTCATGATATATCCTTTTGCATTAGTATAGTCATAACTTGCCAGAAGATACTTGTCACAATCAATTGTAAGTGTCTGTGATTGACCTGGTTCCAACAAATCCGTCTTTCCAAAATCCAATAACTGGATTGCTGATTTTTCAACCAGGTTTTCTTTCTCATAAGCCCCATAAGGAGTCTGGGTATATATCTGCACTACCGATTTACCGGCTGTATTCCCAGTATTTTTAACAGTAACTGTTACCTTAATGTCTTCATCACTAACCGCGACATTATCCAGAGTTTGTAAAAATGATGTGTAGGACAAACCGTACCCAAATGGGTAAGATACTTCAGACGTATAGTTCCATCCCTGTCCATCTGAAGATCCTACTGATGAATCTGCTCCTCCCTGTCCCAAAATAGCATCTTCATACCTGGTTTCATAATATTTGTATCCTACATAAACGTTTTCAGCCTGTACCGTATACCACGAAACATCAGATTCTCCTTCTGTTGTTTTTTCCAGAACTTCATCCAGATTGGTCCAATTCTGATTATTATAACTACCATTTACGACCGCAGGTGAAGAAAGCGAATTAACTGCATAAGTGTCTGTTAGATGTCCCGAAGGATTCGCTTTTCCTGTCAGAAGATTCACTACGCCTTCAAACCCTCTCTGTCCTGGCGCTCCTATCCACAAACATGCATCCACATTATATTCATCTAACCATCCAAGTTCCATTGCCCAACCACTGTTAATCAAAACCACTGTTTTGTCGAATTTGCCAGAATCCTTTATCATCTGAAGCAAATCCTTCTCTTCCTGATGCAGCGCGAGCTGGCTTATTCCTTCTGCCGGATCTTTTGTATAAAGTTCTACACCTTCTCCTCCCTCTCTTGTCAGCATAACTATTGCAACATCATTGTAATCATTTTCCCATGACTTTCTCAGATCATCTGTATAAAATGATATATCTTCTTCTCCCATATCCCATTCACTTGTTGTCTTGGTAATAAAGTTATAAGCCCCCGTTCCACGACTTGTTGAACTCTCTTGGTATGCATTATACAAAGTATCGTTAATTTCAAACCCCTCATTTTTCAAAGCTGTATAAAGATCCACACAATACTCTCCTTTGTATCCGCTGGATCCGGCTGATGACGCTTTATAAAGTGGCTGAACTACAGAATGACCAAATAATGTAACCTTTTTTTCATCAGATGCTAAAGGTAACACATTTTCATCATTTTTCAAAAGTACTGCTCCCTCCTCTTCTTCAGTAACACTTTGCTTATAAGTATCTGCAATCAACTTCTGAAGATTCTCTGCATTTAGTTCACCATATTCACTTTCGAAATAAGTCGTATCTCCCGCATCTCCTTCATTAACAACTTTACTAGTTGAAATTCCAAGTGCCTGATTTATGGTCCCTTCATATCCCATCATACAATTCATTCCCAAAGTTGATGTCACCAGGAAAAATGAACTTACCGATGCGAGTCCAGTCCAAAGTCTGCTTCGTTTCATGGCTGTTTCCTCCCTGCTACTCCTTTTTACATTGTTTGTTTTTTGTTCCCCTACACCTCATTGGTGTATTTCAGAGGCGGCCATCCTCTTAATATTATCCGTACAGATATTTCACAAGATTGTTTTAACTAGTTTTCACAAAACTCATATTTTTATAATAATTATTTTTTACATTATGACAATAGATTGTGCATGAATTGTCACGATTGAGCACATAATCTGTTATTTTGGAGTGACCGAGAGAC
>JBJFCH010000011.1:0-29211 GCA_051888835.1 Oliverpabstia sp. | reverse complement strand
ACAATGAAAAAGAGCAGAAGATCATGGTTTATGACCTTGGTGGCGGTACATTCGATGTATCTATTATTGAGATTGGCGATGGCGTTATCGAAGTTCTTTCTACAGCCGGTAATAACCGTCTGGGTGGAGATGACTTTGACCAGAAGATTGCAGATTACATGTTGTCTGAGTTCAAGAGAACAGAAGGTGTAGATCTTTCTAATGATAAGATGGCACTTCAGAGAATCAAAGAAGCAGCTGAAAAAGCAAAGAAAGAGCTTTCTTCTTCTACAACAACCAATATCAACCTGCCTTTCATCACTGCAACAGCAGAAGGACCGAAACACTTTGATATGAATCTTACAAAAGCGAAATTTGATGAACTCACACATGATCTGGTAGAAAAGACAGCAGAGCCTGTAAGAAGAGCATTGGCTGATGCGGGTCTGACAGCATCTGAACTGAGCAAAGTATTGTTGGTAGGCGGTTCTACACGTATTCCGGCTGTACAGGATAAAGTAAGACAGCTGACAGGACATGAACCGAGCAAATCTCTGAACCCGGATGAGTGTGTAGCTCTGGGAGCTTCCGTACAGGGTGGTAAACTTGCAGGTGATGCAGGTGCCGGTGATATTCTTCTTTTGGATGTTACTCCATTGTCACTGTCTATCGAAACCATGGGTGGTATCGCTACAAGACTGATTGAGAGAAATACAACAATTCCTACAAAGAAGAGCCAGATTTTCTCAACAGCAGCAGATAACCAGACAGCTGTAGATATTAACGTAGTACAGGGTGAGAGACAGTTTGCGAAAGACAACAAATCCCTTGGACAGTTCCGTCTGGATGGTATTCCGCCAGCAAGAAGAGGTGTTCCGCAGATTGAAGTTACATTCGATATCGATGCAAACGGTATTGTAAATGTATCTGCAAAAGATTTGGGAACAGGAAAAGAACAGCACATTACAATTACAGCCGGATCCAATATGTCTGATTCCGACATCGAGAAAGCTGTAAAAGAAGCAGCTGAGTACGAAGCTCAGGATAAGAAGAGAAAAGAAGCAATTGATACAAGAAATGATGCAGATGCTATGGTATTCCAGACTGAAAAAGCATTGGAAGAAGTAGGTGACAAGATTGATGCCAATGATAAGACAGCAGTAGAAGCTGATCTGAATGCATTGAAAGATCTGATTGCAAAAGCACCTGTTGATAATATGACAGATGCACAGGTAGAAGAAATCAAAGCCGGAAAAGAAAAACTGATGCAGAGTGCACAGAAACTGTTCGCAAAGGTTTATGAACAGTCTCAGGCCGGAGCACAGGGAGCAGCCGGTGCCGGTCCAGACATGGGCGGTGCAGCACAGGGCGGCAGTGAAGCCGGTTACGGCGATGATGTGGTAGATGCCGATTACAAGGAAGTATAATCCGAACTAAAATTCTAATACCCTTAAGGGACGGGGATGCTATTAGTGTCTCCGTCCCTAAAGTTGTGAAAGGTGACGAAAATGGCAGATAAAAGAGATTATTATGAGGTTCTTGGGGTCGACAGAGGCGCCGATGATGCAACACTGAAAAAAGCATACCGTAAACTGGCGAAAAAATATCATCCCGATATGAACCCTGGAGATAAAGAGGCAGAACAGAAGTTCAAAGAGGCTACAGAGGCATATAGTATCTTAAGTGATCCGGAAAAAAGGAAAACATATGATCAGTTTGGCCATGCAGCTTTTGAAAATGGCGGCGCAGGTGGAGCCGGCGGTTTTGATGGCTTTAATTTCAATGGCGGCGACATGGGCGATATTTTCGGTGATATTTTCGGCGATCTGTTTGGCGGCGGAAGAAACAGAAGAGCAAATAATGGTCCTATGAAAGGTGCTAATCTGAGGGCAGTTGTTCATATCACTTTTCAGGAAGCTGTCTTCGGATGTGAAAAGGAACTGGAACTGACACTAAAAGATACTTGTAAGACCTGTGGAGGTAATGGCGCAAAACCGGGTACATTCCCGGAGACATGTCCGAAGTGTAACGGTTCCGGTCAGGTGGTTTATACGCAGCAGTCCATGTTTGGTATGGTTCGGAATGTACAGCCATGTCCGGACTGTCAGGGAACAGGAAAGATAATTAAAGAAAAATGTCCGGAGTGCCGTGGAACCGGATTTACTTCCAGCAGAAAGAAAATCCAGGTATCCGTCCCGGCTGGTATTGATGATGGACAGAGTATTCGTATCCGTGAAAAAGGCGAACCGGGCACCAATGGAGGACCGAGAGGTGATCTTTTGGTAGAAGTTCAGGTGGCTCGTCATCCGATTTTCCAGAGACAGGATATGAATATTTTCTCTACTGCACCGATTACATACGCACAGGCAGCACTGGGCGGAACAATTCGGATCAATACGGTAGACGGAGAAGTAGAATATGAAGTAAAACCGGGAACGCAGACCGATACCAAAATTCGTCTGAGGGGAAAGGGCGTTCCGTCTCTGCGCAACAAAAATGTGCGTGGCGATCATTATGTAACTCTTGTAGTACAGGTTCCTACCAAGCTTTCCGAGGAAGCGAAAGAAGCTCTTCGCGAATTTGATGCGGCATGTGGAAATCGTCCTTCTACAAAAGGGCAGGACAAGGAAAAGAAAAAGAGATTTATGGATAAATTAAAAGAGACATTTGAAGATTAATTATCAGTCGGCTTTGTTTTACAGAGCCGGCTTTTATGTTACGATGTTGAAGTGCCAAACATCATAGTATAAAAGGTTCTCCGGCAATTTTCTTTTGGCTAACAGGTTGCACTTTCATAAGAATTACGGTATAGTTAAATAGATTATGCGCATATGAGGTGAAATATTATGAAATGGAAGAAGTTTAAGATAAAAACTACCACGGAAGCAGAGGATATCATTATCAGTACTTTATATGATATCGGTCTGGAAGGAGCGCAGATTGAGGATAAAGTTCCCCTTACTGCTCTTGAAAAAGAGCAGATGTTTGTAGATATTCTGCCAGAAGGTCCTGCGGATGATGGAATTGCATATTTGAGTTTTTTTGTAGAGGAAGATGAAAACGGACAATTAGTGATGAATGGTATTCCTACGGATGAGGAAACCATACTGGCTTCTGTAAAAGAAGAACTGGATACTCTTCGGATATTCTGTGATATCGGAGAAGGCAGTATCACCATTGACGAAACGGAAGATATTGACTGGATTAATAACTGGAAGCAATATTTTAAACAGTTTTATGTGGATGATATTTTGATTATTCCTTCCTGGGAGGAAGTAAAAGAGGAAGATAAAGACAAAATGATCATTCATATTGATCCGGGTACGGCTTTTGGAACCGGTATGCATGAGACAACGCAGCTGTGTATTCGTCAGTTGAGAAAATATGTCACTTCAGAGACACAGTTGTTGGATGTGGGGACCGGAAGCGGAATTTTATCTATTATTGCATTGAAAATGGGGGCAAAACACGCAATTGGAACGGATTTAGACCCTTGTGCAGTACCTGCAGTGGAGGAGAACAAAGAAGTTAATGGAATTGCCGCAGAAGATTTTGAGATGATGATTGGTAATATTATTGATGATAAAGAGGTTCAGGATCGGGTCGGATATGAAAAATATGATATTGTGGTGGCAAATATTCTGGCAGATGTTCTTGTGCCGTTGACTCCTGTGATCGTTAATCAGATGAAAACGGGTGGAATTTATATCACTTCCGGAATTATTGACGAGAAGGAAGAGACTGTGGCAGAGGCTGTTAGGGCAGCAGGACTTGAGCTTGTAGAAATCACTTATCAGGGTGAGTGGGTATCCATCACTGCCAGAAAGCAGGTATAGTATGTATCGTTTTTTTGTCGGACAAAGTCAGATTGATCTGGAACAGAAAAAAATAAGTATTACGGGATCCGATGTAAATCATATCAAAAATGTTCTTCGAATGAAGAATGGAGAAGAAGTTTTGATCAGTGACGGGGAATGCTTTGAGTATACTTGCCGAATAGATGAAATGAATCAGGGGGAGGTCCTGCTTTCTATTGCGGACAGAAAAGAGGCAGAAAGGGAACTGCCCTCACGGATTTATTTGTTTCAGGGGCTTCCCAAAAGTGATAAGCTGGAATTGATTATCCAGAAAGCGGTAGAACTGGGAGTCTATGAGATCATACCCGTGGATATGAAACGAACGGTGGTAAAGCTTGACGGTAAAAAGCAGGAGGCAAAGCTTCGACGATGGCAGGGAATAGCAGAAAGTGCGGCGAAGCAGTCAAAACGAATTGTAATTCCGCAGATTCATCCGCTGATGAGTTTTTCAGAAGCACTTCAATATGCAGAGAATCTTGATGTTCGGCTGATGCCTTATGAACTGGCGGAAGATATGCAACACACGAGAAAAATTCTCGAAAGAATTCAGCCTGGGCAGAGTATAGGTGTTTTTATCGGACCGGAAGGAGGGTTTGCACCGGAGGAAGTGGAAGCAGCTCTTCATAGTCAATTGCAGCCGATTACCCTGGGAAAACGAATTCTGAGAACAGAAACTGCAGGAATGGCAGTATTATCGATCCTGATGTTTTTGGTGGAAGACAAAAAACAGTAGTAAGATAACGGGACAGAAAAGAGGAAAAACATGGAGGCATATTTGGATAATTCCGCCACGACCAGATGTTATGAAGAAGTACGGGATGTGGTGGTGAAGACCATGATGGAGGATTATGGGAATCCCTCGTCCATGCATATGAAAGGCGTGGAAAGCGAAAAATATATGAAAGAGGCAGCATCCCAGATTGCCAGAACTTTGAAAGTCGGAGAAAAAGAAATATATTTTACCTCGGGGGGAACAGAATCCAATAACTGGGCGCTTATTGGAACTGCTTTGGCCAATCAGAGAACAGGTAAACATATAATTACTACAAAAATCGAGCATCCGGCTGTCTCTGCACCGTGTGAATTTCTGGAAAGTCAGGGATTTACAGTAACACGTCTGGGTGTGGACCGGGCAGGAAAGATTTCCTTGCAGGAATTAGAAGAAGCGATTACTCCTGAGACAATCCTGGTTTCCGTGATGTATGTGAACAATGAGATTGGCACGATACAGTCAATTGCTGAAATTGGGGAATTGATCAAGAGAAAAAATCCAAAAACATATTTTCATGTGGATGCGATCCAGGCTTATGGAAAATATAGAATATTGCCGAAAAAAATGAAAATTGATATGTTATCCGCAAGTGGTCATAAGATTCATGGTCCTAAAGGAATCGGATTTTTATATATCAGTGATAAAGTAAAAGTATTTCCTTACATTTATGGAGGTGGCCAGCAAAAAGGTATGCGTTCCGGAACGGATAATGTTTCGGGAGCAGCCGGATTGGGAAAAGCTGCAGAAATTGTATACAGGAATCTGGAGGAAAATGCAACTTACATGACGCAGCTTCGCCAGTATTTTGTTGAAGAGCTGGAAAAACTGGAAAAAGTGGTAGTACATGGACCGAAAGGAGAAGCGTGCGCTCCTCATATTGTAAGTGCAGCTTTTGTTGGTGTGAGAAGTGAAGTGCTTTTGCATACGCTGGAAGACAGAGGAATCTACGTGTCAGCAGGGAGTGCGTGTTCCACACACAAAAGAAGCGGAAGTCCTACTTTGACAGCAGTAGGTATCCCGAAAGAACAGATGGAATCTACGGTAAGATTCAGCTTTTGTGAGACCACTACAAAAGAAGAATTACAATATACACTGGAGGTTTTGAAAGAGGTACTGCCCGTGCTGCGGCGTTATGCAAGAAGATAGACGGAGGTTTTCATTAGATGTTTAGGGCTTTTTTAGTTAAATACGCAGAGATTGGAATTAAAGGAAAAAATAGATACATGTTTGAGGATGCACTGATCCGTCAGATGGAATATGTACTGAAGGAAGTGGAAGGGACTTTTCATGTTTCCAAAGAACAGGGAAGAATTTATGTACAGACAGAAGGGGAGTTTGATTATGATGAGGCGCTGGATGCACTGAAACGTGTTTTTGGTATTGCTTTCATATGCCCGGTCGTGATAAAAGAAGACGAAGGGTTTGAAAAACTTGCGCAGGATGTGCTGGAATATGTGGATCAAATATATGCGGACAAACAGAAGACGTTTAAAGTTCATGTACGTCGTGCAAAGAAAACGTATCCAGGTACATCAATGGAATTGAATGCGAAGCTGGGGGAGAAAATCCTGGATACATATCCCGAGATGAGTGTTGATGTTCATGATCCGGATATTTTGCTTACCATAGAGATCAGAGAAAAAATATATATTTATTCGGAATCTATTCCCGGACCGGGTGGTATGCCGATTGGTACCAATGGAAAAGCCATGTTGCTTTTATCAGGTGGAATTGACAGCCCTGTGGCGGGATATATGATTGCAAAACGTGGAGTGAAGATAGATGCTGTATATTTTCATGCTCCGCCATATACCAGTGAGAGAGCAAAACAGAAGGTGGTTGATCTGGCAAAACTGGTGGCAAGATACAGCGGACCTATCAATCTTCATGTGGTTAATTTTACAGATATTCAGTTATATATTTATGAGAAATGTCCTCATGAAGAACTGACGATTATCATGCGTCGCTATATGATGAAGATTGCAGAAGCGATTGGAAAAAAGACAGGATGTCTTGGGCTTATTACCGGAGAGAGTATTGGGCAGGTGGCAAGTCAGACGGTACAGAGCCTTGCGGCAACCAATGAAGTATGCACAATGCCGGTATTTCGTCCGGTTATCGGTTTTGATAAACAGGAAATCGTGGATATTTCTTTGAAGATCAATACGTATGAAACGTCTATTCAGCCGTATGAAGATTGTTGTACCATATTTGTAGCGAAGCATCCGGTTACAAAACCAAATATCAATGCGATTAAAAAATCAGAGATGAAATTGGAAGAGAAAATAGATGAAATGCTGGAAACGGCAATTAATACAGCAGAAGTAATCCGTGTTGAGTAAATAAAAAAGGCCGCCGCACTAAAGCGGCGACCTGATTTCATCAACAAATAGTTGCTTAGATGATATAAGGTTTTAATACAACAAGTACATCTTCCAGATTAGAACCTTCCGCATGAATGTTCAGATCAATCGGTTTGGAAAGATCCAGACTGAAAATGCCCATGATTGATTTGGCGTCGATAACATATCTTCCGGATACAAGATCAAAATCGAAATCATATTTAGAGATGTCATTTACAAATGCTTTTACTTTGTCGATGGAATTAAGTGAAATACTAACTGTTTTCATTTTATATGTCCCTCCCAAAATACAGAATATTTTTTTAAGTCTGACTAAGTTAATCTTACCTTTTCGAGCATTAAAAGTCAAGGTGAAAGCATACAAAGATTATGTAAAATAAATTGATAATGTGATATGAAATCACGAAAAGAAAGAGGAAAAAATATGAAAAGTAGAGTTGCATTGCACAATTTAGGCTGTAAAGTAAACGCATATGAGACAGAGGCTATGCAGCAGATGCTGGAAGCAGCAGGATATGAGATCGTCCCGTTTGCTCCGGGCGCGGATGTTTACGTGATCAATACCTGTACGGTGACCAATATCGCAGACCGTAAGTCGCGACAGATGCTTCACAAAGCAAAAAAAATGAATCCGGATGCTATTGTGGTGGCAACAGGTTGTTATGTACAGACAGGAAAAGAAAAAGCGCAGGCAGATCCGTCTATTGATTTGATAATTGGTAATAATAGGAAAAGGGAACTGGTTTCTATCCTGGAGCAGTTCATGGCGGACAGAATAAAAAAGCAGGAAATGATGGATATCAGTCATACTAAGCGATATGAAGAACTGAAGATTGATCGGACGGAGGAGCATACAAGGGCTTATATTAAAGTACAGGATGGATGTAATCAGTTTTGTACCTACTGTATGATACCTTATGCCAGAGGACGTGTGCGCAGCAGAAAAACAGAGCATGTGGTAGAAGAGGTAAAACGTCTTGCTGCATCCGGCTGTCAGGAGGTGGTTCTGACCGGAATTCATCTGAGCTCTTATGGGATCGATCGAAAAGAGGATGGAGAGAATCTGCTCACTTTGATCCAGGCGGTCCATCAGGTAGATGGGATTTCACGGATTCGCCTGGGATCATTGGAACCGGGAATTGTGACAGATGAGTTTGCAGGTACGATATCGAAATTACCAAAAGTATGTCCTCATTTTCATCTGTCTCTACAGAGCGGGTGCACAGAGACACTTAAAAGGATGAATCGTAGATACACAGCACAGGAGTATAAAGAAAGATGCGATATTCTACGCAGATACTATAAAGATCCTGCTTTGACTACCGATGTGATTACCGGATTCCCGGGTGAAACAGAAGAAGAATTTGCTCAGTCCCGTGCATTTGTGGATGCAATCGGTTTTTATGAGACACATATTTTCCCATATTCTAAAAGAGAGGGAACAAAAGCAGCTGTTATGCCGGAACAGATTCCTGAGCAAATTAAAAAAGAACGGAGTAAGCAGTTAATTGAACTTGGGAAAAAACACAGAGAGGACTATATGTGCCGTTTTGTCGGACAGGTGAAAGAGGTATTATTTGAGGAAAAACAGGAAATAGAGGGTATTTCCTGCTGGGTTGGACATACTATGGAATACCTGAAAGTAGCAATCGTGTCCGATGAAAATATGGAGAATCAAAAGGTACCGGTAAAATTGAACAAAATCTGTCAGGGAGAAATTCTGATGGGAGAAACTGCTGCACGGGATTTTCAGAGATAGTTCAGTGAATTGTCATAAAATTTTCATTGAATTTTTGAATGTTCTGTATTAGAATAGAATAGATATCAAGTATAATCAAGGACGTGAAAACATGGCAAATTTAAGCAATACACAGTATTTTAAAGTAAAAACGGAACCGGAGGTTCAGGTAAAAGAAGTTCTGGATGTCGTGTATACCGCAATGGAAGAAAAGGGATATAATCCAGTTAATCAGATTGTAGGGTATATTATGTCCGGAGATCCCACTTATATAACCAGTTATAAAGGTGCCAGAAGCATGATTATGAAAGTTGAGAGAGATGAACTGGTAGAGGAACTGTTAAAAGAGTATATTAAGAACAGATCCTGGGAGAAACGCTGATGAGGATTCTGGGGCTTGATTATGGATCAAAGACGGTGGGAGTCGCAGTCAGTGATCCTTTGGGTCTGACCGCTCAGGGTGTGGAGATTATCCGGCGTAAATCAGAGAATAAGATGCGACAGACTCTGGCAAGAATTGAGGAACTGATTGCACAGTATCAGGTAGAGAAAATTGTGCTGGGATTACCAAAGAATATGAATAACACACTGGGGGACAGGGCTGAAAAATCTCTTGAGCTAAAAGAAACTTTAGAGAGAAGAACAGGTCTGGCTGTTGTTATGTGGGATGAACGGCTGACTACGGTTTCTGCGAACCGTGTTTTAATGGAGACCGGTGTACGTCGTGAGAATCGAAAAGAACATGTGGATGAGATAGCGGCAATATTTATACTGCAGGGGTATTTGGATTATCTGCACCATCAGGAACAGTGAAAAGCAGATTTTCCCTGAAAGGCAGTATGAGAAAAGACAGGACGGTAAGAATCAATATGGATAAGATTAAGTTTTTGACAGAGTCAGGAGAATATGTGGAATTTTATGTGGAGGAACAGACCAGAGTGAACGGTGTTGATTATATTCTGGTGTCAGATTCCCTGGAAGATGAAGCAAATGCCTATATTCTGAAAGATTTATCTGCAGATACCGATCCGGATGCGGATTATGTGATGGTGGAAGACGATGTGGAATTGGAAGCGATTTCCAAAGTATTTGAACAGATGATGGAAGACGTGGATATTGAAATGTAAGTAAAAGTGTTCGGAAAATTTGGAGGTGCTATTTGAAAAAAAATAACAGCGGAAAATTAAAAATCATTCCTCTTGGCGGACTTGAACAGATTGGAATGAATATTACTGCTTTTGAATATGAGGACAGTATTGTAGTGGTGGATTGCGGTCTGGCATTCCCTGAGGACGATATGTTGGGAATCGACCTGGTCATCCCGGATGTAACGTATTTGAAAGAGAATTATGATAAGATTAAAGGTTTTGTGATTACTCACGGACATGAGGATCATATCGGGGCTTTGCCTTATATATTAAAAGAAATAAATGTTCCGATTTATGCTACAAAGCTGACGATCGGGTTGATTGAAAATAAATTAAAAGAACATAATTTACTTCGTACCACGAAAAGAAAAACCATCAAACATGGACAATCTATTAATCTCGGATGTTTCCGGATTGAATTCATAAAAACAAATCACAGTATTGCAGATGCATCTGCTTTGGCTATTTATTCTCCAGCCGGAGTCGTTGTTCATACCGGAGACTTTAAAGTGGATTATACTCCTGTATTTGGTGATGCTATCGATCTGCAGCGTTTTGCTGAGATTGGAAAGAAAGGTGTTCTGGCACTAATGTGTGACAGTACCAATGCAGAGAGAAAAGGATTTACCATGTCGGAGCGTACAGTAGGAAAAACTTTTGATAATCTTTTTGCAGAGCACAAGAATACAAGGATTATTATCGCTACATTTGCATCAAATGTTGACCGTGTGCAGCAGATTATCAATTCTGCATATAAATATGGAAGAAAAGTTGTCGTGGAAGGCCGTAGTATGGTGAATGTTATTTCTACAGCTGCAGAACTTGGTTATCTGGATATTCCGGAGAATACCTTGATTGATATCGATATGATGAAAAATTATCCCGATGAGCAGATGGTGCTGATTACTACAGGAAGCCAGGGAGAATCTATGGCTGCGCTGTCAAGGATGGCTACCAATATTCATAAGAAAGTATCCATTAAACCAGGCGATACCATTATTTTCAGTTCCAATCCGATTCCAGGCAATGAAAAGGCTGTTTCCAAGGTAATCAATGAGCTGTCAGCAAAAGGTGCGGATGTAATTTTCCAGGATGTACATGTATCAGGTCATGCCTGTCAGGAAGAAATTAAGTTGATTTATTCTCTGGTAAAACCCCAGTATGCGATTCCTGTTCATGGAGAGTATCGTCATCTGAAAGCACAGGCCGGTCTTGCGGAAAGCCTTGGAATTCCGAAAGAGAATATATTCATTATGTCATCCGGAGATGTGATGGAACTGAATGCGGAATCCGCAGAGATTACCGGAAAAGTTCATACAGGGGCAATTCTGGTAGACGGTCTGGGAGTGGGTGATGTAGGTAATATCGTATTGCGTGACCGTCAGCATTTGGCTGAAGATGGAATTATGATTGTAGTTCTTACACTGGAACGGTATACGAATCAGCTTCTTGCCGGTCCGGATATTGTATCCAGAGGTTTTGTGTATGTAAGAGAATCGGAAGATCTGATGGGACAGGCGAAAAGTGTGGTGGAAGATGCCATTGATTCCTGCCTGGATCGAAGAATATCCGATTGGGGGAAAATGAAATCGGCTATTAAAGATTCTCTGGGTGAGTTTTTGTGGAAGCGCACAAAGAGAAAACCAATGATATTACCAATAATAATGGAGGCATAAGGTCTATGGACAGGATACAGATGTGTGTAGATTCCCTGATTGAGGCAGTCAAAGAGGGAGAAACATATCAAAGATACCTGAATTGTGAAGAAAAGTTAAAGGCGGAACCGGAGCTTCGTCAAAAAATTGATGAGTTCCGTGTGGCGGTATATCATCTGCACAATGATGAAAATAACGGGGATCTGTATGAGAAAATTGACCAGTTTGAAAATGAATATGAGGATTTTAGAAAAAATCCGATTGTAAATGAGTTTCTGGAAGCGGAACTGGACGTTTGTAAGATGATGCAGCGTATCAGCAACCGAATACAGAGCGGTGTGGATATTCAAATTCCGCAGGTTTAATACGACATAGGAGAGTTATGGGTAAAAAAAAGAAAAAAGATACGGCATATCGTGCAGTGGTAAACGGGGCGAAAGGAGTGCTTCGAATCCTTGTGTATATTTGTGCGGTATTGCTTATTATTTTTGCTGGCAAAACAGCCTACAGCTTTGGATATCTGATTTTTGACGATCAACCAATGGCTGAAACAAAAGAGGAAGGGCAGGATGTGACGGTCGTTGTCAATGAGGATGATGATGTTTATCAAATTGGTCAGACTCTGGAGGAAAAAGGGCTGATTGAAAGACCGGTTATTTTCTGGGTTCAGGAAAAAATTTCTGATTATCGGGGAAAGATACAGCCGGGGACCTATATTCTGAATACCAGTCAGAATGCGGAAGAAATGCTTGCTATCCTGTCAGGAGAAAATACGGAAGGACAGCCAACATCGGATGATGCCGGAGAGGTGACTGACGAATGATAGTAGATGAAAGAATGGTCACATATATCAATTCTCTGGATGAAGGACATACGCCATTTCTTGAGGAACTTGAACAACAGGCAAAAAGAGATGGAGTTCCGATTATCCGTCGTGAGATGCAGAGTTTTCTTAAGGTACTCATGGCGGCGTTCAGACCGGAAAGGATATTAGAGGTAGGTACTGCTGTGGGTTTTTCTGCTCTCCTTATGAGTGAGTATAATCCGGTGCCATGCCAAATTGTTACCATAGAAAACTATGAAAAAAGAATTCCTGTTGCCCGTGAGAATTTCCAAAGGGCAGGTCGGGAAAAGCAGATTCGGCTGATCGCCGGAGATGCAGCAGATATATTGAAAACATTGGATGGACCCTTTGACTTTATCTTTATGGATGCGGCAAAGGGTCAGTATCTTCATTTCCTTCCTGAGATAATGCGGCTTTTAAGAAGCGGTGGTATTTTAGTCTCGGACAATGTTCTGCAGGAAGGGGATATTATAGAGTCCAAGTATGCTGTTGAGCGGCGGAACCGGACAATATACAAACGGATGCGAGAGTATCTGTACGAGTTAAAACATAATGAGATGCTGGTCACATCATTGATTCCGTTGGGGGACGGTGTGGCATTTAGTACAAAGCGATAGGAGATAATGCGATGAGAATTCCGGAATTACTTGTTCCGGCCAGCAGTCTGGAAGTCCTTAAGGTGGCGGTTGTTTTTGGAGCCGATGCAGTTTATATTGGCGGGGAAGCTTTTGGACTGAGGGCGAAGGCTAAGAATTTTTCTATGGAAGAGATGAAAGAAGGCATCCGGTTTGCCCATGAGCGAGGTGTGAAAGTTTACGTCACTGCCAATATTCTGGCACATAACGGTGATCTGGACGGTGTCAGAGAGTACTTTGAAGAATTGAAAAAAATCGGACCGGACGCTCTGATTATTTCGGATCCCGGAGTCTATGCGATTGCGCAGGAAGTTTGTCCGGAAATTGAGCGACATATCAGCACACAGGCGAATAACACTAATTATGGAACTTATCTTTTCTGGTATCGGATGGGAGCAAAACGAGTTGTAACAGCACGGGAACTGTCTCTGGAAGAAATCAAAGAGATCCGGCGAAAAATACCGGATGATATGGAGATTGAAACATTTATCCATGGGGCAATGTGCATTTCTTATTCAGGAAGATGTCTTCTGAGTAATTATCTGACCGGCAGAGATTCCAATCAGGGAGCATGTACTCATCCATGCAGATGGAAATACTCTATAATGGAAGAAAGCCGTCCGGGAGAGTATTTTCCGGTCTATGAAAATGAGAGAGGTACTTTTATTTTTAATTCCAAGGATTTGTGTATGATTGAGCATATTCCGGATCTGATTGAGGCAGGAATTGACAGTTTTAAGATTGAAGGTCGGATGAAAACTGCTCTCTATGTGGCTACAGTAGCCCGGACCTATCGGAAAGCCATTGATGACTATCTGAAAGATCCGGAACTGTATGAGAAGAATATGCCCTGGTATCAGGAACAGATTTCCAATTGTACCTATCGTCAGTTTACTACAGGTTTTTTCTATGGGAAACCGTCAGAAGAAGCACAGATTTATGATAATAACACGTATATTAAAGAGTATACTTATTTGGGAATTGTGGGAGAAAAAAATGAGGCGGGATGTTACCGCATTTCCCAGAGAAATAAATTTTCTGTAGGCGAAGTCATCGAGGTGATGAAACCGGATGGCGCAAATGTGGAAGTGACTGTAAAGAGTATACAGGACGAGGAGGGCAATTATATGGAAAGTGCGCCTCATCCAAAACAGATCCTATTTATAGATCTGGGAATGGAATTAGAACAGTTTGACATTTTACGCCGGAAAGAACCTGCTTCGGAGTTTTAGTATGGCATTTTTTTCAATGCGGGATACGTAGGAACGGCTGATACCCAGCCGTTTCGCGATTGTCCGCTGAGTAAGCTCTTTTTCACCGAATAAGCCATATCGATATTTGATCACATCATATTCTAATGGGGTAAGTATTTCTCCCAGCAAATGATATAATCTTGTAACATTTTCTTTGTGGATACAAGCGGCAGTAATATCCGTTTCTTTTCCTTCCACGATATCCAAAAGATGAATTTCATTTCCTTCTTTATCCGTTCCGATCGGTTCATACAGTGAAACTTCCCGTGATATTTTTTTTCTGCTGCGCAGCATCATCAACAGTTCATTGTCAATACAACGGGCAGCGTAGGTAGCCAGGCGGCTTCCTTTTGTCATATCATAAGTAGATACTGCTTTGATCAGTCCAATCGTTCCAATAGAGATAAGGTCATCCAAATCTTCTCCCAATCCCTGATATTTCTTAACTACATGAGCTACCAGTCTCAGGTTACGCTCAATCAACACATCTCTGGCTTTCAAATCACCCTGTTGGTATTTTTGAAGATAGATTTTTTCCTCTTCCATGGTGAGGGGCTTTTGAAAGGTCTTCACTTCGGGTCCTCACAGGAGATTTCATATTAGTCTATGCGGAAAGCGCAATATTTGTGCTTTTCCAAATCTATACAGATCATCGAAAGGAGTATTTTATGTATACAAGTATTTTGTCAGCAACGATCCACGGACTGGATGCTGTTCCGGTTCAGGTAGAAGTGGATGTAAGCAGTGGATTGCCGGGATTTTCCATGGTGGGCAATCTGAGCAGCCAGGTGCGTGAATCTCAGGATCGTGTCAAAACAGCACTTCATAATATTCATATTTCCATGCCTCCCAATAAGATTACAGTGAATCTGTCGCCGGGAGATATTCCGAAAAATGGGACAGGTTTTGATTTGCCGATTGCCGGGGCAATTTTACAGATTCTGGGCCATATTCCGGGAAACAATCTGGAAAATGTTCTGGTAGCAGGGGAAATCGGCCTTGATGGAAAGGTAAGAGGAATCCGTGGCATTTTACCTATTGTTTCCCTTGCAGGGAAAATGGGCTGTCGTGGATGTATCATACCAAAAGATAATCTGGAGGAAGCAATGTTGTCAGAAAATATCCATGTAGTTGGAGTTGATGATTTGAGTGAATTTATAACAACAGTTCGCCAGGAAAAATGGGGACGAAAAGAAAAGTCAGATACGGCAATCTCTATATGGAGACAAGAAGAGATCACAGATTCTGTACAAATTGATTTTGCTGATGTTCGAGGTCAGATTCCGGCAAAAAGAGCTGCACTTCTTGCAGCAGCAGGATTCCATAATCTTTTACTGCTGGGACCTCCGGGATCCGGAAAAACTATGATCGCGGCAAGAATTTCAGGATTGCTTCCGCCTCTTACACATGAAGAGATTCTGGAATTGACTAATATTTATAGTGTAGCGGGAATGCTGTCCAAAGAATATCCTTGGATTGTCAGTCGCCCATTTCGAAATCCACATCATACCATATCTCCATATGCGCTGGCAGGAGGAGGGAAAATACCTCAGCCAGGGGAAATCACACTGGCACATCGTGGGGTCCTTTTCCTGGATGAATTTCCGGAAATGAAAAGGACAAGTCTGGAACTTTTGCGTCAGCCGTTGGAAGATCGAAAAATCTGGATATCCCGTACAGGTGGAAGATATTGTTTCCCAGCGGATTTTCTGCTGGTGGCTGCCATGAATCCCTGTCCTTGTGGATATTTTCCTGATCGGAACCGCTGTTGCTGTTCAACAGGAGAAATCAGCAGATATTTAAATCGGATCAGTCAGCCACTTCTTGATCGGATGGATCTTTGTGTAGAAACCACTACTCCTACCTATGGTGAATTTCGAAATAAAAAAAGGGAAAAGATATGGACAACTTCGGAGATGCGTATGCAGGTAATTGCTTCTCAGGAAATTCAGCAGGAAAGATATAGAAAAGAAAAATTTCAATTTAATGGAGAAATTCCATCGGATAAAATCGAGAAATACTGTGTTACAGAACCTGATGCGGAGAAACTTTTGAAACATGCTTTTTCAAGTCTGGAATTGACAGGGAGAGGATGCAGCCGAATTCTGAGAGTAGCGCGTACAGCAGCAGATTTAGCCGGAAGCGAGATTATCAAAGAAGAACATATGGCAGAAGCGATAGGCTATCGTGCACTGGACAAGCAATATTGGAAATTTAATTCGTAGAGTTATAGAAAAATGGAGATTTGAGAGCTAAATAAAAAGGAGAGAACATATGCTGGAAAAAGAGGATAATAGAATCAAAATATATCAAAAGAACCAAAAAGAATATCCACAGAGACTTCGAATACTTGGAGATATGCCGGATAAACTATATGTGACAGGACAGGTGCCCGAAGATGATGTGCCTTCGCTGGCAATTGTGGGTGCCAGAAATTGTAGTTGTTATGGAAAAAATATGGCATATGAATATGCCAGGTTTTTGTCAGCGATGGGAATTCAGATCATAAGCGGACTGGCCCGGGGTGTGGATGCGGCAGCCCATGCGGGAGCGCTGGCGGGTGAAGGGAAAACGTATGGAGTTTTAGGATGCGGGATAGATATTTGTTATCCGGCTTCCAGTAGAAAGTTATATGAGAACATGAAAATGCAGGGAGGTATTATTTCGGAACTTGATCCGGGTACACCGCCTATGGCTTATCATTTTCCGAGAAGAAACCGAATAATCAGCGGTCTCGCCGATGGAGTACTGATCATAGAAGCAAAAGAGAAAAGCGGATCTCTGATTACAGCTGATTTAGCTCTGGAACAGGGAAAAACAGTATTTGCCCTGCCGGGAAGGGCCGGGGATTTGCTGAGTGAAGGCTGTAACCGTCTGATTTATCAGGGGGCGGTACCCGCATGGAGACCGGATATTATTCTGGAAGAGATGAAATGGGAGACAAAAACACGTGTCAGAAAGACAAAACAAAAAGAAAATAAAGGATTAGGACTTGCAAGGGAAGATAATTTGGTGTATAGTTGTCTGGATTTGAACCCTAAATCGGTTTCTATGATTCAAGAGGAAACCGGATTGTCGCCGACCATTCTGATGAGCAGCCTGCTGCGTCTTACAATGAAAGGTCTGGCAAAGGAAGTATGGAAAAATCACTATATCAGATGTGGGGAGGCTAACATTGGCGAAGTATCTTGTGATTGTAGAATCACCGGCAAAAGTTAAGACAGTAAAAAAATTCCTCGGCAGTAATTATGAGGTGGCGGCATCAAACGGACATGTACGCGATTTGCCGAAAAGCCAGATGGGAATAGATATTGAAAATGACTATGAACCTAAATATATAACGATTCGCGGAAAGGGAGAACTGCTTGCAGGGCTTCGCAAAGCTGCGAAAAAAGCAGATAAAGTTTATCTGGCAACTGACCCTGACCGTGAAGGAGAGGCAATTTCCTGGCATCTTTCGAAGGCATTGAATCTGGATGAGAAAAAGATGCGAAGAATCACCTTTAATGAAATTACAAAAAGTGCAGTAAAAGAATCCATTAAGCATGCTCGTGATATTGATATGAATCTGGTAAATGAACAGCAGGCGCGCAGAATGCTGGATCGGATGGTTGGATACCGTATCAGCCCGCTATTATGGCAGAAAATTAAAAGAGGCTTGAGTGCGGGGCGTGTGCAGTCAGTAGCACTTCGTATCATTGGAGATCGGGAAGACGAAATTAATGCATTTATTCCTGAAGAATACTGGACTTTGGATGCAGTTTTTAATATTCCCGGAGAGAAGAAATCTCTGACCGCCAAGTTTTACGGGAAAGAAAAACAGAAAATAAACATTTCTTCGAAAGATGAACTGGAAAAAATTCTGAAAGAACTGGAAGGGGCATCCTATATAATTAGGGATGTGAAAAAAGGAGAACGTTCGAAAAAGGCACCGCTGCCGTTTACTACCAGTACATTGCAGCAGGAGGCAGCAAAAGTTTTGAATTTTTCTACGCAGAAAACAATGCGACTGGCTCAGCAGCTTTATGAAGGCGTAGATGTGAAAGGTCAGGGGACGGTAGGCTTGATTTCCTATCTGCGTACGGATTCTACCAGAATTTCAGAGGAAGCAGATGCAATGGCAAGGGAATTTATTATCTCTCATTATGGGGAACAATATACGGCCGAGTCTGAAAACAAAAAGAAGGAAAAGAAAAACGTACAGGATGCTCATGAAGCAATCCGACCTACAGATGTAAATCGTATGCCTGCACTGATAAAGGAATCTCTTTCCAGAGATCAGTTCCGTTTGTATCAGCTGATATGGAAACGTTTTGTTGCCAGCAGAATGAAACCTGCTGTTTATGAGACAACATCTGTAAAAATCAAAGGCGGAGAATATCTTTTCACAGTTGCAGCATCCAAACTGGTTTTTGACGGTTTTATGTCCGTGTATGTACAGGAAGAAGAAGAAAAAGAGCAAAATAATACTTTGGTGAGAGGTATTGATGAGGATACTAAGCTGGAATTTTCTTCTTTTGAAAGTCAACAGCATTTTACACAGCCGCCGGCACACTATACCGAGGCGTCATTGGTAAAGACACTGGAGGAACTTGGCATAGGAAGGCCAAGTACGTATGCACCAACGATCACCACGATTCTTGCAAGAAGATATGTGGTCAAAGAGCAAAAGAATTTATATATGACTGAATTGGGTGAAGTGGTAAATCAGATGATGAAAAAAGCTTTTCCCAGTATTGTGGATGTAAATTTTACTGCAACATTGGAAGATCTGCTGGATAAAGTTGGTGACGGAACGGTGGACTGGAAAGTGGTTGTCCGTAATTTTTATCCGGATCTGGATCAGGCTGTGAAAGATGCTGAGAAAGAACTGGAACAGGTAAAACTGGAAGATGAAGTGACAGATGTGATCTGTGAAAACTGCGGAAGAAATATGGTCATAAAATATGGACCACACGGAAGATTTCTGGCTTGTCCGGGATTTCCGGAGTGCCGCAACACAAAACCATACCTAGAACGGATCGGGGTTAAGTGTCCCAAATGTGGAAAAGATGTGGTTTTGAAAAAAACGAAAAAAGGACGTAAATATTATGGATGTGAGGATAATCCGGAATGTGATTTTATGTCCTGGCAGAGACCGTTGGACGAGAAATGTCCGAAATGTGGTGGCTATATGTTGGAAAAAGGAAATAAAAAAGTATGTGCGGATGAGCACTGCGGTTATGTTGCTTCAAAATAGAGTATGTTTTAGGTCCCGGGCGAAAAGTCCGGGACCTTTTATATCATAGGAAAGCTACAGTGCATCAGTGCTTAATGTGGACAAGAACCTCATGAGCGATGGGTGTAGGGAGTTTAAGGGGGCTCGCCCACTTGTTTCTACTGAATAAATATTCAGAAAACATCCAAAAAATGGGAAAATAGTATTGATATTCGGCAAAGTGCATGATACAATACCAATATATATGAATGAAAAAAATAATTTAGAAAGGAGTAGAAGATGAGCGTACAGTTATTGGATAAAACCAGGAAAATCAACAAGTTGTTACACAATAACAGTTCAACGAAAGTAGTTTTTAATGACATTTGTAAAGTTATGATGGAGACACTTGATTCAAATATTCTGGTAATCAGTAAAAAGGGAAAAGTCCTTGGTGTCAGCCTCTGTCCCGGCGTTGAGGAGATCACAGAGTTGATTGAAGATAAGGTTGGGAGCCATGTAGATCCTCTGTTGAATGACAGATTTTTGAGCGTTTTATCTACCAAGGAGAATGTAAATCTTCAGACCCTTGGGTTTGAGGGCGAAAACATTGAGCAATACCGTGCAATCATCAATCCAATTGATATCGCAGGAGAACGTCTGGGAACAGTATTTATGTATCGGAATTCCGATCAGTATGATATTGAAGATATTATTGTCAGCGAATATGGAACAACTGTCGTAGGACTTGAGATGATGCGATCTGTAAATGAAGAGAATGCGGAAGAAGCAAGAAAGGTTCAGGTCGTAAAGTCGGCATTCAGTACCCTTTCTTTCTCTGAATTAGAAGCGATTATTCATATTTTTGACGAACTGGATGGAGATGAAGGGATCCTGGTAGCAAGCAAAATTGCGGACAGAGTGGGGATTACCCGTTCTGTGATTGTTAATGCTCTTCGTAAGTTTGAGAGTGCAGGAGTAATTGAGTCCAGATCCAGCGGAATGAAAGGAACCTATATAAAGGTTTTGAATGAAGTGATTTTCGATGAACTGGAAGAATTAAAGAACAGAAAAAATCTGAAAAGTTATGAAAAGAATTAAGTGGTTTTAAGTTATTAGGTAATACAAAAGAAAAGATATCGCACAAAAGCGGTATCTTTTTTATTCAGTATATACTAAAAAATATAAAAAGTGAGATAAAGAGAGAAATAACGAGTAAATATTAGATATAGTGGGAAAAGAAGAGAAAAACCGGTAAAAAATGACGTTGCTAAATAACATTAAAATCACTAATATATGACTATCGGTAGCACTCAACCAGAGTGAGTGCTAATAAATTAAGAGTTTTCATTGTATAAGGAGGCAATAGATATGAAATTAGTACCATTAGGAGACAGAGTTGTATTGAAACAGATGGTTGCAGAAGAAACAACAAAATCCGGTATTGTACTTCCGGGACAGGCGCAGGAGAAACCTCAGCAGGCTGAAGTTATTGCAGTTGGACCTGGCGGAGTTGTAGATGGTAAAGAAGTAAAAATGGAAGTTACAGTAGGAGATCAGGTTATTTATTCTAAATACGCAGGAACAGAAGTTAAACTTGATGGAGAAGAGTACATCATAGTAAAACAGAATGATATTCTGGCAGTTGTAAAATAAAAATCACATAATATTTGAATAATAGATAATCAGGAGGAATGATAATCATGGCTAAAGAAATTAAGTTCGGTGCAGACGCAAGAGCAGCACTGGAAAAAGGTGTAAATCAACTGGCTGATACAGTAAGAGTAACACTGGGACCGAAAGGAAGAAATGTTGTACTGGCAAAACCTTATGGTGCTCCGCTGATCACAAATGATGGTGTTACAATTGCAAAAGAAATTGAACTGGAAGATGGATTTGAAAATATGGGAGCACAGTTGATTCGAGAAGTTGCTTCCAAGACAAATGATGTTGCAGGTGATGGTACGACTACAGCAACTGTACTGGCACAGGCAATGGTTAATGAAGGAATGAAAAACCTGGCAGCAGGCGCAAATCCAATCGTTCTGAGAAAAGGTATGAAGAAAGCAACAGATAAAGCAGTTGAATTGATTGCAGCAATGAGTAAACAGGTTGAAGGAAAAGATCAGATTGCAAGAGTTGCAGCGGTATCTTCAGGAGATGAAGAAGTGGGTCAGCTGGTCGCAGATGCAATGGAAAAAGTATCCAAAGACGGTGTAATCACTATTGAAGAATCCAAAACCATGAAGACAGAGCTGGATTTGGTAGAAGGTATGCAGTTTGACCGTGGATATATCTCTGCATATATGGCAACAGACACAGAGAAAATGGAAGCTGTACTGGATAATCCTTATATTCTGATTACAGATAAAAAGATTTCCAATATTCAGGAAATTCTGCCGCTTCTGGAACAGATTGTACAGTCCGGTGCTAAACTGCTGATCATTGCAGAGGACATTGAAGGTGAAGCATTGACAACTTTGATTGTTAACAAACTGAGAGGAACTTTCTCTGTTGCAGCTGTAAAAGCTCCGGGATATGGTGACAGAAGAAAAGAGATGCTGCGTGATATCGCTATTCTGACAGGTGGAGAAGTTATTTCTGATGAACTTGGTCTGGATCTGAAAGAAGCTACGCTGGATCAGCTGGGACGTGCAAAATCCGTAAAAGTACAGAAAGAAAATACAGTAATCGTTGACGGAGAAGGATCTAAAGAAGAAATCAATGCAAGAATCAGTCAGATCAGAAGCCAGATTGAAGAGACAACATCAGAATTTGATCGCGAAAAACTTCAGGAAAGACTGGCTAAGCTGGCAGGCGGTGTTGCAGTAATCCGTGTAGGTGCAGCAACAGAAACTGAGATGAAAGAAGCTAAACTGCGTATGGAAGATGCTCTGGCAGCTACAAAAGCAGCAGTAGAAGAGGGAATTATCGCAGGTGGTGGATCTGCTTATGTTCATGTAACGAAAGAGCTGCAGAGTCTGGTAGATACTCTTGATGGAGATGAAAAAACAGGTGCAAAGATTATTATGAAAGCCTTGGAAGCTCCGCTTTACCATATTGCAGCAAATGCAGGTTTGGAAGGTTCCGTAATCATTAATAAAGTAAAAGAGTCAGAAGTAGGAACCGGTTTTGATGCATATAAAGAAGAATATGTGGATATGGTAAAGGCTGGTATTCTGGATCCTGCAAAAGTAACCAGAAGCGCTCTGCAGAATGCAACGAGTGTTGCATCTACATTGCTGACAACAGAATCTGTAGTATCTATTATTAAAGAAGATGCGCCGGCTGCACCAGCAGGAAATCCTGGAATGGGAATGATGTAAGTATCAATATAGAGTGAGTGATTGTTCACAAATTTTTTAGAAAAGCAGGAGCCAATCGGATAGACGATGGCTCCTGTTTGTGCTAAAATAACTATAGTTTGGATCGTTGTTCTGTACCTTGGATTTACGGAACGGCATTCTCAGGCATTATGAGGTCAAAAGGTTATGTTTTTTCATGCGAGAATGAACAGTATGAACTTTTGGCTTTGGTATTATCATATTATAAGAATGATAAAAAAGAAAGGGTACAGAATGACGGAAAAAAGATACGAAAGTGATTTGACGAGGAAAGAAAAGCGACAGCTTGAATGGGAAAAAATCAAAAGCATGACATGGAAAGGCAGAATCTCACATATTTGGGCCTATTATAAACCACATATGGCTGTGGGGATTGCCATTATTCTGGTTTTGTGTGTGATTGGACAGATGATTTATCGATCCCGGTTTGAAACTGTGTTTTATGCAGCAATTCTGAATGGAGGAGCGGGGGATTCGGCTGCGATGGCAGAGGATTTTAAAGAATATATCGGGGATGATGATAAATATCATGAGATCACGGTAGATTCCAGTATGTTTTTCTCAGGAGATGAAAGTCAGGATTACACATCAGTTATGAAGTATACCACACTGATCGGAGCAAGGGAGATAGATGCAGTTATATCTACCAAAGATCAATTTGATAAATATGTGGATCTGGATGCGTTTATTCCGATGGATGAACTGTTGACTGAGGAACAGATGGAAGCATATGGGGATGATGTGGGCGAGTATGGAATTCATATCAGATCCAGTGAGAAGCTGGAAAAATTTGGTATAACTACGGGAGACGATGCCTATCTTGCAGTCTTTGTTTATTCAGAGCAGATCGATAATGCTAAATCATTTATAAAATACATATGTGAAGGAGGAGAAACATGAGTGATTTGTATTTGGAGGAATTGGTAAAGAAAAAGAGAACCGGGAAAGATTCCGCTATACGGATGGGGCTGATGGCCTTGACAGCTGTTTTAGTGGTACTGGCGCTGCTTTCCTGGAATCTGGTCATCATTGTGGCAGCGATTGCAGTTTGTGTGGCAGATATTTTTATTTTCCCGAGATTTAATACAGAATGGGAATATCAGTATGTGAACGGAGAAGTGGATGTGGACAGAATTCTGAATAAGGCAAAGCGGAAAAGAATTGCAAGTTTTGATATTTCAAATGCAGAGATTCTTGCACCTGCATCATCCCATCGACTGGATTACTATAACAACAATCCGAAGATGAAAATTTCCGATTATTCATCCCATGATCCGGAGAGAGAAAGAAATGTATATGCTATGATCGTTTCAAATGAAGGTCAAATATCCAAGATTCTGTTCGAGCCATCAGAAAAAATGTTAAAAGATTTGCGAACAAAAGCCCCAAGAAAAGTTTTTTTTGATTAAGTTTGCTGATTGACAGTCGGTTTGATTTTTGCTACACTAGGGAACAACACGAACATAAGAGTAATGAAAGGAGAACAGAAATGGGTACAATTATTGGTGAAGGAATTACTTTTGATGACGTACTGTTGGTTCCACAGTATTCTGAAGTGACTCCCAATATGATTGATTTGACTACGCATTTGACGAAAAAAGTAAAACTGAACATTCCTATGATGAGTGCAGGAATGGATACGGTAACCGAGCATCGTATGGCTATCGCAATGGCAAGACAGGGTGGTATCGGCATTATTCACAAGAATATGTCTATTGAAGCACAGGCAGACGAAGTGGATAAAGTGAAACGTTCAGAAAACGGAGTCATCACAGACCCATTTTTCTTATCTCCGGAGCATACATTGGAAGATGCAAACAATCTGATGGCAAAATTCCGGATTTCCGGTGTACCGGTTACGGAAGGGAAGAAACTGGTAGGCATTATTACGAACCGTGATTTGAAGTTCGAGGAAGATTTTACCAAAAAAATCAAAGAATCTATGACTTCTGAAGGGTTGATTACTGCAAAAGAAGGCATTACGCTGGAAGAAGCAAAAACAATCCTGGCAAAAGCAAGAAAAGAGAAGCTGCCGATCGTTGATGATGATTTCAATCTGAAAGGGTTGATCACAATCAAAGATATCGAGAAGCAGATCAAATATCCGTTGTCTGCAAAAGATGAACGTGGTCGTTTGCTTTGCGGTGCTGCTGTAGGTATTACAGCGAATGTAATGGAACGTGTTGCTGCATTAGTAAAAGCGAATGTTGATGTTATCGTTATTGATTCTGCTCACGGACATTCTGCCAATATTTTCAGAACACTTAGACAGATCAAAGCTGCGTATCCGGATCTGCAGGTGATTGCCGGTAATGTAGCAACGGGTGCAGCAACAAGAGATCTGATTGAAGCCGGTGCTGATGCTGTTAAGGTAGGTATCGGACCTGGTTCTATCTGTACAACCCGTGTGGTTGCCGGTATCGGTGTTCCACAGATTACAGCAGTTATGGATTGCTATAATGCAGCAAAAGAATATGGTATTCCGATCATCGCTGATGGTGGTATTAAGTATTCAGGTGATATGACGAAAGCGATTGCAGCCGGTGCCAATGTCTGCATGATGGGAAGCATTTTTGCGGGATGTGATGAAAGCCCGGGAAGTTTTGAGTTATATCAGGGAAGAAAATATAAAGTTTATCGTGGCATGGGTTCTATCGCTGCTATGGAAAACGGAAGTAAAGACCGCTATTTCCAGACTGATGCGAAGAAGCTGGTGCCGGAAGGAGTAGAAGGACGAGTAGCTTATAAAGGTCATGTGGAAGATACAGTATTCCAGCTAATCGGCGGCCTTCGTTCCGGTATGGGATATTGTGGAGCAAAAGATATTGAGACTTTGAAAGAAACAGGAAAATTTGTTAAAATTTCTGCTGCATCTTTGAAAGAATCTCATCCTCATGATATTCATATTACAAAGGAAGCTCCGAACTACAGTGTAGACGAATAAGATAGAAAGCGGTCTCTCGGTGAGAGACCGCTTTATGCATTTGTATCATTACAAAAGATGGGAGTAGTATGGGAAATCAGAGAAGACGAGGGGGAAAAAACAGCCGCTCTTACAACAGACGATACCGTATGTCCAGACAGAGACGTAAGAGACAACTTATAAGGAGAGCGATGATTGCTCTTACCTGTGCTTTTATATGTATTGTAGCAGCAGTGATATTTTGCAGGAAAATGTTGATTTCAGAAGATACAGGTATTTATTCGCAGGAGGAAATGCAGGGAGAAGAATGGATCGGTGCGCCTGAGTTGAATGTGGATTTACTTTCAGTGAATGAATATTCAAGACCGGGAATTGCTCTTGCGCAGGTTCGGGGAATTGTAATTCATTATACTGCGAATCCGGGAAGCGGGGCAAAAGCAAATAGAGATTACTTTGAAGGGTTAAAAGATGCTCAAACGACGAAAGCGAGCAGTCATTTTATTATAGGGCTTGAGGGAGAAATTATTCAGTGTATACCAAGTACTGAAATTTCTTATGCATCAAATGATAGAAATAAGGATACATTATCTATAGAATGTTGTCATCCGGATGAAACGGGACAGTTCAATGCGAGTACATATCAGTCTATGGTGGATCTGACGGGATGGCTATGCCAGCGTTTTGGACTGAGCAGTCAGGATGTAATCCGTCACTATGATGTAACAGGAAAGCTGTGTCCCAAATATTTTGTAGAACACGAGGATGCATGGGAGCAGTTCAGGGCAGATGTAGATGCTAAAATTGAGGAGATTGAAGCATTAAAATAGAGGAAAGGCGGAATAATTGATGGGTGAGATGACCAGAGAAGAACAGAAAAAGGAAGATTGTTGGGCGATAGAAGATTTATATGCTTCAGACGAATTATGGGAAAAAGATTTTGAACAATTTACGGAAGAACTGAAACATTTTTCGCGATATCAGGGGAAAACAGGGGAAAATGTCGACACGCTGCTTGAAGAAATGAGAGAGATGGACAGACTGAATTGTCGTTTTGAGAAAATATATGTTTATGCAAATCAAAGGTATCATGAGAATACTGGAAACAGCCGGTATCAGGATTATTCTTCCAGAGCTTCAAGACTTGCAATGGAACTGGAACAGGCAATGTCTTTTGTAGAACCGGAATTACTGCAGATTTCAGATGGAAAATGGGAATGCTTTTATAAAGAAAACCCGGAATTGGAATTATATAGAAGAAAAATACAGGAGTGCCTGCGGATGAAGCCTCATATTCTGTCGCAGGAGATGGAAGAGATGTTGGCGCAGACCGGAGAAATGGCTCGGGCACCGCAAAATATTTTTTCTATGTTTCAGAATGCTGATCTGAAATTCGGAAAGATTATTGTGGATGGAAAGGAAATGGAACTGACTCAAGGCAATTATATCCGTTGCCTGGAGAATAAAGACAGAAATGTGCGCAGACAGGCGTTTGAACTTTTATATAAGAAATATCAGGAATTTCAAAATACGCTGGCTGCTGTGTACAGCGGCAATCTGGCTCAGGATATCTTTTATTCTAAAGCGAGAAAATATCCGTCCTGTCTTGCTATGGCTTTGGATGGCGGTAATATTCCTACGGAGGTATATAGCCAGTTGATAGAAGCAGTCCATCACAAACTTCCGGCTATGTATCGATATGTAAAACTCAGGAAAAAAGTTCTGGGTGTGAACGAACTTCATATGTATGATGTGTATGCACCTTTGCTAGAATCTATAGATAAAAAGATTACCTTTGAGGAGGCAAAGGAGATTGTTCTGGAGGGATTACAGGTACTGGGAGATGATTATACGGCACTTCTGCAGAAAGGATTTACGAATCGTTGGATTGATGTATATGAGAATCAGGGAAAACGAGGCGGTGCGTATTCCTGGGGTGCTTATGGGACTCATCCATATGTCCTTCTGAATTATCAGGAAAATCTGAATGATGTATTTACTTTGGCGCATGAAATGGGACATGCACTGCACAGTTACTATTCGGATCAGGCACAGCCTTATACTTATGCAGGATACCGAATTTTTGTTGCGGAGGTGGCATCCACCTGCAATGAAGCCCTGTTAATTCATCATCTACTGGAAAAAGCAGAGGATGACAAGGAAAAAGCATATCTTTTGAACTATTTTTTGGATCAGTTCAAAGGGACGGTCTATCGTCAGACTATGTTTGCAGAGTTTGAATTGCTTGCTCATGATAAAGCTGAGAGAGGAGTAGGAATTACGGCACAGCTTCTTTCAGATCTATATTATGAACTAAATCAAAAGTATTTTGGCGATGATATGGTCAGTGATCCGGAAATAGCCATGGAATGGGCAAGAATACCGCATTTTTATACTCCGTTTTATGTATATCAGTATGCTACAGGATTTGCAGCTGCAATTGCTATCAGTGAAAAAATTCTGAGAGGTGAGCCGGGAATTGTGGAAGCGTATAAAAAGTTTTTGAGCGGTGGAAGCTCTATGGATTGTATTGATTTATTGAAAATTTGTGGTGTGGATATGACTAAAACGGATCCGGTTGAGTCGGCACTTGATGTTTTTGAAGAAAGACTGGAGGAATTGGAAGGACTTTTGGAAAAATTGTAGAAAAAGTTATGAGATTCGGTTGCAAAACCAGAAAAACATGTTACAATAGTATTACAAAAAAATTAAAGGTGATAACATGAATTTATTTGAGGCGATTTTTGTACGAAAGTCAGTCCGTAATTATATAAATGATCCATTAACTCCACAGGTGATGGAAGACATTCTGAAACAGTTTGGTGAAATCAAAGGTCTCTTTGGGGGAATTGAGACAGAGCTTGCCATATTTGACAATACAAAAGGAGAGTTTAAGATGCTGGGTATATTGGGAGTGAAGGCTCCCTATTATCTCATGCTCTATTCAGAAGAAAAAGATCGGGCGATGATGAATGCCGGATATCTGATGGAACAGCTTTCTCTTTACCTTTGTACGAAAGGATTGGGAAGCTGCTTTGTTGGCAATCCGGTTGTAAAGAAAAAGTATCTGAGGCGAGATAATAAAAAGCTTATGGCAGTTTTGGCCTTTGGAAAAGCAAGAGGCAGCTGTGTCCGGAAGCAGGCTGAAGCCAGAAGGCTCAGTCTGAATGAACTTTGTGTCTACAAAGAGACTCCGCGTCAGTGGATGAATCAACTCCTGGAAGCTGCTCGGATGGCTCCGTCCAGTATGAATAGTCAACCATGGCGTTTTGTGGTTTTTGACAGCCGAATCCATATATTTTCAAAAAAGCATGCCAGCGATCGTCTGGGACGTTGGGACGAGCTGAATTTTGGAATTATGTTTTCTCATATGATGGTTGTAGCGGAAGAGATATGGTTGGATGTGGATCTGATCCGTCTCGAAGAAATCAGCCAGAAAAATTTCCCCAATAACCAGTATGTACTGAGTGCGATTTTGCGGCCGTAATACTATTTCAATTAATTGT
>JBJFCH010000010.1:0-5133 GCA_051888835.1 Oliverpabstia sp. | reverse complement strand
CCTCAGGCACCCCCTCTGTCTTCATCGGATAGAACATAAAATGTGTATCTTCCTTTTCCTTTACCTGAACAGTGAGTGTAATACTTTCTTCTGTTTCCCTGGTGTTCTCCAGATAATATGCATTGTGGAACAACAGACCCCCTTTCATCACATCTACACGTCCGATCATCTTTTCATCAAGAATAAAGAATACGGTATCTTTCGCCTCTAAAATGATCATATCTCCGTGAACATATGTTACGATGCTGTTTTCCGCTCCGATATCATATTTCTTAATATTTCCCTTTTTTACAACAATCTGATCTACCGGAACATTCAGACATAACTCTCCGGCTGTTTCAGCCGTTCCATACATCACAACTGCTGTTTTCTTTTCATATTTCTGAGTCATCCAGATTTCAGAAATCGAGTAATTTAATTTCACATCTGTATCCGGAATCTTAAATGCAACCGGGAACATACGAGTCTGGTTCGCTTTCACTATCGTACTGAAAATATATTCCCTCCCATTTACTTCTTCTGGAATCTGTACAGTGATCGACTTATCCTCTTCTTCTACATTCCGTACAAAGAAAAATCTGCCGTCATCATTTCCTTCCTGATAAGTGGTAAAATTCTCATATGCCTGATCAATCGAAACATCCAGGAATGCATTGTCATTATTCAGTACAGCAATATTTTCACCGCCACTTACAATCTTCATGAATTTCTTTCCGTCACTTTCAGCAATCATATGATTGAATTCTTTTGCAAAACGGATAAATCCCTTAATCCAATAAAATTTCTCTTTATTCAACTCTCCGGTCTCACCTACCGGTGCACCTCCGAAATCATAACTGGTAATATTTCCATAGCCTCCCAGTGCCACGTCTCCTCGTCCACCGATAAATGGGAACGTAGTTCCACCTACCATCATGTAGTAGTTTACAATAGATGCCCCTGTGATAAATACACTCTTAGATACCCCTTCTACAACATCGACTCCCGGTACATAAGTAGGCTCACCAATCTGAGAAAACCATCCTGCCTGAAGCTCCAGAATCATGATCGGAGCATCGCTCTGAGTTTCTTTGGAGCTTAACAGCTTCTCCTCAAAACGTTCGTATTCTGACATCCAAAGTCCCGGAATATTCGGATAATAAGTACGTGTATCAATAATCCCCTTCCCTCTTAAGAACTCTGCTTCATTGGCAAACTTCGGAATATTGATTCCATACTCTTCCATTGTATCTTTCAGGAACATAAAATATTTGACCGCATCCTCCACAGATATCGGCTCTTCCCCATATTCCATCAGATGATCGTACTCATTCTCTACCTGCGCTGCAATAATCGTTCCGCCATTTGTGATCAGATGCGAATTGATCTGCTCTGCACAGGATTTATACCAATATTTACATAATTCTAGATATTTTTCATCCAGCATGCGGATACGGAATTCTCCATTAGCAATCTTCTTGATCAGCCAGTCCGGATGTCCTCCGAAATCCAATTCAGCACAGATATATGGGCCCGGTTTTATCAGAACATAAAAGCCATATTTCTCACAAAGCGTCAGAAACCGGTCCAGATCGTAATCCCCGTCCCATCTCTGTTTTCCTTCCTCCGGCTCATGCATGTTCCATGCGATATATACTGAAATCAAATTTGCTCCGATCGCTTTCATCTTCTGAAGGCGATCCTCCCAGAGATCAGTCGGAACCCTGAAATAATGGAATTCACCACCTATCAGAAATTCCCGCTTTCCATGTATGATAAATCCATTCTTGTCATAATCTATAATCTGTTTGATGTCCTGATTCATCGCTAAACTTCCTCCTCAAAACTTTGCTTTGTAATCACAACTTCGATTCTGTCAATCTCACCATCCCGAACCTGACAAGCGAACGGTGCAGGAATTACATTCTCCGCAAACTCTGCAAGCATCTTTCCTTCTTTATATAGTTCAATTTTTGTAATCTTTGCTTCTTCTGCATAGGTATCCAGTCTGTCTTCATTATGATAAATGGTAAGAATTTCTCCCAGCAGGTTACATGCAAATGTATTCTTTGGTTGGAAAAATGTCTTTTCTCCATCTTCCGTGTATACGGAAACTTCTTTTTCTTTCTCAGTGAACAACCATCCCGGAATCTTTGGTTCAAGTTTCAAACAGAGTTCTTCCTTGTCATTTAAATAAAATGGTTCGATACCAACGGTCATCATTCTCCACATATGCAGCATCTCGGCTGATGCTCCCGTCAGCCTTGACACATATCCACCACCATGAATCCTCTCATCCGGATGTGCGGAACTTGCAATAAAAGAAGAATTCTCCAAAATGCTTCTTCCATATACAGACGCATCCAGAAACGGAATGAAAGATGTCTTCAAATAATGAGAAAACTCATCATACAGACCAGACCGAAGAAGTTCCAGAAAATATTTATATTCCATATGAAGAAATACAGCTTCATTCTCAAGCCATCCTCTGGGGAACACATTTTGACGTCCTATTTCTTTTGTTTCATCCATAATGTCTGCATTTACTTTAAACATATCCAGTTTTTCATCATAGATGTCACTATGTTTTACCGCCTCATGTAACTCTTCAGACACCTTTGGATTGGCACGCATCATATGAACCTGCCCTTCCAAAAACGGTGGAATCGCTCTGGTTCTAAACTCTTTCACTTCTACCAACGGATATCCGTTTGCATTTCGAAGTATCTCTCCGCTCTCATCCTTTTGCACTTCATAGCGCAAAGCTTCGTTAATAAAATAAGTATCGTAAACTCCTGTTTCTTTGTTACATGCTTTTGCAAGGCCTTCATCCATCCGATTGACAATTGTTTTCATGAACCTGGCAGCATCACTCGCCAGCATAAAGGACTCTTCTCCGTCAATTCCGAAAATCACAGATTCCCGATACGCTTCTTTTGCATCATTGCTTGCTTTCCAGTAATCCATTCCGGATATATTCTCTTTTAACAAACGATAAATCGTATCAATAAATCCCTTTGCCTCTTTCGGAAGTGCAATTTTTGTGGCTGGCTCAGCCTCTTCAAAGATTTCTTGCATCATCACCGCCATACGGCGTATCTCGGCACTCTCATTCATGGAAGAACCAAGGATTCCCGGAAGCCCGTTCAGTGCATCACACCATCCCGGTTTGTTTCCTTCCATTTCGATTCCCATTCCTTCCGGATCTAATGATGCAACCTTATTTACCAGTAGCACAAGTACTTTGGATGCAAGTGAACAGTGGTAAATTTCTCCATTCCCATTTTCCGTCCTCACTTGATTCGGGCGCAATGTTCTTTCTGCAATCATCTTCTCCTTTTCCGGAACTTTCTGAACCGCTCCGTACTGACGTACTCCTGCGTCCGTTAATACATATCGTTTTACGCGTGGTACAACAACTTCATCATTATCATAATATGTATAGTCCGCATCCTCGAACATCAGCTTTGCCATATGGTCCGGATAGACTTCTTTAAATTGTTCCAGAAGATCAATATTATAAGTCCAGTGATCTACCCAGTATCCTTCTTTAAATGTGGCATAATCTTCCTTAATGCTATGCTCCATCAGATCATTCAGGAATGCATCCACCGTTCCTTTCTTTGGAACTGTCTGAAGCTGTTCCAGCTCAAGCAGCAGAGTCCCCGGTGTATACGCTTTCTTTAGCATTTCTTCCACTGCTTCTGCATGCGTTCCCTCAAAATACTCTTCTACGATTGCTTTTCCCTGTTCTACATCTTTCACCTCAAAGCGTGATCCGTTCAGCACCAGAGGGTTATATCCATCTAACTGCAAAAGGTTAAAGAACGTCTTGATGCCGGAATCACCGGTAAATGGGAAGAAATACACATCATTTCTTCGATTCTGGTTTACATCCCGGAAATTTGAATTTCCCTGGGAGTAATTGGTCGAATCCACCTGGAAAAAGTTATACTCTCTTTCCAGATCGCCATGCTTTCTGGAATATACATACAATACATGTTTTCCATTACCCACTTTTACAGGATATCCCCCCCGCAGATAGTTGTCCATAAAAGTCTGTCCCATATATAAATCAAACGCACGAGAGTTACTGGATGTAAACACATGTCTCTTGGTGCGCTCAATCAGATCCTTATTCTCCTGCATCTTGGAGTCAATATATCCCGGGTGCAGTTTTTCACTCAAAAACTCCTGATACCGTGCAAAACTTGGTGCACTTCCTACCAGAGTATCTGTCGTATCACACTCTCCCTTATTTAATGAAATGGTTTTGCATCCAAAGCCACACGGTGTGTACCCTACACTCACCTGCTCATTCGGAACAGAAAAATCATCTTTTACAAATTCCACCGGATAAGTAAAATCAGTCACATTTCCAAATATTAGCGAAGGATCCACAATTGTCTTTGACTGATTCAATTTCCCATTTTGACAATTAAAGTTGAAATAGAAATTTCCACCCTCCAGCAATACTGTTTCTGCTGTGTCGTAAGGCAATGCCTTAATACGATAAAACGGAAGGTCGTAATCCATATCCGCACTCATCCATGCCTGACGAAGGTTACTCTCATTCTTCATATCTGCATTGATTAAATAATATGGAATAATGGCAGGAAGACCGTCTGCAACCTCAATTGTTACACTTTCTTCCTTAAAATTCTCAATAACGACCCGGCGAACCAGTGCAGGAATATTCTCACCCGGAAGCGTAAAAAATGTTACTTGCGTCCTGATTCCCAATGTTTCATTGACATCTTCCAGTTTAAAATCGTAAGATGTAATTTTCATGTTCTGGCGGACACTCTGCTCCTTATTCCCTTGCATGTCGCGGAATGGTTCATAAAAATCCACCTTTCCATCTGTTCTCTTTATTTTTAAAAATGTCCGGAAGCCTTGAAGCGCTGTCTGTCTGTACGCTTTATTTGCCGGCTGAAATTCCATAATGGAATAGTCTTTATTATTTACCCCAAATGTGGCCATACACTGTCCACGATTCACATAGTATGCCCACATCGGTTTCCCATACAGCCCGGAAACGGCTGGTAAAAAGCTTGAAAACGGTTTTTTCTGATTATAATCTTCTATAACAAATTCGTCGTTTTCATTTATGTAATAATCTGTCTTTCCCATTCTTGTCCTCCACTAACTGTT
>JBJFCH010000009.1:0-5137 GCA_051888835.1 Oliverpabstia sp. | reverse complement strand
TGCGTCCCAGAAAAGATCTGGCCGGAAGAATAGCTGCACTGCCATATGATGTATCCAGCAGACAAGAAGTAAGAGAGGTTGTGAAAAATAATCCATTATCCTTTTTGAAAATTGATCGCGCGGAAACTCAGCTGGATGAAAAGATTGATATTTATTCAGAAAAAGTGTATCAATGTGCGGCGGATACATTGAATCATATGATTGATAACGGTGAATTTCAGCAGGAAGAAAAACCATGTTTTTATATTTATGAACTGACAATGGATGGACGAGTACAGACGGGGATCGGAGCTTGTGCGGCTGTGAGAGAATATGAGAATCAGATCATAAAAAAACATGAAAATACCCGTCAGGATAAAGAGGATGACAGAACAAGACATATCAAAGTATGTGAAGCGCAGACAGGACCTATTTTCCTTGCTTATCGTTATGATGAGAGGATTGCACTATTGCAGGAAGAGGAGAAGAAAAAACCGGCAGAATACGATTTCACATCGGAAGACGGAATCCGGCATCGAATGTGGATAGTTAAAGAGGAACATGTGATAAAAAGATTAGAAGAACTTTTTCAATCAGTGCCTTCTTTATACATAGCAGACGGACATCACAGAGCGGCATCGGCAGCGAGGGTTGCAGCCATAAAAAGGGAACAGGAACATGTAAAAATTGATGAATCATCCCTCCCTGAGTATGAATATTTTATGTCTGTAATTTTTGCCGATCGAGATCTGATGGTTATGGATTATAACCGTTGGATAAAGGATCTGAATGGAATGACCGGAAAACAATTTATTGAGAAATTAAAAAGAGAGTTTTCTGTCTATCCTATCAGTGAAAGAACGCATCCGGAAAAAAAGGGACAATTTACAATGTATACAGAGCATCAGTGGTATCTTCTGGAAGAAATCAATAAACCGGAAAGAAAGGATTCCATTGAAAATCTGGATGTGTCAGTACTGCAGAACTCTGTGCTTTGTCCGCTTCTGGGAATAGATAATCCAAAAACAGATCAGAGAATATCTTTCATTGGAGGTATCCGGGGGTTAAAAGCTTTAGAAGATATGGTAGATGAAAAAGGTGGGGTAGCATTTGCTATGTATCCTACTTCCATGCAGGAATTATTTGCTGTAGCAGATGAGGGGAGACTGATGCCGCCCAAATCCACATGGTTTGAACCAAAGTTACGAAGTGGATTGTTGATCCACAGGATATAATAACGAAAGAGAAAAGGAGAAAAGGTATGGAATCAAGAGTGGCAAAAACAATTGAATTACACAAAAAAGGTTATAACTGTGCGCAGGCGGTAGCATGTGCTTACTGTGATCTTGTAGGTGTAGACGAGGATACAATGTTTAAAATGGCAGAGGGATTTGGCGCCGGTATGGGTGGCATGGAAGGAACCTGTGGCGCGGTAAGCGGTGCAGTACTTCTTGCCGGAATGCATAATAGCCATGGAAAAGATGTCCGGGATTCTAAGGCGTCTACGTACAAGCTTTCTAAAGCAATTCGTCTGGCTTTTTCAGAGAAAAATAAAACAGTAATCTGTAAAGAGCTGAAAGGTGTAGAGACAAAAGAAGTATTAAGATCCTGTGATGGATGTATCGAAGATGCAGCCGCAATCGTTGAGACACTTCTGTTCGAATAAAAATAAAATTGTATTTTATTTGGAAAGATGGTAGAATGAAATATAAAGTAAAAGAGAGGTTTTTACCGAAATAATACAAAAATCGACAGGAGGTACGGGGGATATGTCTGACAAATTATATGAATTGATGGATTGGCCGGAGATTGAGGCTGTTGTTTATTCAGAAGAAAGCTCTCCCCGGGCAATTCTTGGTCCAAGAGTGACCGATGCAGGAGTATTGATTCAGTGCTTTTTTCCGGAAAAAGAAGAAGTGAGTATAAAAACTCTGACTGATGGAAAAGTATATCCTATGGTTCAGGAAGATGAGGCCGGTTTTTTTGCCTGTCTTTTAGATGAAAAAGAAATCCCTGAATATGTATATCTGGTAAAAGAAGATGATGAAACACATGAGTATTATGATGCGTATGCTTTCCCTTCTCAGTTAACTATGGAAGAGGAACAGAAATTTACGAATGGCATCTGCTATGAAATTTATGAAAAGCTTGGCGCTCACCCGATGACGATCAACGGTGTGGATGGTGTATATTTTGCTGTATGGGCACCGAATGCTATGAGAGTAAGTGTTGTAGGTGATTTTAACCAGTGGGACGGCAGGTTATACCAGATGAATAAACTTCCTGTTTCAGGTATATTTGAATTGTTTATTCCTCAGGTTCCGGTAGGTTCTATCTATAAATATGAATTAAAGCTTCGAGACGGTCTGACTTATCTTAAGGCCGATCCTTATGCAAATGCGGCAGAACTTCGTCCGGCTAATGCATCTGTGGTTACTGATCTCGAAAAGTTTAAGTGGCATGATAAAGCCTGGATGAAAGGGCGGAAGAAAGCGCAGAAAGAGGATGCGCCGATTGCTGTTTATGAAATGCATCTGGGTTCCTGGAAAAAACCGGATGACGGACGCGATTTTTATAATTACAGAGAGATAGCACCGTTGCTGATTGAATATATCCAGGAGATGGGATATACTCACGTGGAACTTATGCCTGTGATGGAGCACCCATTTGACGCTTCCTGGGGATATCAGGTGACAGGATATTATGCACCTACCAGCCGTTATGGATCGCCTGAAGATTTTATGTATTTTATTGATGCACTGCATCGCGCCGGAATCGGTGTGATTCTTGACTGGGTTCCGGCACATTTTCCCCGAGACACCTTTGGGCTTTCAAATTTTGATGGCACCTGTTTATATGAACATTTTGATCCGCGGCAGGGTTCCCATCCTCACTGGGGAACACTAATCTATAATTACGGAAGGCCTCAGGTGAAAAACTTCCTGATCTCCAATGCGTTGTTCTGGGCGGAAAAGTACCATGCGGACGGAATTCGTTTTGATGCCGTGGCTTCCATGCTTTATCTGGATTATGGAAAAAATGACGGTGAATGGGTGGCAAATATGTATGGCGGCAATGAAAATCTTGACGCTGTTGAATTTTTGAAACATTTAAATTCAGTATTTAAGAAAAAATATCCGGATGCAATGCTGATCGCAGAAGAGTCTACTGCATGGCCAAAAGTAACCGGAAGTGTAAAGGATGACGGTCTTGGTTTTGATTATAAATGGAATATGGGCTGGATGAATGATTTTATCGGATATATGTGCTATGATCCGCTGTTCCGGGGCAGCCATCACAATGAACTTACTTTCAGTATGATTTATGCCTACAGTGAGAAGTTTATGCTGAGTCTTTCTCATGATGAAGTGGTGCATGGAAAAGGATCTCTGATCGGTAAAATGCCGGGAACGGATGAGAAAAAATATGCCAATCTTCGGGCGGCTATGGGATTCTTTATGACACATCCGGGAAAGAAACTTCTTTTCATGGGACAAGAATTTGCTCAGGTACATGAGTGGGCTGAGAATAAATCACTGGATTGGGAAGATTTGGAAGAAATACCACATCAGCAGATGAAAGATTTTATGAAGACATTGCTCGGTCTTTATAAACAATATCCGGCTCTTTATGCACTGGATTATGATCCGGAAGGATTTGAATGGATTAATTGCGTAGATTGGGAAAAGAGCATGGTTTCTTTCATGAGAAGGACGTCAAAACCGGAAGATACTCTTGTGGTGGTATGTAATTTCTCTGATGTGGTTTATGAGAATCATCAGATGGGAGTTCCGTATCCGGGAAAATATAAAGAAATCCTCAACAGTGATTCTACGGTGTATGGCGGAAACGGAATAGTAAATCCAAGGGTTAAAATCGCAAAGAAAGAGGAATGCGATGATCGTCCGTACTCTATCAAGATCAAAGTAGCTCCGCTCAGTGTTGCCATTTTCAGTTATACCAAAACAGAACAAAAAGCAACAGATAATAAAACTGCAAAAAGCGGAAAGAAAACAACTGCAAAGAAAACTACAAAAGAGAGTGTGACAGAAAAAGTGAAAAAAACTGTCAAAAAAGTATCGAAAAGCAGTGTGAGAGAAAAAATTCAGAAGGAAATGGAAGAGGCGGAGAAGGAGAACAGTAAGGCATGACGGATGGTTTGGAAAATGTACTGAGCTGGTTTGGTGATATTCCGAAGGAGGGACCTGTGGAGTTTGCTCTGAAAGTTGTTTTTGTTTTGATTGCCTACGCAATCGGAACAAGACTGATCAACTGGATCTGCAAGATATTGAAAAATCAGATGACTCATTTTGGAACGGATGAAACAGCCAAGAGATTTTTATTATCATTTGTTAAAATAGGTCTGTATGTAATCCTTATCCTTACTCTTGCAGGAAATCTCGGTGTTGATAAGACTTCAGTGGCTGCATTGGTCGGTTCAGCCGGTGTGGCAGTCAGTTTGGCACTGCAGGGAGGATTATCAAATTTTGCTGGCGGATTGATTATAATGTTCCTTCGACCATTTTCCGTGGGGGATTATATCATTGAAAATGGCGAAAAGAATGAAGGAACGGTCGAGAAAATCGAGTTATATTATACAACTCTTATGACTGTGGACAGCAGAAGAATTGTGATACCGAATTCCACATTGACAAACAACAGTATTACCAATGTTACGGCAATGGATAAGCGCCGTCTGGAAATTAAAGTGGGAATATCTTATGATTCGGACTTATTAAAAGCGAAAGAGATTCTCAGAAAGCTGATTGAAGAAGATCCGGAATTACTGGGAAGAGAAGAAATACAGATTTTTGTTGACCAGCTTGGTGAGAGTTCTGTAATTCTTGGACTTCGTGCATGGGTACGTACGGAAGAATTCTGGAATACCAAGTGGAGGATGAATGAAAGGATAAAGCTGGAGTTTGAAAAGAACGGAATTCTGATTCCTTATCCGCAGATAGATGTCCATATGAAATAACATAAATAATCCGGTAACCGCAGATACTATGATTGATGAAGGTTACCGGATTTTTTGTCGCTGCAACATTTTTTGTAATGATTTTGAATTACAAGCTGAATAGTTACATTAGTTTTAGAAATAAAAATTTAAGAGAAATGAAATTGAATTTCTGTAAAGAATGTATATAATATTAAAGAT
>JBJFCH010000008.1:0-29832 GCA_051888835.1 Oliverpabstia sp. | reverse complement strand
TTGGGAGCTTTTAGGAATGGTGAGGGAAGTGATGCGTGGTTCTGGTTTGGCATTATATTTTCGTTGATCCTGGGAAGTATCATCATAGAGATCATCTATCATTTTGACAGAAGAATGCTTTTGGACCATAAGGTCTGGACGGGAATCAGTATAGCTGCTGCGTTGATGACAGCAGTAGTTTTTGTTTTTGATCTTCCCGGATATGACTCATGGATGCCGGATGAAAAAAATGTGACAAATGCAACTATGTGGACCGGCAATGCATATTTTGCATACCCGGATGGTTCAAAAACCCTTGCGGAGTATATGGAAAAGCATCTGGATGAAATGAATGGGGAAGGCCTGACTGAACTTGCAGCGGAAGGGGTAAAATATACCGATACGGATGAACCGGGTACTTATGTTACCATGCTTTTTAAAATGAAAAACGGCAGCGTGAAAAAAAGACAATACGTTCTTTCGGAAAGAGCGATTGCCGAAGAAGAAGAAAAACTATACCGGGAGGAGACGTATAAAGAGGCTATGTATCCTCTGCTTCTTGATACTGCCGGGTATGAGGTTAAATCCATAGAATTCATGGGACAGGAAGAATCGCTGACCTATTTGACACAGGAACAGAAAGAAAAGTTGATTGAAATTTATATTGAAGAGTTGAGAAAGCTGGACTATTCACAGATTCACACTCCTGACAGTGGTATTATCTGCTTTTTAAAGGAAGGGTCTTCATATGAGCATGAGTACTATAATCTCAATGACAATTTTCCGGAAACCATGGAGTACCTGGAGAAAAATGGAATTCAACTGATGAAAACGATGGATGAAGCCAATATCATATCTATGGAGTTTTATGAGGATACCGGAGATTTTGAGAAGGAGGCTGAGCGATCGATCATCATCACAGACCCGGAGATTATATCAGAAGCCAGAAAAAATCTGATCTGTATCAACAGATATGAAGGTATCAACGAACTGTGGAATCTGGAAGAGTCTATCTCTGTCTGGGTAACTTATCGGACACCAAACAACGATGTTGTAGACATGATCTGCTATTATGAGAAAGGGAAGGTGCCGGAAGCAGTAAAAAGCATTCTCCAAAAATAAAAAGAATTCCGTTTTCAATGAATCTGTGATACAATGAGTGCTGATATAGAATAAGCATGAAATAGTATAACAGATGGAGGTAACTATGAGTTTTGCATCAGTTACGTTAAAAAAAGGGGAAGGTCGTACGTTGAAAGCGGGCGGCGCCTGGATATATGACAATGAGATTGACAGTGTTGTGGGGAGTTTTGAAGACGGAGACATTGTTCTGGTTCATGATTTTGACGGATATCCTATGGGACGGGGATTTATCAACCGGAATTCAAAGATCAGAGTCCGTATGATGACACGGAATATTCATCAGGAAATTGATCAAGAGTTTTTACGGATGCGTGTACAGAATGCCTGGGATTATCGAAAGAAAACAGTAGATACAGGAAGCTGTCGGGTGATTTTCGGGGAAGCTGATTTTTTACCGGGGCTTGTGGTGGATAAGTTTTCCGATGTTTTGGTGGTACAGTCTCTGGCGCTGGGGATTGATCGGATGAAAGAAACCATCGTAGAGCTGTTAAAGGAAGTGATGGCTGCGGATGGAGTGGCGATTAGAGGTGTCTACGAAAGAAGTGATGCAAAAGTCCGGGAGCAGGAAGGCATGGAGCGTACCAAAGGATTCATTGGTGAAGAATTTGATACGCTGGTAAATATAACGGAAAATGATGTAAAGTATCAGGTCGATGTAAAAGATGGACAAAAGACAGGTTTCTTTCTGGATCAGAAGTATAACCGTCAGTCGATTCAAAAGTTGTGTAAAGGTGCAAAAGTACTGGATTGTTTTACACATACCGGTTCTTTTGCACTGAATGCAGGAATTGCAGGAGCTTCTTCTGTATTGGGGGTAGATGCTTCTCAGTTGGGAATAGATCAGGCAACTGTGAATGCCAGATTGAATGGTTTGGAAGACAGGGTAAAGTTTGTCTGTGCGGATGTGTTTGAATTACTGCCAAAGCTGGAAGCGGAGGGAGAGAAATTTGATCTGGTGATTCTGGATCCGCCTGCTTTTACAAAATCCCGAAATTCTGTAAAAAATGCCGTAAAGGGCTACAGAGAAATTAATCTGCGGGGCATGAAACTGGTGAAAGATGGAGGTTATCTAGCTACCTGTTCCTGTTCCCATTTTATGACGTATGAACTTTTTACACAGACAATTGGTCAGGCAGCAAGAAATGTGCATAAGCGTCTGAGACAGGTAGAATTTCGTACGCAGGCACCGGATCATCCGATTCTGTGGGCAGCAGATGAATCGTATTATCTGAAGTTTTATATTTTTCAGGTTTGCGATGAAAAGTAGACCATACGATTTTATTAGATTTCGGATGGCGGACAGAGGGGAACAATGAAAGTATTAATATTATCCTGCAATACCGGGGAAGGTCATAATTCTGCCGGAAAAGCAGTAAAAGAATATGTGGAGCAGCAGGGTGATGAGGCGGTTATGCTGGATATGATGCTGCTGAACGGAAAGAAAACATCCCAGGTGGTAGGCGGAGCTTATGTAGGTCTGGTGAAGCATTTTCCACATGGCTTTGGATTCGTATACAAAATCGGGATGGCAGTATCCACATTTTGGAAAAGAAAATCACCGGTATATCTTGTCTGTGCTTTGTTAGGGAAAAAACTGAAAACATATCTGGATGAGAATGAGTTTGATGTGATTGTTATGCCGCATCTATATCCCGCGGAAACCGTGACATATCTGAAAAAGAAGGGTTGGCTCAGACAGAAAACAGTAGCTGTTGCCACAGATTATACCTGTATTCCTTTTTGGGAAGAGACGGATTGTGATTATTATATAATACCTCATGAAGAGCTGGCAGAAGAATTTGCAGAAAGAGGCGTTCCGAAAGAAAAACTTCTGCCATGGGGGATTCCGGTACGGCCTTGCTTTCTGGAAGATAAAAAGAAGACGGAAACAAGAGAAAAGTGCGGTTTGCCTCAAAATGACAGGATTTACCTGGTCATGGGCGGAAGTATGGGATTTGGAAAAATACAGATTTTTGTGTTGGAACTGGCAAGGCGACTTCGGGAGGATGAAGGGGTTGTGGTAATATGCGGTAACAACACAAAACTGGAAAACGCTCTCCGAAGGGAATTAAAGAACAGACCGAAGGTATGGATCCTGGGATTTACGGAACAGGTAGCCGATTATATGAGAGCATGCGATGTGATCTTTACAAAGCCCGGTGGACTCAGCAGTACAGAGGCGGCTGTCAGTAAGATTCCTATTGTTCATACGACCCCGATTCCGGGATGTGAAAATTGTAATCTTGACTTTTTCCAGAATCATGGTATGTCCATCGGAAGAAAAAGCTTCTTCGGGCAGCTTCGCGCAGGACGAAGGCTTTTGGAAAAGGAAAATCTTCGCACACAGATGATAGAGGCGCAGGTAGAAAATGCAAAGCCGGATTCTGTAAAGAAGGTATATCAATTATTGAAAGAGCTTACCCAAAATGAAAACAAAAATGTATCTCATTAATGTGGGATGAACAGGAAGTGCGTATATGATAAACAGATGGGAAGAAATAATCTATATTTTGGCAGGATATCTGTCGGGCAGCGTTCTGTACAGCTATCTGTTACCGAAGTATTTGAAAAAGATAGATGTGACGGAGAAAAGTGAAGACGGTAATCCGGGAGCAGCCAATGCATTTTTATATGCAGGGATTCCCATGGGAATCCTGGTGATCGCTCTGGAACTTTTGAAGGGATTTCTTCCGGTGCATATGGCACTTAAAAGGATGGATCCACGGGGGCTGATGTTTGGTCTTGTTATGGCGGCTCCGGTGTTGGGACACGCCTATCCTTTCTGGAAAAATAATAAAGGGGGTAAGGCGATAGCAGTATCTTTTGGTGTACTGCTTGGATTGTATCCGATCTTTGAACCGGTGTCTTACCTGATTATTTTTTATTTGTTATTTTCTCTTGTAATCGTTATAAGTCCTCATTTTTACCGCTCCGTGGTTACATTTTTCATGTTTTTCATCTGTGTAGTCAGGAGAATCAGAATTCCCGGAGTTGTCCTGGGATGTGGGCTTATCTCCATGACGGTGATACGAAAACATTTTGTTCGTTATCATGGAGAAAAACCGGAAGTTAAGATACCACTGTATCAGTTAAGAAAGAGATTTCATTGACTGGAAGCGATGGCTGCACCTGAATCATTAAGATTTTCCGGATAATGGGTTGACTTTTCAAGGGAATAATGCTATGTTTTAGATACCTTATATGACTGACGGAAGTGGGGTTTACCACGGGGAGTATAAGGAGCAGAAGCCGACCGTCTGGGCAATATAAGCTCGGATTGTAGGCTTTTTTCGTATAGTTTGAGAAGTTTACAGTTAGAAATTATAGGATGCAAAGGAGAGACGTTCATGAAAATGATATCATTGGAACAGGAACTGAAAGGTAACGCATATCCCGGAAGAGGAATTGTAATCGGAAAATCTGCTGACGGGACAAAAGCTGTGGCTGCTTATTTTATTATGGGAAGAAGTGAGAACAGCCGAAACAGAATTTTTGTAGAAGATGGACAGGGTATCCGCACACAGGCATTTGATCCTTCCAAACTGGTAGATCCCAGCCTGATCATTTACGCACCGGTTCGTGTCCTGGGTAACAAGACAATCGTAACAAACGGAGATCAGACAGATACCATTTATGAAGGCATGGACAGACAGCTGACTTTCGAACAGTCTCTGAGAAGCCGTGAGTTTGAGCCGGATGGACCGAACTATACTCCTCGTATTTCCGGTATTATGCATATCGAAAACGGAAAATATAATTACGCTATGTCAATCCTGAAAAGCAATAATGGTAATCCGGAGTCCTGCAATCGTTACACCTTTGCATATGAAAACTGTCTGGCCGGTGAAGGTCATTTTATTCACACCTATATGGGAGACGGTAATCCGCTTCCAAGCTTTGAGGGTGAGCCAAAGCTGGTATCCATTCCGGATGATATTGAAGAGTTTACAAAGATGTTGTGGGAAAGCCTGAATGAAGACAACAAAGTTTCTCTGTTTGTGCGTTATATCAGCATTGCAGACGGAACTTATGAAACAAGAATTGTGAATAAAAACAAATAATTAAAGTAATTATGAAAGGGAGAACTGAGATGAAAGAATTATTATTAAAATACGGATGCAACCCAAATCAGAAACCTTCCAAAATATATATGAGTGATGGTTCTGCACTGCCGATCCAGGTGCTGTCCGGCAAACCGGGATATATCAATTTTCTGGATGCGTTCAATGGCTGGCAGCTGGTAAGAGATCTGAAGAAAGCTACAGGACTTCCGGCAGCTACTTCTTTTAAGCATGTATCTCCTGCAGGAGCAGCAGTAGGACTTCCGTTAACGGAGACTCTGGCTAAGATTTACTGGGTAGATGATATGGACTGGAAGAATTTTTCTCCGATCGCCTGCGCATATGCAAGAGCCAGAGGTGCAGACCGTATGTCTTCTTTCGGTGATTTCATTTCTCTGTCTGATGTATGTGACAAAGATACCGCGCTTCTGATTAAGAGAGAAGTTTCTGATGGAGTGATTGCTCCGGGCTATACAGAAGAAGCGCTGGAAATCCTTGGTCAGAAGAAAAAAGGAAATTACAATGTGATTCAGATCGATCCTGATTATGTACCGGCTCCGCTGGAACACAAGGAAGTGTTTGGAGTGACTTTTGAGCAGGGACGTCAGGAGCTTGCTATTGATGATGAGCTGATTTCCAATATTGTAACAGTGAATAAAGAGCTGACAGAAGAGGCAAAGAGAGATATGAAGATTTCTCTGATTACTCTTAAGTATACCCAGTCTAATTCTGTATGTTTTGTAAAAGACGGCCAGGCTATCGGTGTCGGTGCCGGACAGCAGTCCCGTGTACACTGTACCCGTCTGGCAGGACAGAAAGCAGATAACTGGTGGCTGCGTCAGTCTCCGAAGGTGATGAATCTGCCTTTCAAAGAGGGAATTACTCGTGCAGAGCGTGACAATGCGATTGATGTTTATATCGGTGAAGAATATATGGATGTGCTGGCTGATGGCAATTGGGAGAGAACTTTCACGGAAAAACCATCAGTATTTACCAGAGAAGAAAAGAGAGAGTGGCTGGATCAGCTTACTGATGTAACACTTGGCTCTGATGCATTCTTCCCGTTTGCGGATAATATCGAACGTGCTCATAAGAGTGGAGTAAAATATATCGCAGAACCAGGCGGATCTGTGCGTGATGATCTGGTAATTGAAACTTGTGACAAATATGGAATGGTGATGGCATTTACCGGAATCCGTCTGTTCCATCACTAAAAGCATTATGCGAAAAAATGAATTTGTACAGGGACTGAAAGACGGACTCCCTATTTGTCTGGGGTATTTTTCGGTTTCGGTGGCTTTTGGTATGACAACGGTACTGGCCGGGATGCCTCTCTGGGCTGCCGTTCTGATTTCCCTGACGAATCTGACCAGCGCCGGTCAGTTTGCCGGAGCCAATCTTATGCTTGCCGGTGGTAATATGATGGAACTGGGACTTACTACTCTGGTCATTAATATTCGTTATTTTTTGATGTCCCTCTCTGTATCTCAGAAAGTGGAACGAAAAATGAGTATGAAGGAACGACTGGCAGTATCTTTTGGTATAACGGACGAGATTTTTGCCGTGTCTATGCAGCATAAGGGAGAGTTGTCTACCCCTTATATGGCAGGGCTTATCATAACGCCGATCCTGGGCTGGACCGGAGGAACCCTGGTGGGAGGCGCTGCTACTTCCGTGATGCCGGAAGCCCTTTCCAGTGCACTGGGGATTGCGTTGTATGGAATGTTTATTGCGGTGATCATACCTCCTGCACGGGAAGAAAGAAGCGTACTGTTTACTGTGATTCTGGCTATTCTGGCAAGTCTGGCATTTACTTATCTGCCGGGACTGCGTAATTTGGGCAGCGGATGGTCGATTATTATCATTACAATCGTTGTCAGTGCAGTGGCTGCATGGCTGTTTCCGAGAAAACCGGAAGAAGTGGAGGAGACAGAATGAGTTCAAATTATATATTGATCAGTATTGCGGTGATGGCCGTGGTAACATATCTGATCCGTATGCTTCCAATGGCTATTTTTCGGAAAAAAATCACAAACGTAAGAATACAGTCGTTTTTGTACTATGTACCCTATGCCGTGTTGGCAGCCATGACATTTCCGGCCATCTTTTCCAGTACAGGATCCCGGATCAGTGCCATAGTCGGATGTATCACTGCAGTGATTCTGGCCTATTTAAAAAAAGGTCTTCTTACAGTAGCTGTCGGTGCGGCAGCAGCTGTATTTGTGGTTCAAATGATCGGACTGTGAAATATATTGTATAGTCAATAAAGTGAATGGGCTGTAAAACGAATCTGGTTTTACAGCCCTGTTTTGTGTATCAGTGATACAAACAAATCATAAATTTTCTTTAAATGACGGAAAATGGCTCCATTTTCCGGTTCCCATACTACGATATCGCCCGGAAACCAAATGAGGCGAATAAAATATACTGCAAAAAAGAGAACCGCTGTCAATACCAGAAGCCAGCGGTATTTTGTAAAGTCAATCTTATCATCAAAAAGAAATGCTGCTGCCATAAAGGGCACAATCCAGAAAAGGGGATGGTAAGTAAAAGCACCGGCAAAGTCCAGGTGGAGAATACAGAGCCATGCGCGGGTCATACCACATCCGGGGCAGGAAATTCCAAGAAAATACTTTATAGGGCATCCGGTAAACCAGGTGACAAGATAATAAGCGGCGCATATAAGGAAAAGCAGTTTTAGTCGGGATAATAACTGCTTTTTTAAGTCATTGGAAAATTTCATGGTGTCACCTCAGCTTTCTGTTGTCAGTATAGCGGGAAAAGGGAAATTGGGCAAGTATATTATTACACATTTCTTACGAATCTTAATGAATTCTGACTACTTCTTAAGATGTGTGAAAACGCTTGAAGAGGGCATCAAAAATGCGGTAAGATAAAAACCGATCATATGGTAAAGACGTGATGATAGAAAAATGAGGGAGGGTATAATAAGAATGAAACAGAGAGGGGGAATTTTGTGATAACCAATGTTTTAGAGTATCTTGACCAATCAGCAAAGAGATATCCTGATAAAACCGCTTTTGCAGATGAGAAGGAAAGCTGTACTTTCAGAGAACTGGAAGAAAAATCCCGAAAGATCGGATCATTTCTTGCAGGTAAAATAAAGCATGGCACCCCGGTTCCTGTATTTATGGAAAAAAGTGTGGATACAATAGCTGCCTTTATGGGAATTGTCAGAGCGGGTGGATTTTATGTTCTGACGGATGTTCGACAGCCAGTCAGGCGTCTGGAACAGATTATGGATACACTGGAAGCAAACATAATGATAACTTCGGAAACATATAGACAAGAGGTGAAAAAGCTGGAGTTTACCGGTGAAATATTGTGGATCGAACAATTGTTACAAGGGGAAGTCAGGGAAGAATCACTTGAAAAAGTAAGAAGGAAAGCGAAAGATACCGATCCGTTGTATGGTATTTTTACATCCGGTTCAACAGGGATACCAAAAGGTGTTGTAGTGTGTCACCGATCCGTGATTGATTTTATTGAACATTTTACGGAGATTTTTGAAATTACCGGAGAGGATGTTATTGGCAATCAGGCTCCCTGGGATTTTGATGTTTCTGTGAAGGATATTTATTCCGGTATGAAAACAGGAGCAAGAGTGGAAATTATTCCGAAAAAAATGTTTTCTTTTCCTACACAGCTTCTTGATTTTCTGTGTGAGCGTCAGGTGACAACCTTGATTTGGGCAGTTTCTGCATTGTGTATCATAACGACGCTGCGGGGATTTGAGTACAGAGTACCGAACCGGATTAAAAAAGTATTGTTTTCAGGGGAAATGATGCCGATCAAACATCTGAATATGTGGCGCAGATATCTTCCGGATGCCATGTATGTCAATTTATATGGTCCTACGGAAATTACCTGCAACTGTACATATTATATTGTGGATCGGGAATTTCAGCCGGGAGAAAACCTTCCAATCGGAAATGCATTTCCAAATGAGACCGTATTTCTATTGGATGAGAAGAACAGAGAGATATCTGAGCCGGGGATAGAAGGGGAAATCTGTATAACAGGATCAGGACTGGCTCTGGGATATTACAGAGATCGTAAGCAGACAGAGAAGGTATTTATACAGAATCCACTGAATCACTGCTATCCGGAGAGGATGTACCGTACCGGAGACATGGGTTATTATGGTGCGGACCGTAAACTGTATTTTTCTTCCCGGAAGGATTTTCAGATCAAACATATGGGGCATCGGATCGAGCTGGGTGAGATAGAAACTGTTATGGAGCAGGTGGAATCGATTGTAAGAGTTTGTTGTATCTTTGACACGGAAAATAAAAAAATTTTGGCATTCTATGAAGGTGATATAGAAAAACGGGAGTTAAAACGGCAGATGAGTGAGCGGCTTCCGGCATTTATGCTTCCAAACCGTTTTTGCAGGGTGACGCATATGCCGCTTACATCAAATGGAAAAATTGATCGAAAAGCACTGATAAATAGTTTGGAGGTGTTGAGGGAATGAAAAGAATTATCAAGCAGGCTGCAGCGATTTACGAGACTCCATTTTATTTGTTTGATCTTGATGTATTTACATTCCGTATCCGACAGATAAAGGAAATATTGGGACGGCAGGTAAATCTTTGTTATGCTGTGAAAGCAAATCCATTTTTAATATCCGCTGCGGCAGATCGGGTAAAACGGCTGGAAGTATGTTCCCCGGGTGAACTTGCCATATGTGAAAGAAATGGTATTTCTATGGATAAAATAGTGCTTTCAGGAGTATATAAGGAGGAAAAAGAGATCCGACGGATGCTTACTTCTTATGGGGAAAAAGGAATCTATACTGTAGAATCCCGGAGGCAATTTGACGCCTTGGCAAAAATATCAGAGGAGATGGGATTGACAATTTCTGTTTTACTAAGACTGACCGGAGGCAATCAGTTTGGAATGGATGAGCAAATGATTCATGAACTGATCCGTGACAGAAAGCAGTATCCACAAATGAAAATTCAGGGAATTCAGTATTATTCCGGTACCCAGAAAAAACAGATGAAAGTGATGGAAGAAGAATTGTCCATGCTTGATTGTCTGTATGCCAAGTTGGAAGAAAAGTGGGGGTTTCAGGCAAAAGAACTGGAATACGGTCCCGGATTTTTCTTCCCTTATTTTCAGAAAGATGAAAACAAAGACATTCGGGAAGTAATGGGTGAGTTTCGCCAGATACTGGAAAGAATGAAGTTTCGTGGAAAAATCACACTGGAGATAGGTCGATATCTGGCAGCGGAATGTGGTGTTTATGTTACAAAGATAGTAGATTTGAAAGAAAATGATGGAAAAACTTATGCAATTGTAGATGGAGGGATACATCATCTGAATTATTACGGACAGACAATGGCGATGAAAATTCCTTTTTATCAGCAGCTGGATGGGAAGACATTGGAGTATCATGATCTACAAAAAGATATGGTTCCGGTGACGATCTGTGGTGCTCTGTGTACTGCAAATGACGTGCTGGTAAAAAAACTGCCTCTTGCCGGAAACATTCTTGGAGATATCTTAGTGTTTGAAAACACAGGTGCATATTCTGTTACAGAGGGAATTTATCTGTTTTTAAGCAGGTCAATGCCTCAGATCCTTATATGGTCCAGGGAGGAAGGACTGCAGTTGGTGCGCAAGAAAATAGAAACAAATCATTTTAATGGATAAAAAGGAGAAAAAAGATGGAGAAATTATTGGAGATTCTTGAAGATATTCAGCCGGATGCGGATTACGAAACATGTACTACCCTGATTGATGACGGAATCCTGGATTCCTTTGCTATTTTATCAATAGTGGCTGAACTTGAGGATACATTTGGCGTACAGGTGACTCCGGCTGAAATTATTCCGGAAAACTTTAATTCGGCACAGGCGCTGTGGAATATGGTACAGAAACTACAGGCGGAGAGATAATCTATGGCTTTTAATTCAATGGGATTTTTATTGTTTACTGTCCTGGCTGTGATTGGATATTATTTGGTACCCGGGCGATTTCAGTGGATGTGGCTTCTGGCTCTCAGCTATTTGTATTATGCGTCCCACGGTGCAGGTCTTCTGGGATATCTTCTGTTTTCCACTGTAACCACCTATGTGGCGGGACGAAGTCTGGAAAAGATAAAAGAGAAGAAATACCAAAAAACAGTTGTGATTATTACGCTTATCCTGAACTTTGGAATGCTGGGAATTCTTAAGTATCTGAATTTTATCATTTTGAATGTGAATCGAATCGTTCGGGGGCATCTATCCTATCTGGAACTGGTACTTCCTATTGGAATTTCTTTTTATACCTTTCAGTCTATGGGATATTTGCTTGATGTTTATTGGAAAAAGACAAAAGCGGAAAAGAATCTGTTTCGCTTTGCGTTGTTTTTGTCATTTTTTCCACAGATCCTTCAGGGACCTATTGGGAGACATTCCCGGTTGGCCTGTCAGCTTTATGAACAGCGCAGGTGGGAGTGGAAAAGAGCAGAGGAAGGGGTTCAGAGAATCCTGTGGGGATTTTTTAAGAAGCTCGTTCTGGCAGATACAGCTGCACCTTTTGTAGACGCACTTTTTGATCAATATCAGATGTATTCCGGTCTGGCGTTTTTTGCCGTTCTGGTATATTCCATACAATTGTATGGAGATTTTTCCGGAGGAATAGATATCGTGATCGGAGTGGGAAAATTGTTTGGAATCACTCTGGATGAGAATTTTCAAAGACCGTATTTTGCCCGCTCTATCACGGACTTTTGGCATCGCTGGCATATTACCCTGGGCACGTGGATGAAGGATTATGTATTTTATCCGGTATCTCTGTCTCGATGGATGAACAGATTCGGAAAATGGTCTAAGAAAATATTTGGCCGCAGTACGGGTCGGACACTCCCCATCTGTCTTGCCAATCTGATTGTTTTTTTCGTGGTCGGGGTATGGCATGGAGCTGCATGGAAATATATTATTTATGGTATGTATAACGGATTCATTATTGCTTTCAGTGGTCTGATGGCGCCGAATTACCGCAAATGGAAAAAGGTATGTCATATTCAGGAAAAATCGGCAGGCTGGCAGGTGTTTCAGATTCTGCGTACATTCCTCCTGGTTAACATAAGCTGGTTTTTCGATAGAGCGGATACTGTTTCTCAGGCATTTACAATGATGAAAAACAGTGTGACCCAGTGGAGTCCCGGCAAGCTTCTGCAAATTCCCATCGGACAAGGAGGAACCGCGGATTATACCATATATGCACTGGCGATTCTTGCATTAGGCGTGATGGTACTCTTTATTTTCAGCTTTTTTGAGGAGAAGGGAATAAATTTGTTTTCCCGACTGATGAAAGCTCCTGTCTTACTGCGTGGAGCAGTTTATCTGGGGATCCTGCTTTGTCTTCCGATATTCAGCCAGTATCCTGCGCTTACGGGAGGGTTTATCTATGCACAATTTTAAAAAGTGTACGGGGATTTTGCTGCTCTTTTGCATTTTCCTCGGAATCAATGAGCTTTTGACCTATTTGTTGTATCCATATACCTATACAAGAGCGGATATGCATCATCTGGTAGAAGGGGATTATGAAACGGTTATTGTGGGGACTTCTCATGGAAAGTGTGGACTGGATCCGAAAGTTTTGGAAGAAACAACCGGGGAAAAAACAATAAATGCCTGTCAGGGAGGACAGTATCCTGTAGATTCCTACTACCTTGTGCGGGAAGCGGCAAGACATAGAAAACTTACCAGAGTAATCTATGAACTGGATGCGGGCTATTGGGTGACTGTTCCCAGCCAGTCTGCTGATTTTATTACATTTTATCATGAGATGCCCTGGTCTTATGTGAAAGCTGAGTATTTCCTTGATAAGATGCTGAAAGCTGATTTTCGAAGTGTGCTGTTTCCCTGGTATTTTTACAGGAAGAGAGTTACGAGAATTGGTGCTCTTTTGGAACAGAAACAGAGTGATGTTTATAAAAACTATGGTGTAGAACCATTTGATTCGGAAGTACAAACCTATCGGGAAGATGGTTTTTTTGCACGTCATCCGCTGTCCTCTGACCGTCTGCAGGAGGATTTTCCTTCCTTGTGGCAGTCTCCCGGAGCCAGAGAAGAAGCAATGCAGGCATTTGACAAAATGGCAGATTTTTGTAAGAAAGAAGGAATTGAGCTTGACGTGGTGATCACTCCGATTCCGTGGGTTACTTACGGGAAATATCAGGAGCACTATGATGCTGCATCCGGTTTTTTTAAAGAATATATGGAAGAAAGAAAGATACCATTTTACAATTATATAAATGACAGAAGTGAGGGGCTGCCGGGTAAACTGGAAGAATTTGCGGATTATGATGGGCATATGTATGAAGAAACGGCAGCTGTATTCAGCCGTGTTTTGGGAGAAGACCTTGCGAACAAATGATTGCACGGCTCAGGGATGAATGTTACAATGGGCTTAGCATAATGATACAAAATAAAAAATGAGGGAGGATTGGTTATGCAATTTAAGAGACGTGATGGGCTTTTAAGCGCAATTTTTGGCATTCTCACCTGTGGACTGTATTCCATTTATTTCTGGCTTCAGTATGGAGAGGATGTCAATGTCATCTGTGCAGATGACGGAAAAGTGACACAAAATTATATTGTAGCGTGGCTGCTGGGAATTATCACATGTGGTATTTACTCATTGTACTGGATATACAATCTGGCGTCCAGGCTGGATTCGGCAAGCAAAAAGTATGATGTAAATGTGGAATCACCGGTTTTATTTACCATATTTATGAATATTCCGTTCCTGTCATATTTTTACGCATGTGATGTGATGAATAAGTTCCAGGAAAAATATGAAGAAATGTATCCGGACGGAAATGGTTATTATGGAAATTCGTACGCTCAGAATCCGTATGGCGGCAGTGTTCCGCCGAGAACATCAAATAATAGTGGAAAAACCATGCAGGAGATGGGATCACAGATCGGTGCACAGTTAAAATCCGCAGTACAGGATGTAGGAAGTAGTATAAAAAATACAGCTCAGAGTGCGATGCCGGCATGCAAGAATTGTGGAGCACCGATTACTCCCGGTAAGAACTACTGCAAACGGTGTGGTTATCCGGTGAATGGAGTACAGCCACAGAATAATTCTCAGGAACCGCAGAAACCACAAAATGTACAGGAAACTCAGGTACCTCCGCAGACCAGGACCAATTTAGGGCAGGAAGAACCGATGCTGCAGTGGGATGCGCCTGTATCTGCAGCACCACAGGAGAGAGAAGAGCAGAAAAAAGAAAATGCTTCATCAGAACCATGCTGCCCGAAATGCGGAAACAAAATAAAACCGGGTGACAGATTCTGTATCTATTGCGGAAGTAAAATCGGATAAGATGATACATTTTGGTTCATGAAAGTATATCATAAGAGTTATTTTTTTCTTGCACTCCTCAAATTACCATTATATAATGTTGCATGGGTTGTAGGGACATAACGTATGAAACAATCCGCAGAAACAATCCGCAGAAACAAAGATCATATAACAAAATACGAATTGAGTTTTGATTTCGTAACACAAAAGGAGAACAAATATGGGTGGAATTTTTGGAGTTGCATCAAAAAACAATTGTGTTTCAGATTTATTTTTTGGAACAGATTATCATTCACATCTGGGTACACGCAGAGGCGGTATGGCAGTCTATGATAAAGTACATGGATTTAACCGTGCCATTCATAATATTCAGAACTCGCCTTTCCGTACAAAGTTTGAAAGGGATGTGGATGAACTTGAGGGAAATCTGGGAATTGGATGTATATCGGATACAGAACCTCAGCCGCTGATGGTACAGTCTCATCTTGGAAGTTTTGCGATCACTACGGTCGGTAAGATCAACAATATGGATGAGCTGGTAAAGCATTCATTTGCAAATGGCTGTACACATTTTCTGGAAATGAGCGGCGGAAGTATCAATGCTACAGAGATGGTGGCTTCTCTGATCAATCAGAAGTCAACGCTGGTTGAAGGGATTCGCTATGCGCAGGAAATGATTGAAGGTTCTATGACACTGCTTATCATGACACCGGAGGGTATCTATGCTGCCCGCGACCGTCTGGGACGTACACCGTTGATTCTGGGTAAAAAAGATGACGCTGTCTGCGCTTCCTTTGAAAGTTTTGCATATTTCAATCTGGGTTATCATGATTACAAAGAATTAGGTCCGTCAGAGATCGTCTTTTTTACACCGGAAGGTGCAGAAACTGTCTCACCGGCTAAAGAAGAAATGAAAATCTGCTCTTTCCTGTGGGTATACTATGGTTATCCTACCTCTACCTATGAAGGTGTCAATGTTGAGCAGATGCGTTATAACTGCGGTGATATGCTTGCACGACGTGACAATGTAAGACCTGATATTGTGGCAGGTGTGCCGGATTCCGGTACCGCCCATGCAATTGGTTATGCAAATCGTTCCGGTATTCCTTTTGCCAGACCGTTTATCAAATATACACCAACCTGGCCTCGTTCTTTTATGCCGGCTCATCAGAGTCAGAGGGAACAGATCGCACATATGAAGCTGATTCCTGTACGGGAACTGATTAAAGATAAAAGCCTGCTTCTTATTGATGATTCCATTGTCCGCGGAACTCAGCTTGGACAGACAACGGAATTCCTTTATGAAAGCGGTGCAAAAGAAGTTCACATTCGTCCGGCATGTCCGCCATTGTTATATGGATGTAAGTATTTGAACTTCTCTCGTTCCAAATCTGAGATGGATCTGATTACCCGACGTGTGATCCAGAAGAGGGAAGGCACAGTAACAGAAGCCATACTGGAAGATTATGCAAATCCGGACTCCCATAATTATCAGGAAATGCTGGATGATATCAAAACCGAACTGAACTTCACTTCCCTTCGGTATCATCGTCTGGATGATATGATTGCATCTATTGGAATCTCACCATGTAAGCTGTGTACCTATTGCTTTAATGGAAAAGAATAAATCACATATTTGTATGTATCAATAAGTAAAAAAGGATGTATTTTGTTTTAGTGTCTACGAAACAAAGTATATCCTTTTTTATTTCGTGCGCTCTTGTTGTGTTCTCGGTATTTCACGAATAAAAGTGCATATTTTGAAATGCACACTTGTAATTAACTGGTAAATTGGGTAAAATAAAATGTGTATGCATGGAGGGAACCTTATGGCTGAAGCGATAAGGAGTAATGTGCATGAAAAATGTTTTGCAGAAGATGGAACGAATCATTCTTTTGTTTCTGTGTATATCTATGGTACCAGGCTGTGGGGATTCCGATTCTGTTTCTATCCTGAAAAATCAGGAGACAGCGGAAGAATTCACTGTCAGTCAGGAGAAAGCTATGGAAGAAGAAGTCGGATCTGAACTACAGGATGAGTCAGATATACAGAATGAGGCAGAAAATTATTCAGTAGACGAAACAGAATCCCAGATGATTTATGTGGATGTATGCGGAGCTGTGAAAACGCCGGGTGTATATGAGCTTCCCCAGGGGAGCCGGGTTTTTCAGGCAATCGAGAAAGCCGGAGGTTTCCTTGAAGAAGCACAGCAAAGTCTGATCAATCAGGCAGAGTTCCTGACAGATGGGCAGCAGATCCGTATTTATACAAAGGAAGAGGCCGAAGAGCTGAAAAGTACGGCTGTTGATGAGACAGCCGCCAAAGGGCTTTCTTCTCAGGATGAGAACACTTCTTCAGGGCAAAATACAGATGAGAAAATTAATATCAATCGAGCAGATAAAAGTATGTTGATGACTCTGAGTGGAATCGGTGAGACAAGAGCGGAAGCTATTATTGCATATCGTGAAAAGACAGGAGGATTTTCCACTATTGAAGAGTTGATGCAGGTTGAAGGAATAAAAGAAAAGACATATGAAAAACTGAAAGATAAAATAACGGTACAGTGAATTGAGGAGTGAAATAATGGGTAAAAAGGTACTGGTTGTAGATGATGAAAAATTAATCGTGAAAGGAATCCGATTCAGTCTGGAACAGGACGGAATGGAAGTGGATTGTGCTTATGACGGGGAGGAAGCACTGGAATGCGTGCAGAACAAAGAATATGATATGATTCTTCTGGATCTGATGTTGCCAAAAATGAATGGTCTGGAAGTATGTCAACAGATTCGTGAGTTTTCCGATGTGCCGATTATCATGCTTACAGCCAAAGGTGAGGATATGGACAAGATTCTGGGTCTGGAATACGGAGCAGATGATTATATAACCAAACCTTTCAATATTCTGGAAGTTAAGGCGAGAATCAAAGCGATTATGCGAAGGACGAGAAAGCCTGCACCGCAGGAGGAAAAAACACGTGTGGTGGAAGCAGGAGATCTGAAGCTGGATTGTGAAAGCAGAAGAGTTTTTATTGGTGATAGAGAAATAAATCTGACAGCGAAAGAGTTTGATGTCCTGGAGCTTCTGGTATTTAATCCTAATAAAGTATATAGCAGAGAAAACCTGCTCAATATTGTCTGGGGCTATGAGTATCCGGGAGATGTGCGTACCGTGGATGTGCATATTCGCCGTCTTCGTGAGAAGATTGAGACCAATCCCAGTGAGCCGAAGTATGTACATACGAAGTGGGGAGTCGGATATTATTTTCAGGTATAAAAAATGAGTTGGAGGGCGTCAGAAGACGTCCTCTTTCCAGCTTGAAATAACCATTGAAAGGATTAAGAGATGAAGAATAAGTTCAAATTTTTTAAAAGTCTCCGTTTCCGTATTATGGTAATTCTGGTGATCATCGGAATTGTGCCCAGTGTCATAGTGGAGAAGGGAATTGTAAACAGCTATGAAGACAGGGCAGTATCTCTGCGGAGCTTTGGGGTTAAAAACCAGTGTGATATTCTCAGTAATCAACTGGTAAAAGAACAATATCTGGAAGATCCCAGTTCAGAAGCCATTAACAGTGAACTGACGATGCTGTCGAATGTTTATAATGGACGAATTTTGATTGTTGATCAGGATTTTCGTGTGATCAAAGATACGTATGATATTGATAGGGGAAAGTACATGATTTCCCAGGAAGTGATCCGATGCTTCAGCGATGGGAAAGAAACCAGCAGCTATGACAGGAAAAACCGTTATATTGAGATGACAGTGCCGATTCATACAGATCTGGAAAATGAAGATCAGGTTGCAGGGGTTATGTTGATCAGTGTGTCTACAGAAGAGATTGTAGCCAGCATCAAAATCCTGGAGCAGAAGGGGATGTCGATTCTTATGATCATCGGCATGTTGGTACTTGGGCTTGGGTATATACTGGCAGGAATTCTGATGAAACCTTTTGCGAAAATCACAAGAGCCATTGAGGATATTACGGATGGTTTTCTGGATGAGAAAATTTCTGTTCCGGACTATACGGAGACAGAACTGATCACAGATGCATTTAACAAAATGCTTGGACGGATGAAGTCTATGGATAATTCCCGTCAGGAATTTGTATCCAATGTGTCACATGAACTGAAGACTCCGCTTACTTCTATGAAAGTTCTGGCAGATTCCCTGGTAGGACAGGAAAATGTACCGATTGAATTGTATCAGGAATTCATGCAGGATATCGCAGAAGAGATTGATCGGGAAAACAAGATTATTACAGATCTTCTAACGCTGGTTAAACTGGATAAAAAAGCGGAAACACTCAATATTGAAACTGTCAGTATCAATGAACTTCTGGAACTGATATTAAAGCGGCTGAAGCCGATTGCCGCAAAGAAAAATATTGATCTGGTGCTGGAAAGCTTTCGACCGGTAAATGCGGAGATTGATGAAACCAAGCTGACGCTGGCTATCAGTAATCTTGTGGAAAACGCCATTAAATATAATAAAGACGGTGGATGGGTACGGGTATCTTTAAATGCTGATCATAAGTATTTTTATATAACTGTAGCGGATTCCGGAAAAGGAATTCCGGAAGACTCCATTGATCATATTTTTGAAAGATTTTACCGGGTTGATAAGTCGCATTCTACGGAGATTGAAGGAACGGGTCTGGGTCTGGCTATTACGAAAAGTGCAATTATGATGCATCATGGTGCGATCCGCGTGCGCAGCAAAGAGCAGGAAGGAACTACATTTTCTGTGAGAATCCCGTTGATGCATATGGAATAGAAATGGGGTGAAAGAGTGGGCAGAAGAAAATATTATAATAGAATATGGATCCCTCTTATATTTCTTGGTGTATTGCTGACAGGTTGTATGTGGATGAGCGGATGTGACGAGAGTGAAGAAAAAAGTGATTATCAGATCTACTATGTAAATTATGATAAAGGTGCGATTGAATCCGGGAATTTTATTCCCAAATCGGAAAATACAGAAGGAATGATTGAAGAAATCAGTAAAAAAATCGGAGGCGGCGATGAGGGCGTGGGACTTTTGCCGACGGGTGTGTCATTACTGAGTTATGAACTTTCGGGTGATATCCTTCAGTTGAATTTTAATGCTGCATACAGAAAAATGAGTACAGTGGACGAAATCCTATGCAGAGCAGCAATTGTAAAAAATTTTCTGCAGATTGAAGAGGTCAGTTATGTGAAAATATTGATTGAGGGTGAAGAACTTCTGGACTCCAGAGGAAATACAGTGGGTATTATGGGAAGCAACAGCTTTCTGGAAAACTCAGGAAAGGATATTACAGCTTATCAGTATACAGAGTTGGAACTTTATTTTGCCAATGAAACAGGAGATAAACTGGTAAAAGAAAGGCGTAAGGTATATTATACCAGCAATTCACCGATTGAAAAGGTCGTTGTTGAACAGCTGATTCAGGGACCGAAAGAGACCGGACATTTTGCAACGCTTTCGCCCAGTACCGGTATTTTATCCGTATCACAGGCAGATGGAATTGCATATGTGAATCTGGATCAGAGGTTTGAGACGGAAGCACTGAGTATAAAGCAGGAGCTTCCGGTGTATTCCATCGTGAATTCATTGATTGCAGCCGGTAATGTAAAAAGAGTTCAGATTTCGGTCAACGGGGACTCTAAGATTACATTTAAGGAGAGTATGGATCTGAATCAGCTGTATGAAGAGAATATGGATCTGGTTGAGGAAGATCTGGAAGAAAGTGGGGATGAAGGATGAAAAATCGTCCTCTATGTCTGGCAGTATTGATTCTGGTATCAGGAATCTGGTTGGGAAATTGGCTGGGAATCTCATGGATATGGAGATCCCCGGCCGGTAGAGAACCGATCGATCTGGCTGCCGAATCCGGAGATACGGAAGCTGATACAGGACTTTCCGAAAGACAATTATCCGATGGGGAAAGTCCTGTGGAGGCGGAAGGAATCGTTTGTCAGCAGGAAGAAAAATCATATCAGGAATATCAAACAATAACGTATCTATATTTAAAACAGACAAATCTGTATATCAATTCAAAAAAATATCCCATACGAACAATAAAATGTAAAATAGAAGGAACAATAGACAATCTGTACGGATATAAACTGAGGGTTGCGGGAAAGTTGGTATTGCCGCAGGAACCGGGAAACCCAGGTGAATTTAACAGGGTAACCTATGAAAGGTCAAGAAAAATTGATTTTTATCTGGAAGAAATCAGCAGGATGGAAACTATATCACCGGCGGGAAAGATACAGATCGGTTTTGAATCGTTCAGAAACAAATGCAGAAATATAATTTACGAGATTTTTCCTCAAAACGAGGCTGACATTATGGCAGCTTTGCTGTTAGGTGAAAAACAAAATTTGGATGAGAAAACAAAGTCAGAGTTTCAGTCAGCTGGCATCAGCCATATTATGGCTATTTCGGGGCTTCATATCAGCATGTTGGGTGCAGGACTCTGGAATGCACTGAGATGGATGGGAATCCCCATGTCTCTGTCTTCTTTTTGCTCTTTACTGGTATTGATTGGTTATGGCATATTGATCGGAAGTCCTACTACTGCAGTGCGGGCGCTGATTATGTTTGGGTTGATGCTGGGGGCCAGAATCCTTGGAAGAACCTATGATTTTTTATCTGCGCTTGCTATGGCTGGAATCTTACTCTTGCTGGATAATCCGGATCTGCTTATGGACAGCGGATTTCAAATGTCATTTGCAGCAGTTGTAGGAATGGGGACTTATGTAGAGTGGCAGATAGAACTGTGTAGAGACTTGATGAAAGGGAGAAAAGGAGAATATGTAGGTGGTAAAATAGTAGCCGGTGTATCGATTTGGCTTTTTATGCTTCCGGTAGTTTTACATACATTTTACCAGGTATCTGTGATCGGAATCATATGTAATCTGGTGATACTGCCGTTGATGCCGTTGGTGCTGGGCTCAGGATTTCTGGCATTGATTTTGGGATATTGGGGTGCGGGACCGGGAAGTCTGCTGGGATTGCCGGCGTATGGAATTGTCCGTATGTATGAATGGCTGGGAGAAGCTGCGCAGAGTGCATCGGCAGGTGTCTGGACACCGGGAAAACCATCACTGCCGGCAATTTTGATCTATTATGGTATATTGGCAGGAGTATGCATAACCTGCAGCAAAATGAAAGAAAAAAGGCCGGGGAAGATTTTATTAATCCATATGACGGGAATTATGCTGATGCTCTTTCTGATGGCGTCCCCATGGAAATATCAAAACCGTATTACCGTACTGGATGTGGGACAGGGAGATGGTATCGTGCTGCAGACAGGGAGAACAGAGGTGCTGGTAGACGGAGGCAGTAGCAGCAGAAATCGGGTGGGAAAATATGTGATTCTCCCATTTATGAAATACGAGGGAATTTCCAGATTGGAAGCAATATTTCTGACACATACTGATCAGGATCATTTGAATGGGGCGATAGAAGTTCTGGAGGAAAGTAAAAAGGGCTGGCTTATCGTGGAACAGGTATTTCTTCCATGGTGGATGAAAAATACAGAAGAAGGAGAACAGATTCGGCTCCTGGCAAAAGAGGTTGGTACTGCGTGCAGTTTTTTAAAGGCAGGTGATAAACTTTCCATGGGAAAGGCAAAGATAAAAGTATTACATCCAAATGATGAGGATTATTCTCACAATCCAAATGGCGGATCGCTGGTGTTTATCTGGGAAATTGATGGGATGCGTGCGTTGTTTACCGGTGATCTTCCTTTGGAAGAAGAAAACAAAATACTGTATGATCTGCCCGGATGCGAGATTCTGAAGACGGCTCATCATGGATCAAATGGGTCCACTTCAAAAGCATTTCTTGAGAAAATCAACCCTAAAGTGGCATTGATTTCTTGCGGAAAAAATAATTATTATGGTCATCCGGGTGAAGAGACGCTTTCCAGACTGCAGGAAAGCTGCTGCCAGATTTTCCGGACGGATGAACAGGGAGCATTGATTGTAACAGAAAAAAGTGAGGGGTGGACTGTAGAAGGATACCGGTAAATTTTCCTTGCCGTAATCAGCAGGGAAAGGTATACTGAAAAAGAAGACTTAATGAGTATAAATAGAAAGCGGCAGGATTGAGAATGAAAAGTATACTGGAAGACATAAAAAACCAGGAGTTTAAAAGCGTATACCTGTTTTATGGGGAAGAAGAGTATCTGAAGAAACAGTATAAAAACAAATTAATTCATGCATTGAATCCGGATGGTGATACGATGAATTATACCAGATTTGAAGGGAAAGGGATTGATGTGCGCGAGATAATTTCTCTTGGAGAAACAATTCCGTTTTTTGCTGATCGAAGAGTGATCGTAATGGAAAATACGGGATTTTTTAAAGGGCAGTGTCCGGAGCTGTCAGAATACATCGGCAGACTCCCCGATTATCTGGTACTCCTTTTTGTGGAAGCTGAGGTAGACAAAAGAAGTAAAATGTATAAAGCGGTAAGCAAATCAGGAAAAGCTGTGGAATTTGCGCAGCAAAAAGAAGAGACTCTGATCCGCTGGGTTCTGGGAATATTGAAAAAGGAAGGAAAACAGATCACCCGCAATGATATGGAACTGTTTCTTTCGAAAACGGGATCTGATATGAGTAATATTGAAAAAGAACTGGAAAAGCTGATTTGCTATACTATGGGGAAAAATGTCATTACTACGGAAGATATTGAAACTATATGTACAAACCGTATAACCAATCAGATTTTTGCCATGGTGCAGGCAGTGTCCGAACAGAATCAAAAAAAGGCGTTGGAGTTATATTATGATCTGTTGGCTTTGAAAGAACCGGCAATGCATATATTGTATCTTCTGGCAAGGCAGTTTAATCAGCTTTTACAGGTAAAAGAGCTGAAAGAGCAGGGATATGGGACGAAAGAGATTGAAACCAAAACGGGAATTCAGGGATTCGTAATCCGAAAGTACATGGGATGCATAGGGAGATATTCCGTAAAAAAACTCAGACAGGCGGTAGAAGATTTCACACAGGCAGAGGAAGATGTGAAGACGGGAAAGCTGGGTGACGTGCTGAGTGTGGAACTTCTGATTGTAAAATATGCCCGCAGAGGATAAAAAAAGAAGGACAATCATCGACGGAATGATTGTCCTTTTAACATACAATACTTAATTATTTGCAGCCAGACGCATCTGTCGGACTACAGTCAGCCGAAATTAAGCAATTGTGTTTACTGCTTTTGTAATGCGTGCAACTTTTCTTGCTGCATTGTTTTTATGATATACACCCTTAGATGCTGCACTCTCGATAGCGGAGATAGCTGCCGGAAGAGCTGCCTGAGCTGCTGCCAGATCTTTGTTGGCAACTGCTGTATCAACTTTCTTCATAGCAGTTTTAACTGCAGAACGGATGGATTTATTTCTTTCAGCTTTTGTTCTGTTTACCAGAATTCTTTTTTTAGCGGATTTAATATTTGCCATTGATTCGACCTCCAATAAAATTCACATATATAATTATAATCATAGATCAGCCGAGACACGGACAGGCTCATCTAAACACACTTATATAGTTTATTCTATGAGTCGGAGTTTGTCAATGCTTTTTTGCAAAATATAAAGGAAAAATCGCAAGGAAAACCGTATAGATTTCGGTATTTCCGGGAAATGATAGTAGTAATAATTCCGTCAGGAATGACAGTTCCCGGAAAAGGAAGGAGATTGGATATGCTTGGATCATACCGTGTACGCACCGATCTTGCGGTGGAAAGCAAAGAAAAATTTGAGAAGGACAATGTGGAAATTAAAGGCGTTGAGATTCATGAGGATTATCAGGAGAAGCTGGATCTTCGAACAACCGTAGTAGAAATCCATACAGAATCCGGTGCAAAATTGATGGAGAAACCGAAAGGCACATATATAACTATGGAAGCACCAAACCTGGTGGTGCCGGATGAAGATTATCACAGGGAAATATCGAAAGCGCTTGCAGGTCATCTGTGCCAGCTTTTGCATCTGGAAAAAGAAAAATCTATTCTGGTCGTGGGATTAGGCAACAGAGATATTACACCGGATGCGTTGGGCCCAAGGGCAATCAATAATCTGAAAATTACCCGACACATTGTAAAAGAATATGGAAAAGCCAGCGTTGGGGAAGAGAAGGTACATCTTGTCAGCAGTCTGGTTCCAGGTGTCATGGCTCAAACCGGGATGGAGACCATGGAAATCATTCGTGGGGTAGTGGAAGAGACGAAACCGGATGTTGTGGTTGCCATTGATGCACTGGCAGCCAGAAGTATGAAGCGTCTGAATTGCACGATACAGATTACGGATACAGGGATCAATCCGGGATCCGGTGTCATGAATCACCGAAATGGGCTGACCATGGAATCTCTCGGAATTCCGGTAATCGGAATTGGAGTACCGACAGTAGTGGATGCGGCAACGATTGTACATGATGCTATCGCACATCTGTTGGAAAATCTGGAAGAATCTGAAATGGAGGAATTTTTGGGAGAATTAATCACACCAAAGCTGCATAGTATGTATGTGACACCGAAAGATGTGGATGAAACTATAAAAATGCTCAGTTTTACCATATCGGAAGGAATTAATATTGCTGTATCCGGGATGGGGGTATAAACAGGGACTTCCTCTCATATATTGATGTGGGTGATAAATACTTACCGAGAAGGAGGGAGGAGTGTGTCTAAATCTGAGAAAATAGTAAATTGTCTGATCTGGTGTCTGGCTGTCTGCCTTGGAGGATATCTCATTGCGAGAGGATTTCTCAAGATTCGTGAAAATCCTCCGCAAAAGGTTCAGGAAGTATTACGGCAGGCTTATAGTGGAGTGGAAGAGGAAGCTTTGTCCTGCTATTTGCCTGCCTGCTTTTATGAGGAAGGACAAAGTGGAAGATGGTTTGAAAACACGTGGAATAAAATATGGGATGAAATTCCTATTCTTACATATCTTCAACAGACACAGGAGGAACAGACCGTAATAGAGGATGAAAGTACCTGTCATGAGATAATTGAAGTAAATGGAAAAACAATTACAGACAGGCTTCTTTCAGAAAATCAGGCAAAAGCCGTAGCAGAAGAAAACCAGGCTAAAACAGTGGAAGACGGAAAAATGGTCGGGGAAAAAGATGATGACCAGGAAATTGATGGTAGTGTGATGCAGGGCGAGTCAAATACAGAGAGCGTGCAGGAACAGAGCACACAGGAACAGAGCGTGCAGGAACGGAACAGTCAGACAGATGAGGGAATGCCGGCTTGGACGGCAGCTGTGGAGACTTCACCGGTGAAAGACCTGTCCATGGAGAAGCTCAGTGATTTTGATTATCTGTTGAATAATTTTTTTGTAGTAGATCCCAATACGACTGTAGACAGTTCCCTGATTAATGTGGAATCTTTCATGGGAGACGATCTGCAATTATCCGGAGATAGTAACGGACCACAGATACTCATTTATCATACCCATTCACAGGAGGGATATGTAGATTCCGTGGAAGGAGATGAAAATACCAGTGTGGTGGGTGTGGGGAATTATCTGGAATCAATACTCAGAGATATCTATGGTTATCAGGTAATTCATATGAAAGATGCCTTTGACATGGTGGATGGACAGCTTGAGAGAAGTAAAGCGTATAATTATGCTCTGCCTGCAGTACAGAAGGTTCTGGAGGAGAATCCTTCCATAGAAGTGGTGATAGATCTCCACAGGGATGGTGTGCCGGAGGATAAACATCTGGTGACGGAGATCAACGGTAAACAGACAGCCCAGATTATGTATTTTAATGGCCTGAGCCGGACAGTCAATAACGGAAATCTGGAGTCACTTCCTAATCCCTATATATCTGATAATCTGGCTTTTGCTTTTCAGTTATCCTATCAGGCGGCGAAGTATTATCCAAGGTTTACCAGGTGTATTTATTTGAAGGGATATCGTTATAATCTTCATGTGCGGCCCCGATCCATACTTCTTGAAGTGGGCGCACAGACCAATACAGTGGAAGAAGCCATGAATGCTATGGAGCCTTTTAGCGTTATCTTAAATAAAGTCTTAAAAGGAGAATGACAAATACAAAGTGTTTATGTTATAATAAGCGATAGTGTTTACGAAAGCATTCTGAAAGGGAGGAACGAAAGTGGCAGTAATCGATCAAAGTAAGATTCGTAATTTCTGTATTATCGCACACATAGACCATGGAAAATCTACACTGGCTGACCGTATTATTGAGAAAACCGGACTTTTGACCGAGCGTGAGATGCAGGCTCAGGTTCTGGATAATATGGATCTGGAGCGAGAGAGAGGCATTACGATTAAAGCGCAGACAGTGCGTACTGTATATAAAGCAATAAATGGAGAAGAATATATTTTCAATTTGATAGATACCCCCGGGCATGTAGATTTTAATTATGAAGTATCCCGAAGTCTTGCAGCATGTGACGGAGCGATTCTTGTGGTGGATGCAGCCCAGGGAATCGAAGCACAGACTCTGGCCAATGTATATCTGGCACTTGATCATGATCTGGATGTGATGCCTGTGATTAATAAAATTGACCTTCCCAGTGCGGAACCTGAACGGGTGATCAATGAAATCGAGGATGTAATTGGCATTGAGGCTCAGGATGCACCTCAGATTTCCGCAAAAATGGGAATTAATATTGAAGAAGTTCTGGAACAGATTGTGGAGAAGATACCGGCTCCTCAGGGTGATCCGGATGCGCCTTTGCAGGCGTTAATTTTTGATTCTGTCTATGACTCTTATAAGGGTGTGATTGTGTTTTGCAGAATCAAGGAAGGCAGAATCCGAAAAGGTACCATGGCGCGTATGATGGCTACCGGAGCCACAGCTGATGTTGTAGAGGTTGGATATTTTGGTGCCGGACAGTTTATTCCCTGTGAGGAACTGAGTGCAGGTATGGTTGGATATTTTACCGCCAGTATCAAAAATGTTAAGGATACCAGGGTCGGTGATACTGTCACCGATGCGCAGAGACCTTGTGAAAAACCTTTGCCCGGTTATAAAAAGGTCAATCCCATGGTTTATTGCGGTGTATATCCTGCAGATGGGGCAAAATACGGGGATCTTAGAGATGCTCTTGAAAAACTTCAGCTGAATGATGCTTCTCTGTTCTATGAACCGGAAACATCTATTGCATTGGGCTTCGGATTCCGATGCGGATTTTTGGGACTGCTTCATCTGGAAATTATTCAGGAACGTCTGGAAAGAGAGTACAATCTGGATCTGGTGACGACAGCTCCCGGTGTTATTTATAAAGTGCATAAAACAAATGGAACAGTTATTGATCTGACAAATCCGTCCAATCTTCCGGATCCGTCTGAGATTGAATATATGGAAGAGCCTATGGTAAAAGCGGAAATCATGGTGACTACAGAATTTATCGGACCGATTATGGATCTCTGTCAGGAAAGAAGAGGGCAGTATCAGGGCATGGAATACATGGAAACAACCCGTGCACTTTTGACTTATCATCTGCCGCTGAATGAGATTATCTATGATTTCTTTGATGCACTGAAATCCCGTTCCAGAGGTTATGCTTCTTTTGATTATGAGATGCTGGGATATGAGAGAAGTGAGCTGGTGAAGCTGGATATTCTTGTGAACCATGAAGAAGTGGATGCACTGTCATTTATTGTTTTTGCCGGGTCTGCTTATGAAAGAGGCAGAAAGATGTGTGAGAAGCTGAAAGAAGAGATACCAAGACAGCTTTTTGAGATTCCGATCCAGGCAGCAGTGGGCGGAAAAATCATTGCCCGAGAGACCGTAAAAGCCATGCGTAAAGATGTGTTGGCAAAATGTTATGGTGGAGATATCTCACGTAAGAAGAAACTTCTTGAAAAACAGAAAGAAGGAAAGAAACGGATGCGTCAGGTGGGTAATGTAGAGATACCACAGAAAGCATTTATGAGTGTTTTGAAATTGGATGATGATTAAAGGATAAGCGGGACTTATTGTCCCGCTTATTTTTTTTGACCCTTGTGATACTTAACACATTCCGTCAACAGATACTCGATCTGTCCATTGATTGAACGAAAATCATCTTCTGCCCACTGAGCAAGATCGTTCCAAAGGGAGGCAGAAAGACGGAGCGGTACTTGTTTTTTTGCTTTTTCTTTTGACTTTTGATCGCTCATTTTAATACCTCCCCTACATTTGTATTGGCAGTAGTTTAAAAAGAAATTGTTGTTGTTCACAGCAACAGTTCAGGAACGTTACAATCATTTTAATATAAAGAGCCACTGTTAACGATCGGCTGTGCATCTTTATTGCCACAGAGAACTACAAGCAGGTTGCTGACCATGGCAGCTTTCCTCTCTTCATCAAGTTCTACAATATCATTTTCGGACAGCTTTTGTAAAGCCATTTCTACCATGCTGACGGCACCTTCCACGATTTTCTGACGTGCGTCAATGATTGCGGCTGCCTGCTGGCGCTGAAGCATGGCAGAAGCAATTTCCGGTGCATAAGCAAGACGGCTGATTCTGACATCCAGAATCTGAATACCTGCGTCTTTTACCTTTTCCTGAAGTTCATCCTGCATGATATCCGCAATTTCCTGTGTACTTCCGCGAAGAGATTTTTCATCACTGCCTTCTGCGGCATCATAGGGATAACGGCGGGCAGCATTACGAGTGGTGGCATCACACTGAATGGAAAGATATTCATAGAAATTTTCCACATTCAGTACAGCTTTCGTGGCATTTTCTACTTTCCAGATGACTACGGTACCAATTTCAATCGGATTACCGGAAGCATCATTGACTTTCTGCTTTTCATTGTTTAATGTCATAGTTTTTAAAGATACTTTTTTCCGAACGGATATATCTGTTCCGGCAGAAGATTTGCCTGAGTTAATCCCAGCAACGGAAGCTGCAATCTGTTGCTTTGAGGCATTTTCAGCAGTTGGGTTAATTGCTGTACAGAAAGGTACGACCCAGAAAAAACCAGGATGATACAGCGTTCCATAATACTTACCAAACAGTGTCAGTACAAGTGCTTCGTTCGGATGAATGATTTTCAGGCCACCCATCAGAATAGGTCCGGCAATCATTGCAATAACAAACACGGCAATGGAAACTCCCAATAATACTGGATGAATCACAGAATCTGTGCCATCAATAGTAAGAATCGAATTAAGAAGACCCAGTACAAAAAACACGATGCCGCCGATCAAAATGAACAGAGAGACAAACAGCATAGGCATACCAGATACAGGTTTCAGAAGTTTCTCTTCAGTTGTTTTTGAATTTTCCATATACATACCTCCTCATACGGTATAAAATGATATTAATTTGATATCATTATAATACAACTTGTG
>JBJFCH010000007.1:0-5188 GCA_051888835.1 Oliverpabstia sp. | reverse complement strand
CATACAGTGTCTTTTCCGGCTCCAACGTACTTCCGGTTCGTTCATTTTTCAGCAGGTATTCTGCATTTTTCAATATCGATGTTTTGTCTTTATAATAATTCAGTACTTCTACGATATCAGCCGCCGCCTTTCCGGCAGTTATATTTACCGGAACTTCAACATCGTATGTTGTAAAATTCTTATTACTGTCCTTTACCGTAACAATAATCTCTGACCTCATAATCTGTCTTCCCTTTCTTAAGAATAGCGAATAAAACGGAAGGAATCGTTTTGCAGCAACACTGCCTCATCTTCATCCAGCATTGTGTTGGCATAACCTGGGAATCCCTGATGGTCCAGGACTGTATATTCCATAGGATTTCCATCTGTTATTACCACACATTCTGCCCGCAGCGCAGCGTTTACTACTACATTCTTCTCCTGCTTTTTCAGTCCTTCTCTCGTTCCTGAAACCAGAATGATTGTACCCAAACCTTTCGATTTCCTCAAAATGCTACTCAGCCGTTTCAGTTCTTCCTTTTCTATTTTAGTTACAAATTCCGGTAAACTTTCTATTAAAACACAAACCTGCATATAACCCTGAATCCATTTCTCCTGATCGAAATCCGTTTCTTGTTTCTTTTTCTTGAGGAGATTTTGCTTTTCAGTCAACTGTTCAGCCAGTTTCCTAATCTCTTCTTTACCGTTTTCCTCTGTCAGACGGACAATCAGATTCTCTTCTTTCTTACACAGTACTTTCTCTAATCTGTTCAGGAATTCACGTCCCTTTTCACATTCTTCGCTACATATCAGACAGATATTTTGCTCTGAAAGATCCAGATATGCCTGTTCCATATCATCTCGGTAAGTACCCACCGGAATATCGGTACGTCTGTCATATTGTATGGTTTCCTCTGCTTTTTCTGCCGACTCTTCTTTATATTGTGGTTTTTCACCCATACCTGCTTCCAAATCCACTTTTCTTATTCCATTCCATACTTCTGTCATCTTCTGAAGTAATTCCGTTACCTGTGCATTCCGTTCCTGATCTTTTTCAGAATCTGCATAAACCGCAACCTGAAACGCAACCGGCGGATTGCCTTTCATCAACGCACGTCCCTGGAACTGCGGAACACTGATATCTTTAACAGAACCTACGATTTCTACATAATTTCCTTTTTCCGGCTGCTGCAGAGTAATTACCCCTTTCACTCTCTGCGCAAGATTATAGCTGACAGAGATTCCTCCTGTCGCTGTATAGATTAAATAAATTCCAAATGCCTGCCCGGATTCGGCAATTTGGATTATAAACGGTTCCATTTCTATATACCGTTCAAAAAGAGGTTTGATTTGCTCAATCATAATCACAATTACCGGAAGATCCGGATCAACGGCTTCTCTGTAAGCAGATAGTGAACTGACCGCATGCTTCAAAAATGCCTTTTTTCTGGCTTCCATCTCTTGCGTAATGCGTTTGATAAAATGCCGAATCTTATCTTCTTCATCACCCAGAATCAATTCTCGTACATGCGGCATACCTGCAAACTCTTTCAGTTCCCATTTACCTGCGTCAATCATGGTAATCTGAATATCCCGCGGTGAATAATACATTCCCATCGACATCAAAATCCTCTTCAAGAGAAATGTTTTACCGGTTGACGGCGAACCATATATTCCAAAATGTCCAGTTTCCATCAAATCCATATACATGACACCTTGCATTTGGTTTGCCGGGATATCATATTTTCCAATTGGAATCTTCAGATCTTTTCTTCTCTCCGTCCAGACTTCTCCATCGAATCCTTGCAAAAGTCCTAATTCCGCAAAGGTCAGCCATCTTGGAAGTTCCGGCAGCCACGGTCCCGCCATCTTCTCAATCCCCTGTTTCTTACATACATTGTTGATATACCGGATGATTGCCGTCAGTTCATCCATTTCCGCCGCGTTCTTTTTTCGCTTTGGAAGCGGATTAATTCTATTTCCTGTCACACCCACAATCCGCACCTGATTCTCCAGCTTCATTTTATTTTCCATGATTTTTCCACTGTATTCTGCTGCGCTGTAGAAAGATTGGAACAATTCGAACACTTCATCCTCTCCTACCCTTACATAAGCTCTTCCCGCCTGTGTAATTCTCGCTGCATCCGAACATCTTAACATCTCACGACTGTCTTCCACATCCTGAACCTTCATACAGATACGAAATCTGGAGTTCGCTTTGATCTGATCCGTAACAACTCCTGCCGGCTTCTGTGTTGCAAGAAGCATATGTACTCCCAGCGTTCTTCCAATCGTTGCCACTGTATTAAGCTCTTTCATAAATTCCGGTTCTTCTTTTTTCATTTCCGCAAACTCATCCGTCACGATGATAAGATGCGGAAGCGGAACTTTTGTCTGCCCGTTTTTATAGGCTCTCTGATATTTTGTAATATTATTTACCTCACATTCGGCAAATAATCTCTGTCTGCGTTTCAATTCACTCTTCAATGAAACAAGGGATCTGGAAATATTCCTGTCAATATTCGTGATTTTTCCTACCACATGCGGAAGGGGTTCCATCAAATCGGACATTCCACCTCCCTTATAATCAATAATCACAAAATTTACATCATGCGGATGATAGGTCACCGCCATGGATAAAATCCAGGTCTGCAGAAGCTCACTCTTACCGGAACCTGTTGTTCCCGCCAAAAGACCGTGCGGTCCATGTGCCTGATCTCCGTCTAGTATATTCAAAGAAAATAATTTTTTTCCTGCCATCATACCAATCGGCGCTTCCAGCGTCCGGTATGGTTCGCTCTTCTCCCATCTGGTCAGTACGTCCAATTCTTCTACGCTTTTTACATCATAGCCTTGCAGAAAGGTAATCGCCGATGGAAGAGACACTTCTGCCTTCCGGTCTTTTAACTCTATCGCCGCCATCCTTCTTGTAAAGCTTTCCAGTTCTCCTGAATGTACCGGTTCGTCCGGTTTAAAGTACAGTCTCTCATCATATTTTTCCCGTTCAAATGCATAAGGACTTTCTGACAGATCAATAAAATACTGGCAAGTCTGTGGCAATTCATACATGCTGTCTGCCAAAATAATCGTTGTAATTCCAAGCGCCGGATTATTCGACACCAGATCATCATAAATCGTTTCCTCCAGTAAAAGTTCTTCATTTTCCGCAATAATTACATAATGCGGCAATGGCTGCTCTATCTTTCTTCCCGTCTCACTGCATGCATTCAATTTCCTTCTACGGATTAAATCTGCCACAAGTTCGCTTACTGTATGTCTTCTCGACTCATCAAATGCAATATATCGCACCTGCCCGCTCTCATCCCATATGTGTGGCAGCCATCGGAGTTCTTTCCAGTATTTTCTAGAATCTTTTTCAAACATACCGACAAGATGTACTTCCTTTCCATTATGAGCCGTTGTAAGTTCTACCAGCATACTTCGAAGCAAATAGTAATTTGCCGCTTTCGATCCCACAATACCAATCGTCTGATGTTCTCTAAGTGAAACACGGATTGGAATATTATCCACGTAACGGGTTTCCTCGATAATCTGTCCTGCAAGCTCTTCCAGTTCATCATCCACCATCGTAAACCCATCAACATTTGCATGGCTCTTAACCTCTACACAGAGCTTGTCTTTTCCGATTCCGAGACGCAATGTCAGAAAATCAGAATCAGCCGGCATTCTTTCCCACAAATTACGTTTCAGATATTTCACTGTATCCATACACGCTGCTGGTGCCGGATTCTCCGCCGTGACAATCCGTCTCTGCACATCTGCAACTTTTGCGATCCTTGCTTTTTGGGAATCAATGTATGCCTGGTAGCGTTCCTGACGCATTTTCTCGTATTCTTCAATCTGCTTTTTTTCTTCCTTGCTCATCTTGCCGTACATCGCCATGTTTGTAATCGGAGAAATCATTCCTGCCGCACGCATAAGAAGCGCAGTGGGAGAAATCATTCCCGTGGCAAGACTAGCCGCCATCATCGCGCCCGAACTGATCAGATAAGCGAAATTACTTCTCCTGCTTCCAAGGGTCGGCCCTTTCCCCGGCGCACCGGAAAGCACAATCGATTCGTGTGGAAGCTGCTCTCTCACCCTTGGTGAAAGCTGATATATTGGATAAATCTTCCCACTTTTTTCAACAGCCGACGGGGAAGAAACCTCTCTTCGCTTTTCTGGATGTGGCATTTTCGCCTCTGGTTCCGCCGGTCTGTCCATTTTATAAACACGGTCAGAGACCAACACTGATTTTCCAATATTTTCAAAATAGAGAATTCCATTTTCCAAAATAAATCGAAATGTCAGAATAGAAAGAATATCCCCTGATTTCATAATTGCCTTAGAGATTCTCTTTCCATTAAGATACAGACCATTCGAACTTCCCAGATCTTCTACATGAACAGTTCCAGCCTCTAATAAAAGTTGAAAATGATGTCCTGAAATAACCGGGTACGTGATTACGATATCGTTATCTCTTGCACGTCCTGCTGTGATTCTTCCATTGTACGGCAGGTTGATACTTTTACTGCTTCTTCCAGCTACACGGGATACATAAAGTAGCGATTCCATCTCCCGACTCAATACAATCAACTCATTGCATTCAATTATTGGTGACGACAGATGCAACGGCGCAGTAGCCGCTGCGCGTAAATCATCTGAATTTCCTTTCAGCCAAAGCATATGCTCTTTAGAATTTGGAATCTGTATTTGATCTTTTTTATGACATCCAAAACTAATCTCATCACCAACATTAAGTTCTTTATAGTATTCTCGTTCTCTGTAGCGAAAACACACTGCAAGCGCCATAATTATCTCCTTCGTATTTTACAATTCATATAAAACTTGTTTATCGGGCAGCTCACTTAACTTTAATTACATAATGTAATTTCTGGCATATTATGTCAGATTAAGTAGTACTTCCGGCCGTCTCTCCTCTGGAAAATCAGGGCTTTCATCCTTTTCACGATCCGCTCCATAAAAATCCATGGCTTCTCCTCACAAATAACGATATAGAGTATTTTCAAAAAGTGTACATTTTGACAATCTTCCATGTATTTACATTATACAAAGCAATAAGCTGAAATACAAGGATTTTAGGCTATACAACAAGCTCTTATTGCTTCTGATATATAAACTCAGCTTCATTTTCCGTAGCACTGCTGTCCCCAATCCAGACACGAAACTCTCCTTCTTCACTTCCCAT
>JBJFCH010000006.1:0-5191 GCA_051888835.1 Oliverpabstia sp. | reverse complement strand
TACGAATTTCTCCGTGCTTCGCACTCTCGAAATTCTAAAAACATTCGGAATCCGCTCATTTTTCTTCAAAAAATGGCTGCTTCCTCATGTTTTGCGGTCCCCAAAGTCAGTTTCAGGCATGCAAGCATGCCGTGACTGACCTTTTGTCCCTTGTCTCATCATATAACAGTTTCCGATATTTGTAAAGAAAAGCAACAAAAAATCAGGTTGTTCAACAAGTTATCCTTGACAGCCTGATTCGGATAGAATTATACTGAAATTGCAAGGGAATTATCTATGAAGACTGAGAGAAACTGATAAATGAAAACAGGGGGACTTATGGTAAGAATATGTGGGGAGAAAGACCGTGAGATACTGATCCGTTATTTGAAACAGGAAGCGGTATATAATACATTTATGCTGGCTGATATTTCAGATTTTGGATTTGATGAAGAATTTCAGACGGTATACATGGATGAAGAAGAAGGAAAGATAAAAGGCGTTTATCTGTGCTTTTACAAAAATCTGATTCTGTATTCCAAAGAAAATGAAGTGAACCTTCCTTTTTTGGAAAATTTGTTTTCTGAGTTTGTTCCGGATGTAGTGATGGGAAAAACAGAAAATATAGATTGTGTTCGGGAAGTTCTGAAAGATTATACCGGAGAGTCTAAAGTGTTGTATTTGCTTGAAGAAACAGGAAAATTGGTGGATGAAGCAGCAGAGATTTTGAAAGCTCAACCTGAGGATGCGGACGATATTTTTGATTTTTTGCAGAATATTCCGGAGATGAGACAGCTGTATACGTCAAAAGAAATGATTGTAGATTGTATTCAGAAAAACTGCGGCACTCATTATATCATAAAAGAAGGCGGTCAACTTGTAGCTCATGCTAACAGCGCGGCAGAGAGTGATTTTACCGTAATGATCGGAGGAGTGGCAACCGCACAGTCCCGTCGGGAACAAAAGCTCGCCAGTCAGCTGGTCAGCCGTCTCTGCTGCGATATACTGGAAAAAGGAAAGCAGCCATGCTTGTTTTGCAGCAGGGAAGAGAATCATAATCTGTATGTGAGAATCGGATTTAAAAAGGCAGGTCTCTGGGGAACGCTGGTAAAAGCGGAGAAGATACCGGAAAATATATTGGAAATCGAAACACATGAGAAAAAAACGCATCGTCTTCCTTCCTATATTCCCATATATAACAGACTTTATGAGGATATTGTAAAGGGAGTATATCAAAAGGGGAGTATTCTTCCTTCGGAAAATGTGCTTTCCGAAAAATATCATGTGAGCCGCAATACTTTGAGACAGGCTTTGACGATTCTGTATCAGGACGGCTATATCTATAAAAAGCAGGGAAAGGGCACTTACGTATCCTATGACAGTGAGAAAAAACAAAAAGACAGAATCTATAATTTCCTCACGGAAGACGCATTGGAAGAGATTGTGAGGATAACGATTGACCACAATTTTGGACCACCCACGCAGATAGCAAGAAAAAAACTGGAACTAAAAGACGAGGAAGAAGTGCTGGCAAGCAATAATGTTTATGAAAGTGAACAGGGTCCCATAGGGCAGAGTTTTCTGCAGATACCATTGCGTGTACTTTCTGATCACAGAGTAGATACTGAGTCCAAAGCTGAACTTCTTACATTCATGAATGATACCATATATCATCTGGCTGCGGGAGTGGAAATGACGATTCAGATGATGGAAGCAGATGAACAGGTAGTACCTTATTTGAAGGTTCAGCCGGGAACGGTGCTCCTTCATTTTGAACAATTGCTTTTTGATAAAAATCAATTACCGATTGCGAGAATCAAGTATTATTTTTGTCAGGGAAAATATCAGATTCAGTGCAGATGGTAGGGACAGGAGGAAAAGATGAATCAGTCTGAGCGAAAACCTGTGATTGAATTTGAACATTTTCAGTTTCAATATTTCAGTCAGGCAGAGCCGACTCTCTATGATATCAATCTGAAGATTTATGAGGGAGAAAAGGTTTTGATTGTAGGTCCCAGTGGAAGCGGGAAAAGTACTATGGGAAACTGTCTGAACGGTTTGATCCCATTTTCCTATAAGGGAGAGATTCAGGGCAGCTTAAAGATCAGCGGGAGAGAAACAAGCAAAATGAATATTTTTGAATTGTCCAAGAAAGTCGGGACCGTCCTGCAGGATGCAGACGGGCAGTTTATCGGGCTGACTGTGGGCGAAGATATTGCATTTGCATTGGAAAATGACTGTGTTCCTCTGACTAAAATGAAAGAAACGGTACAAAAAGTAGCAGATATTGTAGATATGGGCCAATTGCTGAAGTCCTCACCATTTGAACTGTCCGGCGGGCAAAAACAAAGAGTTTCTTTTGCCGGGGTGATGGTAGATGATGTGGATATTCTGTTGTTTGACGAGCCACTGGCCAATCTGGATCCGGCTACAGGAAAAACAGCGATCGATCTGATTGACAGAGTCTGGAAAGAATCAAAAAAGACGGTTGTGATCATTGAGCATCGGCTGGAAGATGTTTTGTATCGGGATGTGGATCGTATCGTAGTTGTGAGTGAAGGCAGAATAGCAGCGGATATGACACCGGACGAATTGATGGCGGCAGATATTCTTTCAAAACTTGGAATCCGGGAACCTCTCTATGTAACTGCCATGAAATATGCAGGTATTACTGTGACTCCTGAGATGAAAGCGGGCAGAATGGATACTCTGGATGTGGAAGCAATCCGGGAATCGATGCTAAAGTGGAACCGGGAACAGAAAAAGAAGGAGAAACCCGAGGAAAGACCGGAAATCCTGTCAGCAGAGCATCTGAGTTTTCAGTATACAAAAAAGAGAAAAATTTTGCAGGACATTAATTTTAAAATACAAGAGGGAGAAATGGTCAGCATCGTAGGAACCAACGGTGCCGGGAAAAGCACCCTTGCCAAAGTAATCTGCGGTTTTGTGACGGAGGATGAAGGAAAAATTCTGTATTATGGAAAAGATCTGAAAGGACAGACCATCAAGGAAAGATCCCAGATCATCGGATATGTAATGCAGAACCCGAATCAGATGATCTGTAAGCCGATGATTTATGATGAGGTTGCTCTAGGACTTCGCATACGGGGGATTCCGGAAGAAGAAATCGAACCGAAAGTTGACCGGGCGCTGAGAATCTGCGGCCTGGCGCCTTTTAAGAAATGGCCGGTTTCAGCTTTGAGTTTCGGCCAGAAAAAGAGAGTGACGATAGCATCCATGTTGGTGATGGATCCACAGATATTGATTCTGGATGAGCCGACAGCAGGACAGGATTATCATCATTATACGGAAATCATGGAGTTCTTGAAGAGCCTGAATGAGCAGGGCGTGACCATTATCATGATTACCCATGATATGCATCTGATGCTGGAGTATACTCCTCATGCGATTGTTATATCCGGTGGAAAAAAGATCGGAGATGCCAGTGCGGTGGATATTCTGACCAATAAAGAGATTGCAGAAAAAGCCAATCTGAAGATTACCTCTTTGTATGAATTTGCAGAGAAAATCGGAATGGAAGATCCCTCAGGATTTGTTCAGAATTTTATTGATTATGAAAGGGGGACACATCGCTGATGAAAGCAAAGTTATTTGACTATATTGATCGGGATAATTTCATTTTTAATCTGTCCGGTCTGACAAAGCTGGTATGTTTTCTGTTTATGACATTTGCGGTAATGTTTTCCTATGATATCCGTTATATTCTGTTTGTGATGGTCCTGTCAGCAGTTTTTTTTAAAATGTCCGGAATAGAATTTAAGCAGATTAAACTGATGAGTATCTATGTGGCGATTTTTTTGCTGATAAATTTTCTTCTGACTTATCTGTTCAGTCCACAGTACGGAACAGAGATTTATGGGACGACACATGAACTGTTTCGTTTCAATTCCAGATATACGGTGACAGCTGAGCAGCTTTTATATCAGATTACAAAGACCAGCAAATACGCATCAGTAGTGCCAATGGGTATGATTTTCCTGTTAACAACCAATCCCAGCGAGTTTGCCGCTTCCCTGAACCGGGTAGGATGCAATTATAAAGGGGCGTATGCATTGTCGCTGACACTGCGTTATTTCCCGGATATGATCCGTGATTATCAGGATATTGCGCTGGCACAGCAAAGTCGTGGACTGGATCTCTCGAAGAAAGAAAAGCTGAGTGTACGCATTAAAAACATTATGAATATCTGTGTGCCGCTGATTTTTTCCACACTGGATCGAATTGAATTGATCAGCAATGCCATGGATCTTCGTGGATTCGGAAAACATAAAAAAAGGACCTGGTATGTGGCAAAACCACTGAGAAAAAGTGACTGGGGATCCATGGTATTTTGTCTGTTGGTATTTCTGGGCTCACTTTACATGACAACATTTATAAATGGTTCCCGATTCTGGAATCCATTTTAAATGGGAAAGTGTTTTGAAAAATAAATCAATAAGTATAGAAAGAAGGAAAAATGATGAAACCGATTTTAGTATTTCAGACTGATTTTACTTACAAAGAAGGTGCGGTGAGTTCCATGTACGGTGTTGTAAAAACCGTGGACAGAGAATTGGAGATTATGGACGGAACGCATGAATTGCCTCAGTATGATACCTGGAGCGCCAGTTACCGTCTGTATCAGAGCCTGCAGTTCTGGCCGGAGGGAACCATTTATGTTTCTGTAGTTGACCCTGGTGTGGGAACAAAGAGACGGGCATGTGTGGCAAAGACCGTAGACGGATATTATATTGTTACTCCTGACAATGGTACTCTGACACATGTGAAACGAATGATCGGAATTGAAGCTGTTCGTGAGATCGATGAAACAGTGAATCGTCTGAGAGGAAAGGGAACCGAAGGAGTTGCTATTTTCCACGGCAGAGACTTGTTTGGTTATACGGCAGCCAGACTGGCAAGCGGAATCATTGATTTTGAAGGGGTGGGACCGGAATACCCGGTGGACGAGATTGTTGAGCATGAGATTCTGGAACCTGTGGCAAAACCGGGGAAAGTTGAAGGTATTTTTGAAATCAACGATCCGAATTTTGGAAATCTCTGGACCAACATTCCGCTGAATGTATTCCAGGAGGCAGGATTTGCATACGGCGATTATGTCAATGTTATAGTAAAACACGAAGGAACCCCGGTATTTGAGTAATCTCTTCAGATGGTTCATTAACTCATTTAGTTTATTGTCTTGATGTCTCTG
>JBJFCH010000005.1:13137-30003 GCA_051888835.1 Oliverpabstia sp. | reverse complement strand
CTGTCCCCTGTCCGCTGTCCCCTGTCCGCTTCTTTACGTTACTTCCGTTTTCCCATCACTGCATTTAAAATTCCGTACAATGCCGCAAAGAGCACACCTGCTACCGGCCAGATAATCCATGAAGTGCTCCAGCTGTTGGAACGGAAACTGACAGCCAGATACACTGCGGTAACGATACACCAATAAATTCCCGGGAAAAAGTCTGTCCGTTTCCTGGTCTCTTTCTTTTCTTCCGTATAATCTTCCGTCTGCAGCAATTTCGTATAGCTGCCATGAATGCTGCCGGACCAGATAAAAAGATATACTCCACAGGCTACGAAAATCAGTAGAATATCCACACAGACAACACAAATAAAATCTGAAGCCTTCATTCCTGCCGCAACCAAAATCGGAACCACACCGATAATGCATAATACTACACCGATGGCTATACATGTTCGATATGTCTGTTCAAACTGCTCTTTTTGCTTTTCAACAATTCCCTGAACCCCATACGCAAGTTCAATGTTTTCTTTTTCCAGATATTCATAACCAGACAGCTTCATTCCATTAATAATCAGTATGGCTACACCTGCTGCTATGATGAGAAGCAGTACTGCTGTCCCCAGTCCTCCTGCAAGTTCTTCAGTAACTACCGGATTTTCTAATTCCGATAACCCGCCCAGCAAAATCAGCCACACCGGAGAAATAATGCAAAGACAAACTCCCAGCGCAATCCTTCCGGAAACCTTCCGGGTAAGATCCATAAACGTATTCGCCTCTTCCAATGAAACATTTCGTACATTCTTTTCTTCACAGAGTTCCACCGAAGTTTCCGGAGTCACTTCCTCTATATCGTCTTTTAACAGATAATCTGTAGTCACTCCAAAAATTCCACTCATCTTAATTATTTTATCCAGATCAGGAATCGAAGTCCCGCTTTCCCATTTTGATACAGACTGTCTGGAAATACCCATTTTCTCCGCCAACTCTTCCTGTGACCAACCATTCTGCTTTCTCAATCTCATAATTTTATCTGCTAATATCATAACAAACCGCCTTTCTTTTCATATGATTTGATGAAAATGCATTTCTCTTCCGATATCGTTATAAGAATTGTAGCATAGAATCCGGTTGACAACCAGCAAGTGCGGCTGAAAATTTGTCAACCAGCGGTTGCTTTTAACAAACAGTACGGACAGGGGTCTGTCCCCTGTCCGTAGGTCATTTCATTACTTCCGCATATGTGAGATGTTTTTCCAATGCTTCTGTCATCTCTCCCATCCGGCTTACATCTCCAATCAGGATCACGCCGCACAGTCTGTTATTCAAGAAGTAGTATTTCTGATACTGTTTTTTGCCCATATCTTTGAATTCTACTGTTTTATATACTAGGTTTGGATTCTTTCCTGCATCTCCCGCCGCAAACAGTGCTGTATTCATACCATGGAAGTTTAAAGCTGCCGGAACTGTTGTGTATTCCAGTGCTTCACCGACGGCATTGGCACCTGCCACTTTTCCCTGTTCTACAGCCTGCGGCCAGATTGCATAATTGATTCCTTCATACTGTGCACAGTCACCGCATGCATAGAAGTCTTTTACATTTGTCTCCATCTTACTGTTGACAACTACCGCACGATCCACTTCTACTCCGGCTGCTTTTGCCAGTGCCACATTAGCACGGACACCTGCGGAAATGATAACCAGCTCTGCCGGTACTACAGTACCATCTGCCAGTTTCACTCCTGTCACATGATCCTCTCCCTCGATGGAAGTGATCTGTACGCCTGTGTGGATCCGGATTCCCTGATCCTGTCCAATCTTTTTCAGGACGTCTCCTGCAGCTTCATCCAACTGACGCCCCATAAGAACCGGAGCAAGCTCCAAAACTGTCACTTCACATCTGGCTTTTCTCATCTCCCAGGCAGCTTCCAGACCAAGGACACCTCCGCCGATCACTGCCACATGTTTTATCTCCGGCAGGAGCTTCTCGATCTTCTTCGTATCTGCGAGACGGCGAATTGCAACTACTTCCGGTTTATCGTGGCCCGGAATCGGAGGAATAAAGCACTCAGATCCTGCAGCATAGACCAGTTTTGTATATTTCAATTTCATTCCATCGTTCATAACGATTTCTTTATTTTCCACGTCAATAGAGGTCACTTCTTTTCCGAGCAACTGAATGATATTATTTTCCTCATACCAGGAGGCTTCCTGGACTGCAATCTGATCTGCATCCAGATCTGCCATGATAGACTTGGTCAGCATCGGACGGTTATATGTACTGTAAGGTTCATTGGAGATCATGATCACGGAACCTGTCTTATCCCGTTCCCGAATTGACTTAGCCGCATTCAGGCCGGCTGCGCCATTTCCGATGATTACATAGAAATCTTTCGTATTATTGGTATAACGAACTTCCTCTGCTTCTACCGGAACAAAATTTTCTTTGCCCACTCCGCAGACAGGGCATACTTCCATGGAGGAATCGAAAATTTCACCGCATACCAGACATTTCACCAGTGTACTGCGTCCGGAAGCTTTCTTCGGATTTTCTTTCTCCTGCAGAATGCATCCAAAATTATAACCATAATCATAAGCGTCAATCAGGTTATTCTCACCCGGTTTGAAGCGGACACGGAATCCGTCAACCACTTTCATACGGAGCTGTTTGAGACGCTCAATAATATGTGGAACACCTTCACCGCTCCAGCCATAACTTCCGAAAGCACTTGCCAGCTTTCCGCCGTGGGTTCCTGCGAAAATAGAGGTAGTAAGATCCCAGATGGGTTTCAGTGCCTCTCCCACGATAGTAGGTGTTCCGAACAAAATACCATCTGCAAATCCCAGTTCTTCCAGAACTTTTGCCTGGTCTGCTGTAACCATATCATAGCAGCGCACATCAATATCACCGCTGTCTTTAATACCTTCCGCGATTTTCTCTGCCAGTTGTGCCGTATATCCATAAGCACTTACATACGGAATAATAACGGTCTTTTTCGGATTTGGATTTATAACCGTACACCATTTTTCATAGGTATCCATAATAAAATCCAATCTGTCATCCAGCACAGGACCATGTCCCGGGCAGATCATGGAAAGATCCAGTTCTCTCACTCTTGCCAGAGCTTTCAGCATATAGGACTTGAAAGGACCGATAATACAGTCGAAATAATACTTGGTAGCACGCATGTACCCTTCATGGTCTGTCACCTTGCTTACCAGAACATCATGGAATCCATAATGAGACCCGAAGGAATCACAGGTCACCAGAATCTGTTCTTCTTCAATATAAGTATACATGGTGTCCGGCCAGTGCAGATTCGGCACTACCATAAAACGAAGTGTCTTATCCCCGATCTTCATTTCCTGATTGTCTTTTACAGGAATCGCAGTAAACTCACCATTTACAATTTCTTTCAGAAAACCAATCGCACATCCGGTAGCAATAATCTTCAGTCCCGGATTCAGTTCCAGAAGCTTTTCCACACTTCCCGCATGATCCGGCTCTGTATGATTAACAACAAGATAGTCAATCTTTGTCACATCTGTGATTTCTTTTAATGTTTCCAGATATTCATCAAAAAACTTAGCCTTGGCTGTCTCAAATAAAATCGTCTTATCTCCGGCTTTCATCAAATATGAATTGTACGAAGTACCAAATTCTGTATACATGATAATATCAAATACCCGAAGAGTATCATCTACAATACCGGTCCAGTAAAAATTGTCTCTTAACTTTAATGCTTTCATGTTGACTCCTTTTTTCCGTATTCTGAAAAAGGTGTACCTTGAAATAAGGTTCACCTTTCTCAAAATGTGTTTATTTTGTTCTGATATATTCAGCTACCGCCTTGTCCCATCCCTGAATATGTTCTACCAGCCACTGACTGATATTTTTATTTACAGCGGCTACGAATGCATCGGTAGGACCTTCCTCTTCCTCAAGCATCTGACGCAGTTCATCAACCGCTTTCTTAAATGCTTCATGCTGTTCTTTGTGCTGATCCAGCTTATCATATCCTACTTCCTGCTGAAGTTTTTCTTCATCGGAGAAATGGAATTCTGTATAGTCCATCAGGAAATCCAATGTTTTAACAGCTGTTGTTTTTTCCGTACCTTTTTCACAGCTTTCAACCAGTTTATTCACTCTGGCAATCAGCTCTTTGTGCTCATTGTCAATCAGTTCATTGCCTGTGTAAAGCTCTTTATCAAATACAATACTCATCCTCATTGTCCCCTTTATTCTTCTTCAAAATCTTCTTTTCCTACTCCACAGATCGGACATACCCAATCATCCGGAAGATCTTCAAAAGCGGTTCCCGGAGCAATTCCGTTATCCGGATCTCCTACTGCAGGATCATACTCATATCCACACGGTCCACAAATATATTTTTTCATTTTCTCTTCACCTTTCCCTTTCTTTGTCTTATAATGTCATTACAGTATAAAATTTACTTGATGGATATATTATATTCATTTTCTCTGGAAAATACTGTTGTAAATGCAACAAAATAGTAAATTTTATATATTTTTTATATTGTTTACGGTATCAAAAGTCCAAATCCACAGATATCTTCTCATATCAGTGGATCCTGGGCTTTTTGACAGAAGAACAAAAGACCACGAGGTGATACGATGGAGAAAGTTTATCATATTTTTCAGGACATCGATAAAAAAGAACTTGACCGTATGATGGTATGTTTTCACGCATCGGAGAGATGGTATCGGACCGGAGAACGTATCTGTTCCTATGGTGAAAATAATGAACAGATTGGTATTGTCATGGAAGGTCAGGCGCAGCTTTTACGTATGCATACTGACGGGCGTCAGACCATACTGGAACAGTTGGAACCAGGCAGTCTTTTCGGAGAGCCTCTGTCCTATACCGCTTTTTCCGGTGATTCCCTGCAGATCTACAGCTTACAGGACAGTAAAGTTTTATATATGGACTATTCTCATCTTATTAAGCGCTGCCCCCGTGCCTGTAGCTTTCACAGTCAGCTGGTCAACAATGCCCTTCAGATCATTGCCCAAAAAGCGGTACAGCTGAGCAAACGGCTGGAAGTTCTGAGCCAGCGAACCATCCGGGACAAATTATTATGCTATTTTTCTATTTTGTCTTCTCAGAATCAATCACAGACATTTACTCTGCCGTTTTCTTACAGTTTTTTGGCTGATTATCTGTCTGTAGACCGGAGTGCCATGATGCGCGAGCTGAAAAAAATGCGGGATGATGGAATTCTCCAGACAGATAAACACGAAATCACTTTGCTTACAGGGGGATTATATTTATGAAAACAACAGATACCGCTCAAAATCAGATCATTGAGGGAGTCATCTGGAAACAACTGCTGCTTTTTTTCTTTCCAATTGTCCTTGGAACTTTCTTTCAGCAGCTTTACAACACAGCAGATACTATTATTGTAGGTCGATTTGTTGGAAAAGAAGCACTTGCAGCCGTAGGCGGTTCTGCTGCACAGATTGTAAACCTGGTAGTGGGATTTTTTGTGGGACTGGCTTCGGGAGCTACCGTCATTATTTCCCAGTATTACGGTGCCGGTGATCAAAAACATCTGAACCGTTCACTTCATACTGCATATGCCTTTTCTATTGTAGGAAGTGTGGTTATCACCATTTTAGGAATCCTTGTCTCTCCCTGGATCCTTCGGATTATGAATACACCGGAAGCACTGATGGCAGATTCCGTACTTTATCTTCGAATTTATTTTGGAGGAATCCTTTTTGTTTTTATCTACAATATCGGTTCCAGCATTCTCCGGGCAGTCGGAGACTCCCGGCGTCCGCTCTACTACCTGATTGTATGCTGTGTTCTGAATATTGCGCTGGATATTGTACTTATTCTTGTATTTCATATGGGAATAAGCGGTGTAGCCATTGCTACCGTGTTTTCACAGGCTGTCAGTGCCGTCCTTGTCACACGTGCGCTGATGCATACCGATGATCTGTACTGTCTGGAACTGAAAGAAATTCGTTTTTATAAGTCATCTCTTCTTTCTTTGATCTGGATCGGACTCCCTACAGGATTTCAAACGATCATGTATTCTGCCTCTAACATGATGATTCAGGCCTCTCTGAACACTTTCGGAACAGATACGATTGCCGCCTGGACCGCATTTGGAAAAATAGATGCCTTTTACTGGATGGTAAACAGTGCTTTCGGAATCGCTGTCACTACCTTTGTAGGCCAAAATTACGGTGCAGGAAAATATGATCGAATGAAAAAAAGTGTAATTGTAGGGATCGGTATAGCTTTGGCAACAGCCTTTGCCATCACCGGATTCTTTTTCGGTGCAGGAGAAATGCTTTTCCGGCTCTTTACCGCTGACAGTTCCGTCGTTACCATTGGTATGGATATGCTGCACCTGATTGCACCAACCTATTTTCTTTATGTATTTATAGAACTTCTGTCGGGAGCTCTGCGCGGCACCGGAGATGTATTGATTCCAATGATTATGACCTGTGGTGGCATCTGCGTCCTGCGTGTGATCTGGATTCTTTTCATCGTACCTTTCCGACCGGAGATTTCTACGATTATTTTCAGTTATCCGATCACATGGTTTATTACAGCAGTGTTGTTCATCATCTACTACATTATAAAATTCCGCAAATATCCCCGGGGAGTGTGATCTGATCCATTCTGAACCTTAATTATGCTATGGGGCCTGTCGTAAACTAAATATAATATTATTCTTATACTGCCATACGACATGCCCCTTCCTCCGTTATCCATGAAAACTCACTCAATCAAGATGGAATACATTCTTCAAATCCACACTAACCGGACTGTTATCCGGATTGGTTTCCATAATATCTGCCATAAAATCCCACCATTTGCGATTGATTGCGGTGTCCGCACCTTTCGCCCACAGTTCTTCATCTTCAATTTCAATATATCCAAATAATGTCAGTGTTTCTTTATCCAGAAAAATCGTGTAATTTTTTCCGCCATGTTCATGGATCATATCCTTCATCTCCGGCCACAGCAGATTGTGTCTTCTCTCATACTCTTCTTCCTGTCCCGGAAATAATTTCATTTTAAAACCTTTAATCATAATCTTTCTCCTTTTTTTCTTTTATTATAAACTCTATAATTACCTGTTTGAATAACTGTTTGTATAGACTCTATCGAACTTTACGTTGATCCTGAAGAAAAGCAGCCGGGATTTTCCTACCCGACTGCTTCACCCTTACTATAATTCTATTTTATTAATATACACTCTTCCACTCTTCGATATTAGATGGGTCAAATTTGAATGGAGGTCCAAGAATTACTTCTGTTCCACCGTCAGCCGCTTCCACAATCGTATATTCACCCATATCACCTGCTGTATAGGTTTCACCTACAGCACCCGTGATATCACCCTGTACCATGGCAATTGCAGTGTAAGCAGCCAATTTTCCAAGGTCAATCGGATTCCACAGATACATATACGGGCAGGAATGAGCATCATCATCGCCGATATACTCAGCCATTTCAGACGGAAGCCCAAGACCTGTCAATTTTACAGAAGAACCTTCATCCTGCAGAACTTTTGCAGCAGCATTAATACCTACGGTAGTCGGAGCTACGATTAATTTAAGATCAGGATAGTTAGCCAACAAAGCCTGTGTCTGGTCTGTGGATTTCTGAGGTTCATCATCGCCATAAGCAACTTCTACCAGCTCAAGCCCTGCATATTCAGAACCTTCCATAACAGATTTCATTGCATCTATCCAAGCATTCTGATTTGTAGCCTGAGATGTTGCAGACAAAATTGCCCACTGACCTTCTCCGCCTGTAATGTCCATAACCGCATCCATCAGAGTCTGTCCGATTTCAGTTGTACCTGCCTGATTAACAAATACCTGACGGCTGTCGGCATTGACTTTGGAATCGAAACATCCAATCTTAATTCCTGCATCCATTGCTTCTTCCAGAGATGCCTGCAATGCGTTTTCATCATTTCCTGCAATCATAATTGCATCTACTTCCTGAGAAATCAGGGACTGAATAACTGATACCTGAGCATCAGCAGTAGCTGCTTCCGGATGTTTTACGATACAGGTAGCCCCTGCTGCCTCTATTACTTCCTGGAAGCCTTCAGCTTCTTTTTCATTGTAAGGATTACCTGCAGATTTTGTTACAATTGCAATCGTTTTTCCCGAAACACCTTCTGCTTCTTCACTCTCTCCTTCTGATGAACTTTCAGTTTTTGTTTCTTCGGTTGCTGTCTCTTCTGACTTGCTGCTGCCACATCCTGCAATCATTGTTGTAACCATGGCTGCACATAACAGCATACTGATCATTTTTCTTTTCATTGCTTTCCCTCCTGCAATTATATTATTTATACGAAACACTTACTGTGTTCTGTATCCTGATATTATTTTATTGTTTTTTTCTTCATTTTTAACGTTGACACCACATTAGGAAGAAGTACCGCACTAATCAAAAGCGCACCGAGAATAATCAGAATCAACTGCGGATTCAGATTGATCTGTCCCAATCCGATTCTCAGACATACAATCGTAAATGCGGAGATAATACCTCCTGTCAGTTTTCCTTTACCGCCTGCAGTGGAAATACCTCCAAACACCGCCATGGCAATAACATCCATTTCAAATCCATTTCCGGTTGTTGTATTGGCTCCATACAGTGCAGATGTCAGGAAAATAGCACATAGACCAGACATCACTCCTGCCAGTACATAAGTAATCATTCTCATTTTCTGCACATGGATGCCGGAATAATATGCAGTCCGGCTGTTGCTTCCAATTGCATACATTCTTCTTCCAAATGTGGTTTTACTCAACACAACAGTAAATATTACTGCCATAAGAATTACGAGAAAGAACACATAGGGGAATGGCCCAATTTTTCCTGCCAATGCATGAAATCCTTTTGTATCAGATAAGGATATGGAACCTCCACTTCCCAGAATAATCTCTGCAATTCCGCGAAAAACAATCTGGGTTCCCATGGTAACAATCATGGATGGAAGCTCTGTGAATTTTGTAAGAATCAGTCCGTTAATCAATCCACAGATAGCTCCGACGATCAACGGAATCAATAAAACGATTCCAAACGGTACACCTGCATTTGTAGCCATACATGCCAAAGTCGCAGCTAAACATGCAGTAGCTCCCACAGACAGATCAATATCTCCCATAATCAAAATATACGCCATAGGAAACAAAATAAATATTTCAGCCAGATATTTCGGCATTTCCCTCAGTACATTCGTAAATTTATAACTGGGAGAAATAATCAGGCAAAAGATATTGACAAGAACAAATATCAGTACCAACATACCTTCCCAGGATAAAACAGTTTTTTTCAAACCATTTTCCGGTACTGCCGATATGGATCTTCCAGATTTTCCAGCCATACTACATCTCCCTCGCTTTCAGATTATTTTTATCCATTGCTCTCTGCGTTACCACATTGATTATAATAACGACCAGAATGATAACACCTTTAATCGTGTTCTGTGCTAATGCGTTAATACCCACCAATGGAAGAGCCTTTGCAATGATTGCCAGAATCAACGCTCCAAGGAATGCACCTCCCACACTGCCGCGTCCACCGTTCATACTGATACCGCCGATGACACAGGCAGCGATAACATCCATCTCATCACCATATAACATATTCGGCTGTGCAGAACCATAAACAGAAACTGCCAACGCACCGCCCAGTCCTGACAAAATTCCCATAACGGTATACACACCAAGTTTAACTCTTGTCACATTGATACCGGAAATCGCTGCAGCTTCAGCATTACTTCCTACCGCATATATTTTTCGGCCTACCCTGGTCCATTTCATAACCACAAAGAAAATAATATAACAGATAATTGTAACAGCTATAACATTATTCAGGACGCCAAATCCCAGATATTTTTCCAAAGCAAAATTTTTAAAATTCCCCAGATTTTCTGCACTTGCCCACTGGTTATTACTGATAACATAAGCAAGTCCCCGGAATATGTACATAAATCCCATAGTTGCAATAATCGGAAGTACCTTTCCCTTCGAAATAATAATACCTACCAGAAGCCCGCACAGCATACCGATCAGAATAGCAATTATAAATAATACCGGTGTACTTGAAATCACATTATATTTCAGCAACAAACCAACCGACATACCTGAAAGTGCTGCCGTTGACATAATTGAAATATCAATGCCTCCGATCAACAGTACGCACAGCATACCTAATGCCATAATCATGATAACTGCGTTGTTCTTTAACATATCCAGAATATTCTTAGCTGTTAAGAAAGAAGAACTCTGTGTCTGAATCAATATACAAAGCACAACCAATATGATCAAAAGACTGGCTTCACGGGATGCGGTTATTTTTTTCCAGATTGATTTTTTTTCCATTATTTTCCCGCCTCCTTTTGACGATCGCTTTTTTCCATTGCAAATTCCAGAATTGTTTCCTGTGTAGCTTCCTGACGACTTAATTCACCGGTAATCCTACCATTACACATAACTGCAATACGATCACTCATACCGAGAATTTCCGGCATTTCTGAAGAAATCAGAATAATAGCATATCCTTTCTGTGCCAATTCTCCCATAATCGCGTAAATTTCTGCTTTTGCACCTACATCTACGCCTTTTGTGGGTTCATCCATAATGACTACTTTCATTTCCTGACTCAGGGCTTTTGCGACTACAACTTTTTGTTGATTTCCGCCTGACAGAGAACTTGCCGGGTCAAAAATTGTTACTGCTTTTGTATCCACATCTTCCAGCAGTTTTTTCGAAAGTTCCCTTTCTGCTTTTACATTGGTAAATCCATTTTTACCGATTTTTCCAATGGTTGGCAGCGTTACATTGTCACCCAGTCCCCATTCCAGAATCAATCCAGCTTTCTGTCTGTCCTCCGGAAGTAAAATAATCCCCAATTCCATAGCATCCGAAGGTTGTTTGATATGAACTTCTTTGCCGTTCAGGAATATTTTCCCTTCATTGGCATGGGTAATTCCACAAATACTCTCTACCACTTCCGTTCTACCTGCTCCTACCAGACCGGTAAGTCCGAGAATTTCACCTGCACGTACAGAAAAGCTTACTTTTTTGAAATATCCGGTCCTCGTCAAATTTTCTACTTTCAAAACTTCTGCACCTGGTTTTACTTCCGGTTTTGGGAACAGTTCTTTAATCTCACGTCCTACCATAGCTTTAATCAGATCAGCATTGGTAATTCCATTTACATCGTAGGTTCCGATATACTGGGAATCACGAAATACAGTAACTCTGTCTGCCAACCGATACATATCCTCAAATCTGTGAGAAATAAAAATAATAGAAACCCCATCTGCTTTCAGCTTATCTACGATTTTATACAACTCTTCTGATTCATTTTTGGTAAGTGCAGCTGTCGGCTCATCCAGAATTACGATTTTTGCATTTCGGGACAGAGCTTTCGCAATTTCCACCATCTGCTGCTGTGCAACGCTCAGATTTCCCATTTCATCTGTAGCCTTAAAATCTGCATTTAGCTGACTGAGCAATTTTGAGGCCTCTTCATTCATTTGCTTCCACTGAATCATTCCATGTTTTATAACTTCATTATTCATAAAAATGTTTTCAGTTACAGTCAAATGCGGATATGTAGTAGGATGCTGATATACAGCTGCTATTCCTGCTGCCTGTGCATCTTTTGGCCCTTTAAAGTCTACTTTTTGACCATCCAGAAACATTTCGCCTTCTTCCGCTTTATGTACACCGGTGATTACTTTTATAAAAGTGGACTTGCCTGCACCATTTTCACCCATCAGTGCATGAACTTCTCCCGGTTTCAGCTGAAAATGAACCTTATTCAATGCTTTTACACCAGGAAATACCTTAGTAATGCCTTTTAATTCCAGAACATATTCTGACACGGCTTTCTCCCTCCTGTTCTTTTTCTATTATTAGATTAGCTCATATTACTCACCAAAAAAACAGGAAATATTTTTGATAGAGGGTAATATTTTTTCCTCTTTTCCGGTGCGAATTGCGAAAAAGATAGTCATTTGGTACAATGCTTACTATGGAACCTGATGGATATTTAAATTGGAGAATACAGGAATGAAACTTTTAATTGCTGATGATGAAGAGTTAACCAGAGAAGGACTGATTGCTTCCATTGACTGGAAAAAATTTAATATTACAGAAATTTATCAGGCTGATGATGGTATCCACGGGCTGGAGCTTACCAAAAAATACCATCCCGAAATCATACTCTGTGATGTACTGATGCCACGTATGACTGGTGTGGAAATGATGGAAAAGATACAGACAATGTATCCTGACACAATTGCCATTTTTATGAGTGGATACTCAGATAAAAAATACCTGAAAGCGGCAATCAAACTTCAGGCTATTAATTATGTGGAAAAACCATTGAATATTCAGGAAATTGAAGAAGCTCTTTCAGAAGCAATTGACCGGTACCGTATGGCTTCCCGTTCTCGTCAGAATGAAACTAAAAGGAAAAAGAGAGATGCATCTGACCTTGCACTTTCCCTTACGTTTCCGGAAAGTACCAGAACTTCAGAAAAAAATCGTAATCTTTTTAAAGAACTATATCCACACATCAGCCCTGACTGCATTTTTACCACCTGGATACTTAAATTTCCCCATGTAGATCTGATAGAACCTGATTTTATGGAACAACTTTCTCAACATGTCACAAAGTATCTTCTGAATTTCCATATGTATGTTCTCCCTGCTGAAAAGCATCTTCAATATATGATTTTTCATATATTTGGTAAACAAACACCTTCTGAACGATTTTTGTCTGACTTTGAAGAATATCTGAAAAAACTATGTCGTTCTAAAAAGGCTTTTTATATTTCCAGAGGACTTTCTGTATCTGGAATTGATAACGTATATCGCTCCTATTCAGATGCTGCATTTTTATTACAGAGCAGTTTCTTCTTTGATAACGGAAGTATACTGACAGCCAACCGGATGAAACGCTCCTCCGGTTCCGTCAATGACTTATCCGGTTTTACAAAATCATTTTCCGACGCATTGGAGTCCAAAGATAAAAACTGCTGTGACCAGCTGATTAAAACTTTATATGAGCATTTTTATCAAAACAGTTCTCTGCTCCCCAATGATGCCAGAGATATGTATTATCGGCTGTTCATGCTGCTTGATGAGGCCACACATCGTTTCCGTATTCCTTCATCGGATTCTTTCTCTGATACCGGAAATATTATATCTGACCTTGAAAAGTGCCTGAATCTACAGGAATTATCTGATCATCTGCAAGAACAGACCAATGCCTTTTTTTCTGATTCATTCACGAACCAAGAGGATAATTCTATTATTTATATTATCCGGGAATATATCAGCAAGAATTATTCCAGAGAAACATTATCTGTAAAAGATATCAGCGACCATGTATTTCTTTCAACTTCTTATGTATGTACACTCTTCAAGAATGAAACAGGGCAAACGCTGAATCAATATATCACAGAATACCGCATTACAAAAGCCAAACAGCTTTTACGGGATCCCAGATATAAAATTACCGATATTGCTGTTCGTGTGGGATATTCTGACAGTAATTATTTTGGAAAGAGTTTTAAAAAATCTGTGGGACTTTCTCCTTCAGAATACCGGGAGACTATGATGTCATGAAAAAACTGTTCAATTACCTTAAAAATACATACATGAATCTGAAACTTCAACATAAAATCACACTTTCTCATTTGATGATCGTAATAGTCCCCATGATTCTTATGGCTTTTATTTTCTATGGAAAAATATATGACATGATTGTTGCTGAAACCATACGGAATCAGCAAAATGCATCTACCCAGACAGGTCCTGAACTGAATACTTTAATGGAACAAATTGCTCAGGCAGGTATTTCTGCAGAAGATACAGATTTTTATACTTCCATATTTCATCACAGTAACTCCTCTGACTGGAAATCCTTTTTCAATCAGGATGCCGGACAAAAATATTTATCCAACAACCAGGAACTGATTCATTCTACGCCTATTAATACCATTCGGGTATTTCTGGATCTGCCTACAGATCACGCTCTGTTTTCTGATAATTTAGGAAAGCAATATTTTTCTCCTTTACTTTCCGCAAAAGGAACTTATTGGTATGGTATCTTCAGTGGAACCCACTGTACATCCCTGCATTGTCCTTCTTTTTATCTGAATTCTAAAGAAAAAAGTGAATATGGCAACTGTGCATACATTATAAAATCTAATATTTCTTACAATAATAAAGCAATTCCGGTCTATACTGCGGTTTATTATTCCAGTGATATTTTCCTTTCCATACTGGAAAAAAACGTAACTGCAGAGAACAGTGTTGCCTATATCATTAATAATAGGGAAACTACAGTGGCATCCACAAACAGCGCTCTTGACGGCACCTATCATTTCAGCTACAGTGATGTCAATAATTCTTTTCTTTCATCCAATAACTTTATAGAGAAAACGGTCCTTGGAGAAACCGTATATGCCGGATTTTACCGTATTGCAGAACCTGAATGGTTTCTGGTCGTGGTTATCCCCTCCCATCCTCTTATCCGGCAAAGTGCTATTATGATGGGAAACTATTCCCTTCTCTATCTGACATTTATATTAATTGCAGTCATAATAGCTATATTAATTTCACGATCCGTTACTAACCGTATTTCTTCTGTTATTTTTCAGATGCGTGCGGTCCGGCAGGGAAATTTATATCCTATGCCATCTTCTGAATACCACGATGAAATCGGTGATTTGATTGACACTTATAACTATATGACACGCAAACTAAATCAACTGATGGAAGATCAGGCCCGCTCAGCCGAAAACCTTAGAATCGCTGAATTCGATGCATTACAGGCACAGATTAATCCTCATTTTCTTTATAACACGATGGAAATGATTAACTGGCTCGCTCAACAGGGGAAAACTTCTGAAGTATCCGACGCGATACAGAATCTTTCTCGCTTTTACAAGCTCACACTGAGCAGAAAAAGTACCATCAGCACGATTGAAATGGAACTGGAACATATTTCTATTTATGTTCATCTTCAGAATATGCGCTTTCACAATGGTATTGAACTTGTTATTGATATTCCTGATGAAATGTTGGAATATCATATTCCAAAACTGACCCTTCAGCCGGTAATAGAAAATGCCATTCTTCACGGCATTATGGAAAAGGAAAGTAAAAGTGGAAGTATCGTTATTACAGGCTGGCTGGAGTTCAACGATGCTATTCTTTTAATCTCTGATGATGGAATCGGCATGTCAGATGAACAGTTAAAACACATTCTTTCAGGCACAGGTATCAGTAAGAAAGGAACCAACATAGCTATCTATAATACCCATCAAAGACTTACTTTGCTGTATGGACCACAATACGGACTCTCATACAGTAGTATTCAGGGAATGGGTACAGAAGTTCAAATCCGAATTCCAACATAATAATATCCCCGGGGAATCTAATCTTTCCCCGGGTCTTTTTTTCTCTCATCAGGAATAAAATAGATCAACACCTTAATCGGAGTTTTTATGAAAATCCTGCTCTTTTTATCAGATCTAATGATTCCTCTTGTTATTTTTTATATTGTGGGATTTGGATTCCTCATGAAAAGAAATATTTATGAAGATTTTGTAGATGGGGCTGCCAGCGGCTTAAAGACCGTTGTGAAAATAATGCCCACTCTGATCGGACTGATGACCGGAGTAGGTATCCTGAGGGCTTCCGGATTCCTGGATATGCTTGGAAATCTCTTTAGCGGTATACTGGATCGAATCGGTTTTCCCGCCGAACTGGTTCCGCTGACCATTGTCAAAATGTTTTCCTCCAGTGCCGCCACAGGGCTCCTTCTGGATATATATAAAGAATTCGGTACCGACTCAAGATCAGGACTGATTGCTTCCCTGACTCTGAGCAGTACCGAAACTATTTTTTACACAATGAGTGTTTATTTTATTGCCGCCAAAGTCACCAAAACTCGCTACACCTTGCCCGGTGCTCTCCTGGCAACATTAGCCGGAACCATAGCCAGCGTTATCCTGGCTGGGATGATGTGAATTTGCCACTCTTTTTAAACCTGCGCATGATCCGCCAGTACATAATGAGAAACAGCACCGCCGCAAGTATCCATGCCACCGGACTGGCCATACAGATTCCCCAATAACTCTTATATCTGGAGGCTGCTGTCGCCACAATTGCACGGCCTACAAGTTCTGCTACTCCGCCCATCATAGCAGCCAGACCAAATCCCATTCCCTGGATTCCGTTTCTGTATACATTTATGACTGCCAGTGGAATAAAGAACAAGGTAGAGCACTTCAGATAGACATCCACCAGACCGACCACTGAATCCAAATTCTGGGACACAAACAAGCCTGTCAGTTTGTATCCCCAATAATATGTCAGAATACCCGCTATTGCCGAGTAAACAAAAGAAATCACTGTGGCAGCCATAAAGCCCTGATGAATCCTTCGGATTTTTCCTGCGCCGATATTCTGCGCCGAATATGTGGCCATGGTTGTCCCCAATGCCACATACATCTGAGAAATCACCTGTTCCACTTTACTTGCTGCGGTAAATGCCGCCACATGTATGGATCCCAGAATATTCAATGCAGACTGCACCATCATGGTACCGACAGCTGTGATTGAAAACTGCAGTGCCATAGGAAATCCCAGTGCCAACTGTGTACGGATCAGATATAAGTTTGGTCTGAAATCCGATTTTTCCAGCCTCAGAAGCGGCACTTTCCTTATTATATAAATCAAACACAGAACTCCTGACACCCCCTGCGCAATCACTGTAGCATAAGCGGCTCCCGGTGCTCCCAGATGAAACACAACAATCAGAAGCAAATCCAATAATATATTCAGCACTGCCGA
>JBJFCH010000005.1:0-13037 GCA_051888835.1 Oliverpabstia sp. | reverse complement strand
CCTACTGTTTTCCGCATACCCGCCATATCTCCGGCTCCAAATCTCTGACTTGTAAGAACGGTAAAACCTGCTGTCAATCCCATCAAAAATCCCAGAATCAGAAAACAAATCGTACCTGTGGCACCCACTGCTGCCAACGCATTTGTTCCTACGAATTTTCCTACAATCACCGTATCTACCATAGTATAAAACTGTTGAAAAATATTGCCGGTCACCACAGGCAAAGTAAAATTCCAGATCATTTTCGCCGGGTTTCCTACTGTCATGTCTTTTTCCATATGCTGTCCCGCCTTTCACAAATTTGCAACCATACTTTCTCTCAAGCAGCTGCAGGAATTTTCTTTCTAGTTTTGAGACATGAAAAACCCCGAGCATTTTGGCCCGGGAATTTTCATACGGTCTATTATAGGTGAACTTTTTGAAAGATACAATACAGAAAAAATAGTTTTTTTCAGAGTAATTTTCAGCATTATAACCAAACAAAAGGGTTCTCTTCAACGAAAATCCACTGGCGCAATGCAAAGCATTGTTCCAGTGGATTTCTACTGCTATAATTCTATAGGATGAATGAATGATTTATCTTATCTGAATTTTTTCTTTTTCAATACTAATGTAACAATTGCACCAAAGGAAACCGTCAACAACATTGCTGCCATCAAAATGCCCATCAGATTCTGATCGCCTGTCTGCAGACTTGTGGTTTTTGTTGTTGTAGAAGTACTCTGTCCCGCTGTTTTATTAGATGTATTATTATTTGTGGTATTGTTTGTATCCTTTATTACTGCTGAATCTTTTTTGTCGGATACAGTAATTGCACAAATTGCATAGGCTCCCTGCCCATCTTCTGCTACTGCTGCAATTTCAACATTTCCTTCCTTCACTGCTGTTACCAGACCAAACTGATCTACAGATGCAATATCCGGATTACTGGATACCCAGAGAATTCCTTTATTGGTTCCCTCTGTTACTTTTGCGGAAAGCTGCAGAGTTTCACCAACCTTCAGAGCTGCCTTATCTTTACTGATTGCAACTCCTTTTGCCGGCTGTTTTACCGTAACAAACGCAAATGCTTTCAGATTACTTCCATCTATTGTAGAAGCGGTAATAACTGCAATACCTTCTTTCAAAGATGTAACTGCACCCGCTTCATCCACAACTGCTACACTTTCGTTAGAAGAAGTCCAGATAACATCTTTCGTTACTGCCTCTTCCGGTCCTACAACAACAGACAGCTGTTTTGTTTCATTGACATTCATTTCAAAATCGCCGCCAATAACTTTAATTTCTGTTACTGGTTTTGCTGCATCCTCAAATGCATTTATTGCATCAATCAATTTATTCTTAGCTGCAATCATATTTTCTTCTAAAGCACTTATTTTATCCAGTGGTGTAACTGACGTAATTGCTTCATATTCTGCGTAAAATGCTTCTGCGTCTTCAATTGTGTTTTTCAGTGCCTGAAGATCTTCTTCCGTATACTGCAATTCATTTGCATTTTTCAGTACTCTATTCGCTGCGTCAATTTTTTCTTTCAGCATATCCGCTTTAAGAGCTGTGTTTTCCATGGAAACCAAAGTTCCCGATGGGAAACGTTCTTTGAAGTTAAGATTAAGCACTACCGTATCATCCGTAGAACCTGATGTTGTACTAAGTCTGTTACTGAGTTTATCAAATGGGAAGAGCTGCATTTCATCTGCGAGAAGCACACCATTATTCTCGATTTCACCGCTGATAATCTTCATCTTCTTCTCAACCCATGGAGAATAGCTGCGGAGCGTAACTGTGTTGGCAGATTCATCAAACTCCATGGTACTGAGCCAGCCGTTGCCTCCATAAAGGTCAAACTGATAGTTTGTTACAACATCAATTACATCATGTCCTGCATTGTTTTTAAAACTTGAAATTCCTCTATATGTAACATGTCCGCGTACAGTCATGAATATCTGATCATACGGTTTTACAAATGTATCAATATTTGTATTAAAGTGTGAGAACACAATAGTAGGATAATCCCGGTGCGTATCCAGAACATTCAAAATCCACTCTCTATCTTTGTCAAGATCTGAAACACCGTTTCCATCTCTATATCCCCACGGAAGTGACAGGAATAAATACTCATAGGATCCCGCTCTTATGATAGAATAACTTGAAACACCGGAAGGTCCTGTCCCCTGATAACCTGTATCACCTTCATAACGAGAACCACTGAAAAGTGTCTTAAATTCATTGCCATCGTGGTTTCCATCCACCACCAGATATGGAAGATTTGCTTCATCAAGCAGAGAAAAGGCCTGATTAGCTCTTTCAAACTCACGTGCTGTACCGTCCTGTGAAAGATCACCCACACACAAACTCATTGCAATGTTTAACTTTTCTGCATTGTCGCGGATCCATTCAATCTGTGAATCTACGATTTCCGGTTTATACTGGGTCTGATACTGAGGATCAGGAATATTTACAAATGTATAATTATCCTCATTTGCAAGTTCCGGATACGGATCATTATCTCCGGGAAGATTCTGGTATCTGTCATCCACCACGTGTTCTGTCACCAGATAATCACTGGGATCTACCGTACCTTTGGACATTCTGATTTCCTGGATATATCCTTTAAAAATCGCATCACCGCAGGATGCTTCTGAGAACGAACTTGCTCCACTCCAGTAAGCAGTACCTACTACCCATGCTTTCTGACCTCCAACATTTAAGGATTTAATTCCTACCTGGTCCTCAAACGTATTGCAACGTTGAACCTGAATACCATCAACGATCATCACCGTACTATGTCCGTCATTTTTAATTACAACATGATGCCATTTCTCACGCTGAACTCCGCCGGCATCCGACCATGTGGTTGGATTATCCTGTATCTCAGCATTATTTGTTGTCCATGGATTCCACTGCAACTCTCCTGAACTGGAAATATTTAATCCTCCATTGGCTTCCGGCTCACCGCCAACCATACCTGCCAGTTTTCCGGTTCCTTTCTGACCAAATATGGAAGACCATGCACATAACTGCTGTGGAACTTTTAAAATAACTTCGATCGTATATCCACCCGTAAATTCTTCATCATTCATAGGTGCTCCGGCAACCGTCTCAAAAAATGCACCCTTCTTTTTGCCTGAATTTCCTGTATTTTCGGGAGTAATATAAATACTTTCTATCCCCTCATTACCATAAATATCATCTGATGAAAATGAAATATAATTACCGGCATTTTTACCAGCCGGAACACGCTCCGTATTCAGCTGCAGATCATTTCCATTGCCGGATGCATCATAGATTATAAGATCATTCGTTTCCAGAGAACCGGATTTAATATAATCAGAATCAAATTTCCAGTCCACAACGGTATTTGCTGGCACTTCATCAGGAATGAATTCATTATCCAGCAACATGATTCCATATTCTTTCCCTACATCAATTTCTTCCTCGGTATCTTCTTCCGAAATAGTATCCTCATCTGTTTCTTCCGTCAAAACCTCGTCTTCCTGAGTCTCTTCTCCATCTTCATTCGATACATCGTCTACTTCTTCTGTTTCTTCTTCCGTCTGCTCGTCCCCGAGTATTATCCCCTCATCATCCTGAACTGTCTTTTCCTTCAGTACTTCGTCGTCCGAAGGTTCAAGAGCTGCCACCTGCACAGCAGACTGCGTCAACATACCCACTGTCAGCACTGTACTTAATAATACATTCACAAATCTCCGTTTCATAGGTTCCTCCTTAAATATAATGCCAATTTCATGCACCATACAATTAACATAGATGTTTTACATAAACACATCGCACTTTTGCACTTATATACTTACAGTCACCTCCCCTGACCTTTATCATAATCATCCTTCTCCTAATAAAAGTGCCCCGTTAATTTTTATGGATATAATTATAAGTACGCCTATGATACTAATTTTGCATTTTTACCACAATAGACAAAACTATAAAAAACAGTGGACTTTTTTCGACTTTATATGCCTGGTTCCATACATACACTATTGCCCAGTCGTAAATCGTTTTTTGAAATCTATTTCTATCACCATATTATCCGTTGCGACTACTGTATTGCAAAGCTTATCAAACGGAAACAGCTTCATTTCTCCCGGAAGGAGAATTCCGTTATTTTCTATCTCACCACTGAGTATTTTCATTTTCTTTTCTACCCATGGAGAATAACACCGAAAATAAATCCTGTTTGCTTCCTCATCAAATTCCATAGTACTCAGCCATCCATTTCCTCCATAAAGGTCAAACTGATAGTTTGTCACCACATCAATCACATCGTGTCCCATATTGTTTTTAAAAACAGACACCCATCTTTCCTCTATATGCCCCCGCACTGTCATGAACACCTGATCAAAGGGTTTTACAAAGGTATCCATATCTTCATTAAAATGCGAGAATACGATTGTCGGATATTCTCTGTGTGTATCCAGAACATTCAATATCCATTCTCTGTCTGAGATAGCATCCTCTTCTTCCCACGGAAGGGACAAAAACAGATAGCTGTAGGAACCTGCGCTGATAATAGAATAACCGGAAATTCCAGAAGGGCCTGTACCCTGATATCCGGGCTGTCTCTCATATCTGGTCCCGCCGAAATATTTCTTAAATTCAGGACCATCATGATTTCCGTCCGTTACCATATAAGGAATCCGGGCATTGTCTAAGATAGAAAATGTCTGATCTGCTCTTAAAAATTCCCGCTGTGTACCATCCTGCGAAAGATCTCCCACACAAATGGCCATTGCAATATGCAATTTTTCAGCATTGTCACGAATCCATTCCATCTGCGCATCCACGATTTCCGGTTTATACTGAGTCTGATACTGAGGATCCGGAATATTTACAAAAGTATAATTACTTCCCCCTGCAAGATCCGGATATGGATCATTATTACCGGCAAGATGATACCTGTCATCGATTGTGTGTTCAGTCACCAGATAGTTTTTCGGATCTACTTCACCTCTGCAGATTCTGATTTCCTGGATACAGCCTTTAAAAATGGCATCCCCACAAAGTGTCTCTGAAAATACATCTGCTTCGCTCCAGTAAGCAGTACCTACTACCCATATGCCCTGTACTCCTGCATTCAATGCTTTAATACCATTCTGTTTCTGAAAGGTGTTACAACGCTGAACCTGAATTCCGTCAACAATCATGATGGTACTATATCCATCATTTTTTATCACCATATGATGCCATTTGTCCGGCTGAATTCCATCTGCATCCGACCATGTGGTGGGATTCGTCTGAATCTCATCATTGTTGGCTGTCCAGGGATTCCACTGCAGTTCTCCGGATTCAGATATATTCAAACCTCCGTTTGACTGTGTCTCTTCTCCCTTTACTCCTGACAATTTGCCGGTGCCTTTTCGTCCAAACACACAAGACCATGCAGAAAGCTCGCTGTCCACGGGTATCTTTAAAATCACCTCTATGGTATACCCCTCCGAAAATTCTTCCCTGTTCACAGGAGCATCAGCAACCGTCTCAAAAAAGACGCCTGTTTTTTTCCCAATTCCGGTATTTTCAGGTCCCATACGAAGGCATTCTGTCACTTCTTCTCCATAAATATTATCTTTCACAAACATCATATAGGAAGCCGCATTTTCCCCGTCTGCAATACGCTCCGTATTCAGACGCAGATCATTTCCGTTTCCAGAAGCGTCCCTGATGATCAGATCATTGCTTTCCAGAGAACCGGATTTACAATACTCTGAGTCAAATTTCCAGTCTACTGCTATGTTATCGCTCATCTTCTGCAAGATTTTATTGTCATTTTCTTTCTTATTCATCTGTTTGATTCCTCCCGGATTATGTCAACTTTTTTGCCGTTTCTGCAACAACACAATCTTTACCATGCTAATGATACCAGTACATATTTGGAGTCACAATAGACAAACCTATCGGAAAAAGTGGATTATTATCTGCTTATATAGCTTGTCCCACCGCTATTTTTAAAAATTCTTCCATCGGACGGCTGATATATCTCCCTCTTTTCCAGTAAAAAAACAGTTTACGTTCACTGAGTTCCGGAGGCAGTTTATAATAAATCACATCCGGATGTACAGGAACCTTGGTGATCAGCGTGTCACTGATAAAAGAAATTCCCATACCCGAGCAGGTGATATTATAAGATGTCATCTGTTGATCCAGTTCAAATAAAATCTTGGGAGTAAATCCACATTTCCGAAACATGTCCACGGCACGTTTTCCGGTATCATTGTCCGGTTTCATCATAATAAATGGCTCCTCACGGAACCGCTCCAATGCAACAGAAGGAAACTCTTCCCTCAGATAATTTCCACTGCGGATATCTTCCATGGAAATCTGAAAATCCGTCAGACACTGATTTATCTTAAAATTTCCCGGAACCGCCAGTAACAGACGCTCTCTGCGAAATACTGTATTTTCAAATACTTCTTCATCCAACAGACAATTATCAAGCATAAGATCAATACTGCCATTTTGTAAAAGTTGTTCCAGCTGTGCTGTAGTCTCTTCTACAAGAACCATTTTTACAAGGGGATATCTGCGTGCAAATTCTCCCATAAGAGGCGGAAGTATCCAGGAAGAAAAAAGACTGCTTCCTCCAAGAACTAAATTACCTGTTTTTAAATCCCCCAAATCGTTTACATAATTTGCAAATTCATTTTTGACCGATAGAATCTTCTCTATGGAACGAATATAATTTTTACCGAATTCCGTCAGTTCCAGAGGTTTTGTACTCCTGTCAAAAATCGGGTATCCCAGCTTCTTTTCCACCCGCTTTACATTTGCACTCAGTGATGGCTGCGAAATAAACATTTTTCTGGCTGCTTTTGAAAAACTTTTCTCCTTATAAACCTCATAAACATATTCCATTCCCTGAAACATACGCGCACTCCTTTATAACTTGAAAGTTATAGAAACTATAATAATTTATGTATTTGATTATAGAATAACCCTTTCCTATAATAAACACAACCAAGATATCACACCAAATCGGAAAAGAAAATGGAGAGAGAACGAAAAATGGAAGATGTAAGAAAAACAGAAATCGAAACAGATTATCGCGTGGAAAAAGATTCTATCGGAGCAAAGGATATTCCGGAAAATGTCTATTATGGGGTACAGTCTCTGCGTGCCGCCGAAAACTTTCACATTACCGGACTAAATATGCACCCGGAAATCATTAACAGTCTGGCATATATTAAAAAAGCTGCTGCCGTCACCAACTGTGAGATTGGACTTTTAGATAAGAAAATTGCCTGCGCCATTGTGCAGGCCTGTGATGAAATCATCAACGGCAAATTTCATGATGATTTTATCGTAGATCCCATTCAGGGAGGTGCCGGTACTTCATTGAATATGAATGCCAATGAAGTTATTGCCAACCGTGCCATCGAAATCCTTGGCGGGCAAAAAGGGGACTACCGCATTGTGCATCCCAACGACCATGTAAACTGCAGTCAGTCCACAAACGACGTAATCCCCACTGCAGGAAAAATGACTTCTCTCAGACTATTAAAAAACCTGAAAAAAGAGCTGCTCCGTCTTCATAAAGCGTTATGTGAAAAAGCTGACGAATTTGATCATATTATTAAGATGGGACGAACACAGATGCAGGACGCTGTTCCTATCCGCCTCGGCCAGGAATTCCGGGCTTATTCTGTTGCCATCATGCGGGATATCCGGCGTATGGATATTGCCATGGAAGAAATGTGCACCCTCAACATGGGTGGAACCGCCGTAGGAACCGGAATCAACGCAGACGAAACCTATGTCAGACGCATCGTCCCAAATCTGGCAAAAATATCGGACATGGAATTTGTTCAGGCTTTTGATTTGATTGATGCCACACAGAATCTTGATCCTTTTGTATCTGTTTCCGGTGCCATCAAGGCCTGCGCTGTTACTCTGTCAAAAATCGCCAACGATCTTAGACTGATGTCTTCGGGACCGAGAGCAGGTTTTCACGAAATCAATCTTCCGGCAAAACAGAACGGTTCCTCCATCATGCCCGGTAAAGTCAATCCCGTAATCCCGGAAGTAGTCAATCAGGTAGCTTTTAATATTATCGGAAATGACGTTACCATCACCATGGCTGCAGAAGCCGGACAATTAGAACTGAATGCATTTGAACCGATTGTTTTCTACTGCCTGTTTCAGTCTATTGACACTCTTGCTTATGCTGTACAGACATTTGTGGACAACTGCGTTTCCGGTATTACAGCCAATGAAACCAGGTGCCGTTATCTGGTGGAAAACAGTGTGGGAATCATCACAGCTATCTGTCCTCATGTGGGATATCAAAAAGCTGCGGATATCGCCAAAAAAGCATTGAAAACAGGAGAATCTGTTCGCAGCCTGATTCTGCAGGAAGGACTCATGTCCAGGGAAGATCTGGAGAAGGTTCTGGATCCCGTACATATGACAGAACCGGGAATTTCCGGAAAAAATATACTTTTAAAAAAAATGTAACTTTGATGTAAATCCTTATAAAAGCGGGGAAAGTACTGCTCTCCCCGCTTTCTTATCCGGCAAACATAATTCCGTCAAATACATCCTCCAGATTGCTGCCATTGATTGTCCAAAACCAATCCGAATGCTCCAGATTTACCCTTGCGATACTTCCATCTGCAAGTATAAGATCCGCCCAATTTTCTCCGTCTGTACGATAATAAACGACCTTATCCCCTTTCTTCAGCTCTGTGTTTCCTGTGATGTTTCCTTCTTCATCGACGGTAGATACTGTAAGATTTTTCAACATCGTAAATTCTCTTTCTTCACAGATAAAGTACCCGTCATGTTCTTTTTCCGGCAATCCATTTTCTCCTACATGATAACTATCATATCCTGATACTGTCCCCAATACATCTGTACGCGTATCCAGTATAAAACTTTGTGGATCCGTAATCACCTGACGTGCATAATATTCTTTTTCCATGTCAATAACACTGTGCCTTCCGGAATATATGCTGTCAATATTTTCTATGGCACCATCACTCAGATCATATATGGAATACACCCAGTAATCATTTGGATATTGCTGACCAATATAAAGATAATTCTTTCCGTTATTCATATGCATCAGCATAGGCTCTATCTGAAAGCTTTCCACATCTTCCTCATACCAGACATCATTTAACCAGATCTTCTGCTGCTGATACTCTCCGTACTCCCCTTCCGTTCCGGACACAAGGATGGAATCTAAAGTTCCGTTTCCATCCACGTCATAATAGAATTCCATTTCAGATACAAGCTCCACACTATAACATGCGGGAACTTCCAGATATTGCTCATTAAAAATCTCCGGATGCTCTGCGAAGGAAATGGTAACACTCTGACTGCCTGATGCATAAGGAGCAATTTCATAAGGATTAAAATAAAAAGTAATTCCATGATAATCCAGGACCCATTGCACACTGTCAATATATTCGTCAAAGAACTCATTCAGGTCCAGATCTTCATAAAGCACTTCCAACCCCCAGAAAATGTCCAATTGTTCCTCTACCAATTCGGGAAGTTTTTCCACATCTGTCACCACATCTGTAAGCTTCAGCTTTTCTCCCGTTTCCGTATCAAAAGTCACTCCCATGCGGTAGGGAGCACCATGTGCTCCTCCCATATAATAATATCCGTCAAGCAGCAAACTCAAAACTGCGGTATCTGCCCGCCGCACAGTAACTTTCTCTGAAACTTCATATTCTGTTCGGTACTCCGGATCGGCTTCTTTGCTGCTCTGAATCGCTTCTGAATATAACTCCTGCCTGCTCTCTTTCCTTTCATCCATTAACCGTGCGACAGCATTCTCAAGTTCCGGATATATATCCCGATCCGTTTCACTCAGATTCATAATCGGATATTCTAAACTTGCTGCATAGTATTCAAATTCTTCATCCCAATAGTAATCATACATAAGACCGGTTTCCACGCCAAGAAGTTTTACAGACTCTGTTTCCTGAGCATTTACCTTATTCTTTTTTGTTTCACTTGCTACCGCCTGCTTTTTCTCTGATCCGTCTGTCTGCTTGTCCTCTGCCTGAGTTTCCTCTGCTTTGCCTGCCTCTGTTTTATCTTCGGATGATGCTTCTTCCACTGTCTTCGTTTGCTGATTTCCACATGACGCTAACATCAATAGCATTATTGACAAAGACATAATAATTTTGAATTTCTTTTTCATCTTTATATTCCCCTTTCTGTGAAAGCCACCAAATTGAGAGCGTACTTGTTATACCTTTCTATATTTGCTATCCACTTCTTCTTTGTTTCAAACTTCACTCTCCTTTACACAATTCATTCCCAGGGATTGCTGCTTATCGTATCTGCCTGGGTGTTATTCCATAATTACGCTTGAACAGCCGAATAAAATAAGATAAATTATCAAATCCACATGGACGATTCCGCTTCCCTTTTGTACAACAATTAATTCTGTCTCATTATGCCAGTGATAAGGGACACAGGGAACGTCAAGAGGAATACTGCATAAATATGTATTGTAGGGAAAAGAACTGTGGGTCTGTACTCGGCAAGATTCATACAGTCTCCTGAGATATTTTTTACTGAATAGTTTATAATAGTATTGTACTATAATAAGAGACTATTTTTCAAGAAAAGCAAAGTTTTTGATTGTATAATTCAGTTGTAATGAACGGAAGGACATCAGAAATCTGATGTTTTGAAAGGAGCATCATTATGAAAATTGAAGAAAGACTTTTAAATCAATTACAGAAACCTATATGCGAATGTAGCTACCGGGAAATCTATAATACTCTTTTAACCATCGTGCAGGACATGGCCAAAAAAAGAATATCAAAAAGGCAAAAAGAAAATTTATTATATCTCAGCGGAATTTCCTATTGGAAAACTACTTTCCAACAATCTGATCAATCTGGGAATCAACAGTGAAACGAAAGAGATTCTGGAAAAATCCGGAAAGGATCTCTGTCATATTGAAGAACTGGAACAAGAACCTTCTCTTGGTAACGGCGGTCTCGGACGACTGGCTGCCTGTTTCCTGGATTCTATTGCCACACTGGATTATACGGGAGCCGGAATCGGTCTAAACTATCATCTGGGATTGTTTAAACAAAAATTTGAAGACTATACCGACAAAGAAGCATGGCAAAGAGATTCCCTCTTCTTTCTTGAGAGATAAACAGATATGTCAGTTTGTACTGCTCCTGCAGGTCTTTCAAAATTCAGCATATAAACTGTCTTTCTTCTGGAAAACTTATCTACTAAGGGTCCCGCCAGGGTAGGATCCACTCCTTTAGGAAGATTATACATAACCATATACAATGCATATAAAAATGCGGATCCGGTATAATCCAAAACCAGAAGTCCAAGGACAAATCCGGCAATTGATCTTCCGCTCATGGACACTACACTTCCCAGCTCAATGATTGTAAAATCTCTCGTCCACAACTGAGAAAAAACACCTCAATCTACCTTTTATCCATCACCTTACAAAACACCACCGCCACTGCCGTACTGATTGCCGTAGCTACAATCGCCGGTCCCACAATGACAGCCGGATTCGCACTGCCATACTGACTCCTGTAAGCGATAATATTCACCGGGATCAGCTGCAGTGATGAGATATTTAGTATCAAAAAGGTACACATCTCATTGCTGGCAATTCCCTTCTTTTGAACAGGTCCTGTTATCTTTCCCATTCTCCTCTCATCCTCCAACTCTGCCAGCCTCTCCATGGCTTCCAGACCAGCCGGAGTTGCCGCCCATCCAAGCCCCAGAAAATTAGCTATAATATTCATTGCAATCGGTCTCAGCGCCGGATGATCCTCCGGTATGCGGGGAAAAAAGAATCTCATCAACGGTTTCATTTTCCCTGCCATCGCCTCAATCAGACCTGAATTTTCCGCAATCCTCATAATTCCCACCCACATTGCTGTCACTCCCGCCATAACAATGCACAGACTTACAGCCTCCTTTGAAGAATTGACAGCCGCTTCCGTGACCTCTTTCAGATTGCCGGATGCTGTTCCATATATGATTCCGATCAGAATCATGCCTCCCCATAAATAATTCATACTATCCTCCCCGGACAGGGGACAGACCCCTGTCCTACAATTGATTTTGATACTCCGGTCAGTCTGCTGATTTGCCGAACAGACAAGCCTTCCTTTTTTAATTCCTGTATGTACAAATTCCTCTGTTTTTTCTCTAATTTCTGAAACTCCGCCACATTTTTACATCCGGAGATTTTCTCTACCAGTTCTTTTCCTTTTTCATCTGTAACAAATGAATACCTAACTGATGAAATATCCATACATTTGTCATCCGAATCAACATTTAAAAAAGATACAAATTCATCTCTTCCTTCAAAATAATTCATAACTTTTTCAGTATCTGTAAAATCTCTTACTCCCAGATAAGCCTGATAGTTACACCATCGATATTGATTGACCACAGAAACAATCCCTGCTTTTACAGGATTTTGAAAGATATAGCGGACCACTGTAAGGAAATATCTTTCTGTCTCCACAGGCTCACTTCGAAACCGCGCCTGAAACAAATGACCGATACGATCATACTTGTGATTGTACCAATAAACATATCTGTCACAAATTCTTTTAAAAATCGTTGCCAATGGTTCTTCTCCTTCTTCCATCAACAAATGAATGTGATTGTTCATCAAACAATATACAAAAATTTTGTATTCACAAATTTCTTTGCACTTTGATAATATTGTTACAAAATACTGATAATCTTCTTCCTCCTCAAATATAATCTGTTGGTTCACACCACGTAATATAACATGATATATTTTTGATTTACTAACAACTCTCGCTTTTCTTGGCACAGATTTCCTCCTTTTTCCATATAATTCTATGCTCAGTTATTAATTTTAATGATATTGGGGAATTTTGATATAGATTGTCTGACGCAACCTTATTGATTATTAACAGAATTGACCAAAAGACTTATTTCTCATACTTTCTGTATGAATTATTGTAAATCATCTTTTTCCGTATCGCAATGATTTCTTATCGACACTATTTACCCCCAATACCAGGACACAGAACTGTCCC
>JBJFCH010000004.1:0-30110 GCA_051888835.1 Oliverpabstia sp. | reverse complement strand
TCAGTTTCAGACCAAATGCCATGTTATCATATACTGTCATATGAGGATACAGAGCGTAGTTCTGGAATACCATTGCGATATCTCTGTCTTTCGGCTCTACATCGTTAACTACTTTATCACCAATCTTCAGTGTACCGCCGGAGATTTCTTCCAGACCAGCGATCATACGAAGTGTTGTGGATTTTCCACATCCGGATGGTCCTACGAAAATGATAAACTCTTTATCTTCGATCTCAAGGTTGAAATCTTTTACGGCTTCAAAACCGTTTGGATAAGTCTTATTAATGTGCTGTAAGGATAAACTTGCCATAATAAAAATACCTCCTGCTAATTCTTTCTATATAATCTCCACAGTCAGAACTCTCTGTTCTGTAACTGAACTTAGTATACCTAAAATCATTCCTGTCCGCCATACCCGAAATACACAAACTTTTCAATAACAGGTTGTAAAAAATGTTCTCTACTACTTTCTAATTTTTGCTTTTGTAGCAATTTAACTAAAAATTTCATTTTTTCATATACACATTGACGAACAGTTCTGATTTTGCTTTTCTATTTTGCTAAAGCAATTATCTGTCAGGCATTTTCTTCTCCTCTGTTTCTTTATTTTAACACATTCTTCATTTGCAATTTTCTATTCTATTCGCTATACTGTATTATTATGAAACAAGGGTTCTAAGATCAGTCACGGTATACTTGCATGCCTGTGACTGACCTTGGGACCCGTAAAAACAAAATAACGTTCAGAAAAGAGGAGTAAGTAATGGGCAATCTTTTTAATCCTGATAACAAATTTTTTGTATTTATGGGAAGAGTCGCAGACCTGATGATCCTGAATCTTTTGTGTATCGTCTGTTGTCTCCCGATCGTGACCGCAGGTCCAGCTATCACAGCTTTGTATTATGTAACACTGAAAATGGTAAGAAATGAAGAAACTTATATTGTAAAGGGATTTTTCCATTCTTTCCGACAGAATCTGAAACAGGGGATTATTATCAATATCATTATGCTGGTAGTGGGTATCCTGCTTATATTTGACCTGTATTTTTGCCGCGTTATGCAGACACAAGCATCCTTTTATAAAGTACTTAACTATTTGTTTATGGTAGGAACAGCGATTTATCTCATGCTTTTTGTTTATATTTATCCTGTTTTGTCCAAGTTTTATAACTCAATCAAGCGTACTTTCCTGAATGCATTCCTGATGTCCATTCGGCATTTTCCTTATACAATCCTGATGCTTGTAATTACTGCGGCACCGATTGTTCTGGCATTTGTTGTAACCAATGCATTTGCTTATGTGCTTTTATTCTATATCCTCCTGGGATTCTCAGTCATTGCATATATTAACTCAAATTTCTTTGTAAAGATATTTGATAAGTACATACCAGAAGAAGCGACAGATGCATCTGATGAATCTCTTAAAGAAATCGATGCTTCCGTATTTAAAAATCTTCAGCCGACAAACGAATCTCCGGAAGAGATTGAATCTGCAGAAAATGCAGGGACAGAAAATGTTTCCGAATCAGTCGATGATACTACAACCGATACTGCAGAAGCTACTGCGAACGGCCAGGAATAAGTTTCATATTTATGTGATGCCAAAGAACTGCGATACATCAGGTTACTGACTGTACCGCAGTTCTTATTTATTCTGCTGTTTCAAATGTAATTGTCACTTTAAACAAATCCCCGTCGAGATAGATATCAAAGGTTCCATGCTGCAGTTTCACAAGGTTCTGAGCAATGGATAATCCCAGACCGCTGCCTTCTGTACTTCTTGATACATCGCCGCGGATAAACCGCTCTGTCAATTCTTCCGCACGAATATTCAGCGGGTGTTCCGAAACATTTTTCAGTTCAAAGATTACGCGGCATCCGATCTTTTTCACCTCCACATATACTCTGGTTCCAGGCATCGCATATTTGGCGGCATTATTATAAAGATTTTCAATCACTCTCCACATTCTTCGACCGTCTGCCAGAATCACCACCGGTTCTTCCGGAATTCTGCTTATAATCTCCAGACTTCTTGCGGCAAATTTCTCTTCAAATTCTCCATTGGTCTGTCGGATTAATTCTCCCAAACGGATGGGCTGCATATCAAGTACGATATTACCGGAACTGATCTTGGATGCTTCCACCAGATCTTCCGTCAATTGTTTCAGTCTCTGAGATTTGCTGTCCAGGATATCAATATATCCTTTTATTTTCGGATCCTGAATGTCTTCTCTCTTTAAAAGATCCACATAATTGATGATGGATGTCAGCGGTGTCTTAATATCATGTGAAACATTCGTAATCAGATCCGCTTTCAGGCGTTCACTCTTTAACGTCTCTTGGACTGCATTCTGTAACCCGTCTCCCACATGATTGACTGCCTCCGCCATTTCTTTATTATCTCCGATCAGTTCGGATGCATCTATTTTAAAATCCAGTTCGCCGCTGGCGATACGTGCCAACCCATCTCTGATTACCTGACGCCCTGCGCCTTCCCTGATCAAATACAAAAGCACCAGACTGTCACCAATCAGTGCCAATACCACACCAAATCCTCTGAAAATAGATACCACAAAAATGTTTCCCAGCATCAGGACACTAAATGCAATGATCATCCTGCCGGATGTTTTTCTTGCCATGTAAACCTTTTTACAGCTTTGAACAATCGAGTAGCACAAACTGGACTTCCATATTCTTTTCCCTTTGATGCGGCGAACCACACTCATATATGCCCCCAGGAAAATTCCTCCCAAGGCCACCTCTCCTGATACGATCAGAACTTCCGCAAAAAGATCCCACGCATACATTTCATCAATAAATAAAATTCCCAGTGTCAATAGCAAAGCCAGTGAAATAAAAGCTACAGTCAGTGCCACTTCCGTAGGTGCACCATCACCAAACGCTCTGTGTAATCCTCTGTCCGTCCTGATTCTTCCTGCCTGTATAGTGAGAAGTACCAATGTAACAATTCCCAACAGAAAACTTATCACACTGCCAATCAGCAACATTTTTCCCCATCCGGAATATTGCACATAATATTGTCGTTCATGATAGATTCCGTCAACAACCGGATAATTTGTATCAAGCAAAACATCAATCGTCTCATTCTCGCCGGAGATTATAACACTACTAAAATAATTTTTCAGATATTTTTCCGCATCGCTGTCCGCATCTACATTTTCCAATCGTCCATTTACTCTGTCCGCATGGAAATACAGACCCTGCTCTATGTTGTCAATTTTACGATATCCATTTTCCCACTCCGGGACATTGGTGTACAATGAGCCATCATCTTTGCTTTCCACCACATACATAACATTGGATTCCATTTCCAGTTCTTCCTGTATACCGCTGTACATAGAAAGCATATTACCGGTATCGATCAGACTTTGATACAGATCCATCAAAGAAACGGTTTCCGGATTTTTATTGGCATAGTCAGCAAGTGTAATTCCCGACTGCGGAAGATATTTTTCTTCTTCTTTTCCCTGAGCATAAAGCTGTAAAAAAGCCGGAGAATATTGCCATGAACTCTCCTCAGTCTCAGTACCCTGCTCTTCCAAAGCAGTCTCATCTGCATCGTAAACTTCTACCTCTGTCGCTTCATCTGCATAGTAGGAATTTTCCATATTGTTCCGAACTTCAAAAAGGATTTCATCCAATCTCTGAAGAGTACCATCCTCTGACATTTTACGGATATCGCCTACCGTATATGTGGTATTTTTATTCATCTCCTTTCCGGTTTTGCTCAGATCCGTAATATCAACTTTGTTCTCCGTATTCAGCTTACCATTTGTAAAAAAAGCCTTCCCCTCTGTTGCCAGTTCCGGAAGCCGGTGAAGAAATTGTGCCACTGCTGTTCCACACTGATATGTTTCTTCATAAGATAACTGACGATTCTGGGTAATCTGCTCAAACTGCATACCACTTTGAAACAATTCAGCCAGCATGGTCACCGTTGCAGTAAACACACCGATTGCAGCCAGAAACAGAATGATCAGCAACGCTTTGATTCCTTTTGAAAAAAAGAAACTTCTCTGTTTTTTTTCTCCCATAACAATAACCTCCTGCATACAGGGGTCACATTTTTTCTATTTTATATCCAATCCCCCATACCACTTTCAGATATCTAGGCTCTCTCGGATTGATCTCTATTTTTTCTCTGATGTGCCGGATATGCACAGCTACCGTATTGTCTGCGCCTATAGCCTCTTCATTCCATATATTTTCATAAATTTGTTCAATAGAAAAAACTTTTCCCTGATTTTTAATTAGCAATAACAAAATATTATATTCTATTGGTGTAAGTTTCACCATTTCTCCATCTACCGTTACTGTTTTCAAATCATCGTTAACCATCAGACCACCGCAGGTATATACTGCCTGTTTTTCTTCCACTGCCATATTTCCAAGCTGTGTATAACGGCGAAGCTGAGATTTTACTCTGGCAATAAGCTCCAATGGATTAAATGGTTTTGTGATATAATCATCCGCACCAATATTCAGTCCCAGAATCTTATCCACATCTTCTGATTTTGCCGACAAAATGATAATCGGAATACTGCTGTATTCCCGGATTTTACGGGTCGCACGAATACCATCCAGATTTGGCATCATTACATCAATTAAAAGTAAATGAATTTCTTCCTGCTTTAACATTTTTACCGCCTGAATTCCATCATAAGCTTTCAGGATACGGTACCCCTCCTGCGAAAGATAAATTTCAATCGCGTCCACAATTTCTCTATCATCATCACAAACTAATATATTGTACATTTTCTGATTTCCTTTTTCTGTAGTCATTATTTTCACCTCACTTTCCATTATAGGGGATAGCTGACTTGAACGCCAGCTGTTCTTTCTTACAAAATTATGGTATCAGGGAAATCTTTAGAGAGGGTTGGGGAAAATCTTAAGATTTGATGAATTAAGAAAATATACTTATATCATTTGATGAGACAAAGGACAAAAGCTTTTGACAAATTCAACTTGTTATGTTATCCTTTTACCGACAGACAGTCGGTCTGTTAATATTATCCGGAAATGGCAGGAATATAAATGAGAGTAGTAAAAGAAGCTGAAGAACGTAAAAACGAAATATTGGATGCTGCAGAAAAGCTCTTTGGAGCAAAAGGGTTCGACCATACCAGCACAAATGATATTTTAAATGAAATCGGGATTGCCCGGGGTACCTTGTATTATCATTTCAAATCAAAAGAAGATATTCTGGATGCCATGATTGAACGTATAACAAGACAACTGATAGCAAAAGCAACTGATATCGTGCAAAAGAAAGAAATCCCGGTGCTGCAGCGCCTGACCATGGCCATTATGGCACTGAATGTAAACAATGAACTTGGGCTGGAAGTAATGCAGCAGGTACACAAGCCGCAAAATGCTCTGATGCATCAGAAAATGCAGGAAACTTTACTAAGCGGTGTCAATCCTCTGATTACCGGCCTGATTGAGGAGGGAATCCAACAGAATATTTTCAGAACAGATTATCCCGCAGAAGCGGTGGAAATGACTATGTTATATTCCAGCACAGCTTTTGATTCCATGACTGTATACACTGAAGAAGAACGGCAAAGAAAAATCGTTGCGTTTATTTATAATCTGGAACAACTGTTGGGGATGGAACACGGAAGTATGCAGTCTGCCATTCTTCCTATTTTCCAGAACGAAACCAGACATCATGAGGTCAAAAGCTTTTGACCTTAATATCTAAGAAAGAATTGAGGAGTTTCATATGGGGAAGACAAAAAGTAATTTTTCAAAATTTATACTGCTCTGGGCCGGAGAATTTGTATCTTCCGTCGGTGGCGGTCTTACCAGTTTTGGTCTGGGGGTGTATGTATTTAATCAAACAGGAAGTGCTGCCAGTATGGCTCTCGTCACTCTTCTGGCATTTCTGCCGACTCTTTTGTTCAGCGTTCCTGCCGGTGTGCTGGCAGACAGGTATGACAGAAGATTTCTCATGATGATGGGAGATGGATTATCCGCACTGGGGATTCTCTATATATTGATCTGTATGCTTCAGGGAGATGCTGCTCTCTATCAAATCTGTATTGGTGTATTTATAAGTTCCGTGTTTTCCTCTCTCCTGGAACCTTCCTATCGTGCTACTGTTACAGATCTGCTCACCAATGAGGAGTATTCAAAAGCAAGCGGTATGGTAAGCATAGCCGGAAGTGCGCGCTATCTCATCTCTCCGATTTTAGCCGGAGTTCTGCTGGCCATCAGTAATATAAAACTCTTGCTGCTCATTGATATTTGTACTTTCATCCTCACGGTGATTTCCACTGCCGTTGTAAGGAAAGGAATTGCTGTAAAAGAAATTGAAAATAAAAGTTCTTTTGCTGAAAGCTTAAAACAGGGCTGGAAAGCAATTACCCAACGGCAGGGGGTATTTATCCTGATCGTAATATCTTCCGTCATGACTTGTTTTATGGGTGTTTTACAGATTTTGGCTGAACCTCTGATTCTGGATTTTTCAAACAGTACCATTCTGGGGATCGGAGAAACGGTATGTGCTTGCGGAATGTTAGTATCCAGCCTGTTTTTAGGAGCAAAAGGACTGCAGCAAGGATATGTAAAAATCCTGAGTATTTCTTTGTTCCTTGCGGGCATTGGTATGATCGGATTCGGTATTCGTGAAAACATCTATATCATCTGCATTTTTGGTTTTCTGTTTTTTGCCACGCTTCCCTTTGCCAACAATTGTCTGGACTATCTGGTAAGAACTAATATTCCCGATGAACTGCAGGGAAGAGCCTGGGGCATGATTGGGTTTTTATCCCAAATCGGATACGTTGTAGCCTACGCCACTGCAGGTGCGGCAGCAGATGGTATTGCTGCACACTTTCATCTCAGAGTCGGTCGAGGTGCAGCCGTTGTAGTCATAGCAGCGGGCATCTTTTTGAGTTTAACATCATTGTTGATATATCCCGTAAAAAGTGTCAGGGCACTGGAAAGGAAAAAAGTATGACAGGAAAGCTGATAGGGAATGATATAAAACAAAATAAACTATTATCCGCAGTTACAATTATTTTTATGGCAATTTCATCTATGCTGCTTGTTCTCACAGTTTTATTGTTTACCAATCTTCTTCGTTCCATCGACGATCTCATGGAAAACGCAAAAACTCCTGATTTTCTGCAAATGCATACCGGAGAACTGGACGAAGCAAAGCTAAGCCATTTTGCTCTTGTGCATTCAGATGTGGAAGAATGGCAGGTATGTAAATATCTGAATTTGGAAAACAGCAGCATTTATCTGGGAAACCACTGTTTAGCAGACAGTACCCAGGATAATGGTCTTTGCGTGCAAGGTGAAAAATTTGATTATTTACTGAGCACAGAGAATCACGTTCTGAAAGTTTCCCCAGGTGAAGTATATGTTCCTGTCTGTTATCGCACTCAATATGATCTGCACATTGGAGATGCCATGGAAATCGGCAGGCAAAAGCTGTATATCGCAGGTTTCCTCAGAGATTCCCAGATGAACTCCATGATGGCTTCCTCCAAACGATTTCTTGTAAGTGAAAGCGATTATAATAAACTTAAAGAATCAGGTGAAGAAGAGTATTTGATTGAATTTCTCTTGAAAGACGAAACCGACACGAGTGTTTTTGCCGCGGACTATGCTGCTGAAGGGCTTCCTGCAAATGGTCCGACCATTACCGGTCCACTTATCCGTATGATGAATGCCCTTTCCGACGGAATGATGATTCTGGTGATTTTGCTTGTAAGCATTGTCGTTCTGCTCATTTCTATCCTTTGCATCCGTTTTATTCTTGCTTTGCGGTTGGAAAGGGACAAAAAAGAAATTGGCATGTTGAAAGCACTCGGGATCAGTAAAAAAGACATTCGTCAGCTTTATTTTGCAAAATATATTCTTTTTTCTGTATGCGGAGCTTTTATCGGACTTATTCTGGCACGCCCGATGTTGAAACCTTTGCTCAGACAAATGCAGGAACTATATGGTGCTTCAAATGCAGGATGGCGGTCAGTAATTTTTTCTATCTTTGCAGTACTTCTTACACAAGGGGTTATCCTGTTTTCCGTCCGATGCGGTCTGAAAAAAACAGAACGCTACACAGTTTTGGAAGCATTATTTCCCGAACAGACAGAAAGCAAGAAAAACAACCACAGGCAATATTTGTTTATCGGTTTTGTAGTGGCTGCCTGCACCTTTTTAATGCTTGTTCCGCAAAACTTATACAGTTCTCTTTCTTCTCCAAAATTTGTTACCTATATGGGAATAGGAAATGGGGAAATTCGTATCGATATAAGGCAAACAGAAGACATCTACACTATAACAGAGCAGATTGACACTGAACTTAAAAATGATCCACGAGTCAAAAAGTATTCAGTACTTCAGACGAAATCCTGTCCTGCTTTATCTTCCGACGGAAACCAAATCAATCTGACGGTTGAAGCAGGTGATCATAATGCTTTTCCCATAAGCTACACAGAGGGGAAGGCACCTGAAGAGGAAAAAGAAATCGCCCTATCTTCTTTGAATGCAGAGGAATTGGGGTTGTCTGTGGGAAGCACTTTGGAACTTCTGATAAACAATACCCAAACAACTTATACCATATGCGGCATCTATTCTGATATTACCAATGGAGGAAAAACAGCAAAGGTGGGAATATTATCTCCAATTAAAGACGATAACATTCCTGCCATGTGGAACATCGTATATGTTTCACTCCAAGATACTGTTTCAAAAGAACAATGGATTGAAGAATACAGCCAAACAGGTATAAAGATAGTAGATATCGCAGATTATGTGAAAGGAACTTATGGACAGACATTGCAGGAAATCCATCTTGCTTCAAAAACTGCCACGATAATTGCCGCTGTCATTATTTTTCTGGTGGTTGCACTGTTTACGCGACTCATCGTAGAAAAAAATCGTTATTCAGTATCCCTGCAAAAAGCGCTTGGTTTTACCAGTGGCAGCATAAAAAAATCCTATATGATAAAAGGGCTTTTGCCTGCTATAATAGGAACTGTAGTGGGATTAATCACAGGAAACATAATTGGCGAATATCTCTGTGGCATGATTTTGAAATCATTCGGCGCAGATCGCTTTCGTTTTGTCATAGATTGGAGTAAAATACTATTCTTAATACCCATCATCTCTCTGACAGCAGCAGGCGCTGCAGTCTGGATTGGCATATTGGAGATAAAAAAAGTAAAAGCCTTTGAATGTTGTATGGGAAAGGAGTAGAACAATGAAAGATTTATTAAAAGTAGAAAATCTATGTAAAAATCAGATACTGGATCACGTTTCTTTTACTATGGATTCAGGAGAAATGACAGCGATCATGGGACCCTCCGGTTCCGGAAAATCTACACTCTTATATCAGATATCCGGTATGGATCAGCCCTCAGGCGGAAAAGTATGGCTGAACGGTCAGGAAATTACGGTGCTTTCAGAAGATGAAAAATCAAAACTCCGACTGTACCGTATGGGATTCGTCTTTCAACAAATGAATATGATGTCCAATTTAAACATTCTGGACAATATCTTGCTTCCTGCGATACAGGCAAATAAAGCAAAAAAAGATAACAAAAAATCAAAGACTGAATTATTGGAAAATGCAAAAAAACTGATGCAAAAACTGTCTATTTCTGATCTGGCAGATCGAAGCATTACCCAGGTTTCAGGAGGACAGCTTCAGCGCGCCTGCATATGCAGAAGTATGATAAATCAGCCCGAAATTCTGTTTGCGGATGAGCCGACCGGTGCATTGAACAAAAGTGCAGCTGTCGAAGTTATGGAAGAATTTGTAAAGCTGAATCGTGAAGGGACCACAATCCTGATGGTAACGCACGACAGCAAAATTGCAAGCAGATGCAGTAGAATCTTGTATCTTCTGGATGGCAGTATTCATGGCGAATTAATTCTTGGAAAAACAGATACGACTACTGAAAAGCAACGAGAAGAAAGAGTCAGCCAATGGCTTATGGAAATGGGTTGGTAGTTTATAATCCCCTACAACAGTGCATCATAAGGAGGAGATAAACATGTTTCGTTTATGGGGAAAACTATGGAAAGATAACCGCATGCTAAAAGATACTGTTATCTGCGACGAAACAGATGACACCAGAACGCATAAAATTTTTCATTCTCTGGATGAAATCTGCTATCTTTGGGATCTCAGCAAACCCATCTGGCTGGAAAGCAACGTAAATGAATTTAAACGTCACGACAAAACAAGATTTTATGCAGACAATTTCATTGATTCCATTGATTTTGATTATCTGGAAATTCAAATCATAGAAGAATAAAATTTCCGTTCAGCCTTGCCCGAACAGTTCCAGGTAAATACACCTGCTTTCTGTTCGGGTCGGCTTTTCTATATCATTCACCGGTATTTCTGATATACACGGATCAATAAACCTTATTCTGAGAACTGTTTTGAAGATATCTTTTTATATTTTTCACCGTTTCTTCCACACATCTTTTACGGCTTTCGGTGGCTGCCCACGCAATATGCGGAGTAATCAGCAGTTTTCTGCTGTCCTGAATATTCTGCAGCGGATTATCCCGGGAAATCGGTTCCGTACTCAGCACATCCAGTCCGGCGCCCGCAATCATTCCATTATTGAGTGCTTCGGCAAGATCAGTCTCATTTACGATCGGACCCCTTGCCAGATTCAGAAGTATAGCTGTCTTTTTCATTTTCTCAAATGCCGCACGGTCCATAAGATTATCTGTATGGACATTCAGCGGTGCATGAATGGACAAAATATCCGACTGCTCCAGAAGTGTTGAAAAATCCACTTGCTCATATACTGTATCATACCTGTTCCCGGAAGCGGAACAGCAAATCACACGACATCCGAATGCTTCCGCAATCTGAGCCACCTTTCTTCCGATTGCGCCCATTCCCAAAATTCCCCATGTTTTTCCTGACAGCTCAGTAAATTTTTCTTCATAATAGGAGAACATTCCGCAGTCTGCATATTCTCCCGACTTAACAAACTCATCATAAAATCTAAGCTTCTCAAGCAAATAGAAAAGCAGGGCGAATGTGTGCTGTGCTACTGCCTCTGTAGAATATCCAGCCACATTATAAGCCGCTATTTTTCTTTTTTTCAGATACTCTCCATCCAGATTATTAACACCGGTGGCGGTAACGCATACCAGTTCCACTGAAGCTGCAGTCTTCAGTGTTTCTTCGCACACCGGAAGTTTATTCACTATGATCACCTGGGCATCCTGAATTCTCTCTGCCATCTGCTCTTTGCTCGTCTGAGGATAAACCTCTACTTTTCCAAATTGTTCAAAGGCGGCAAAAGAGATATCGTCACCCAGACTTTTTGCTTCTAAAATAACTATTTTCATTTTTCAATTCCTTTATCTTATGATTGCTTATATCATTTTTCTAAAGATTTTCTCATGTCAGATATTCCCTTATTACCTCCCGCATAATATGATCCTCTTCCGGTGTCAGCATATGAGAAAACTTTGTCCCACTGGCAGCGGTCTGCTGAATTCCTTCCGTAACGCGGTTGATCAATTCTTCCCTTGTCTCTTCTCTGACCTTGTCCATCTGAATATCCGTTCCCGGTGCCCGGGAAGTATTTTCCATATAGTCCATGAGTCCGTCCAGAATAATATCCTCTTTACTGATAAATCCCATAAATTGCTTCATCAAAAGCAGCAATGCAAATATTCCCGCTCCTACCAAAACGTATTGATACCTCATCAGCTCCGCTTCTTCATAGCGGTACGTTCCATAAACAGCGGCCATCATCAAAAGGAAACACAGTAGTGCACCAAAACCAATCCCCTGTTTCCATTTTTGCAGACTGATTCCCCAAACTTTTCCTTTCACCAGCTGAGTACGAATAAAAACTTCCGGGTTATTGATTGCCTGTTCACGTGTAAGACGCATCTGATATTCATTCAAAAATTCTTTTGTCCACTTTCCTTTTGGTTCCGTTATCCGGCGTAAATCACGCATAGCTCTGCTGTAAAAATGATCCACCATAACAATGCAGAAAACTCCCAGTATTCCTGCCGCAATCATCCCATAAAGCAACAGATTTTGTTTCATCCATTCATGAAGCATATGTGATTACCCCCTTATTTTTTCTCCCAAGACGGGAGGATTTCCAGCCGTTCATAGCCCCGGGGCTTATCAGCGGCCTTCTGGAGATATTATATCGCCCATATGCCGGATTTGAAACCAAAATCGTTCGTCAAATTCCCTGTATTTTTGCCGCAGACACTCATTTTTCATGGAAGAAACATTCAAGTCTCATTACAATTCTCTCAACATCTCACTCACAAGATTTACACAGTGTTGAGCTGCTTTTTTCTCAAATGTAGGATAATCCATGGTTGCACTATTATCTGCTTTATCTGAAATCGCCCTCAAAATGACAAAAGGAATTTTATTCAAATACGCTACCTGCGCAATTGCCGCACCTTCCATTTCTGTACAATATCCGGCATAGGTTTTAATCAGTTCATCTTTCACCTCAGCATTGGCCACAAACTGATCGCCGCTTACAATTCTTCCTTCAAATACTTCTATATCCGGATTCACTTTTTTACACACACTTACCGCCTTTTCCCGAAGTGCTGCATTCGCCACAAAGGAAAAAACTTCCATTCCCGGAATCTGCCCTTTCTGATATCCAAACTCTCTGGCATCTACATCATGTTGAAGAGTATCTGTAGATACCACAATGTCCCCAATATTAATCTCATTTTTTAAAGAACCCGCAATACCTGTATTGATAACTGCTTCCACCTGAAAATCATCAACCAAAATCTGTGTACATACTGCTGCATTTACCTTTCCAATACCAGATTGTACAACAACCACTTCTTTTCCATTCAGAATACCATGATGAAATTCCATGGAAGCTTTCTTCGTTAAGGTTACATGTTCCATCTGTTCCTGCAGTGCTTCCACTTCTATTTTCATCGCTCCGATAACTCCTATTTTGTTCACTTTATTTTCCTCCATATCTGTCTTATCATTCGCCGCTCTCGGAATGTGCAGGCACATTCTTCTTGCTAACGCCCATTATATCATAAATCACTCAACGATTAAAATATTTCAATTATTTTGTTCAAATATATACTGTTTTTTGCTATAATACCAATGGATTTTAATGTTGCCGTTTTTCAAATCGGCAGCGTTATCCGACAAAGCAACGTACACATGAGAACAGGAGGAAAATTATGGTATACAAAACAAAAGGAACATGTTCTTCCCAGATCAGTTTTGAACTAATTGACGGAAAGCTTCACAATGTAGTATTTACCGGCGGCTGTAACGGTAATCTGAAAGGAATTGGTGCTCTGGTAGAAGGTCAGGATGCAAAAGAGGTCATCTCACGTCTGGAAGGAATCCACTGTGGATTCAAACCAACTTCATGTCCGGATCAGCTGGCACAAGCCCTGAAACAGGCTTTGAAATAATTTCACCGAAAGCATACGGCTTCACATACACCAAGTGTGAAGCTGTATTTTTTATCTGTCCCATTTATCACACAGACTGTTAATCTGACTGGTGAATTTTGCCAGATCTTTGTTGCTTCCTCCTTCATTGTGACGAATAACTGTAAGAAGTCTCTGTCCCGCTGCAACCAATCGTTGATATACGCTGGATGCTTTTGTCTGTTTCGCTTTTTGTTGTATACGTATACCATCTGTCCGGCGTACAAAAATTCCTTCTTTTAAATCATATATCGTACCACTATAAGGTGCCATCGCATGATAATGAAGTTCATCTTCAAGTCTTCCTGTCAATATCTCACAGGATTCTGCTTCTCCATGACATATAAAAAACTGACGAGGTTTCTCTGCAAAAGAAGCTGCCCACTTCATCAACCCCACATCATCTGCGTGCCCGCTGATTCCCGGGAGAACACAGATCCTGGCATTTACCTGAATCTCCTCACCAAAAAGCTTCAGTTGTGATGCTCCTTCTACAAGAGCTCGCCCGGGCGTTCCTACTGCCTGATAACCCACAAATAATATTGTACACTCTTTTCTCCAGAGATTATGCTTCAGGTGATGCTTGATACGTCCTGCATCACACATACCGCTTGCTGATATAATTACTTTGGGCCGCTCATCAAAATTAATCGCTTTTGATTCTTCACTGGTAACAGAAAGCTGTAATGATGGAAATGTAATCGGGTTGATTCCCTTTTCAATCAGCTCCATTGCTTCCTTATCAAAACATTCTTTGTAGTGTTCCCTGAAAACATTGGTAGCTTCCACTGCCAGCGGACTGTCTACCACTACCGGAAAATTCTCATATCCCGTAACCATATGATCTTCTTTTATTTTTCTTATGAAATAAAGCATTTCCTGTGTTCTTCCTACAGCGAAAGAAGGAATCACTACATTTCCGCCCTGATCAAATGTTTTCTGAATTACCTCAGCCAACGCCTGTGTATAATCCGTTGGTCTCTCATGGGTTCGATTTCCATATGTTGATTCCATCACTACATAATCAGCAGACAAAAGATACTCCGGATCTTTGATCAAAGGCTGGTTTATATTACCGATATCCCCAGAAAATACAATTTTTCTCGTCTCACCGTCTTCTTCCAGCCATATTTCAATACTTGCAGAACCCAGAAGATGACCGGCATCTGTAAAACGAACCTGAATACCATCAGCAATCGTTAGGATCTGTTTATAAGGACATCCGACCAGATTACTTATTAACCCCAAAGCATCTTCCATCGTATAGATAGGTTCCACTGCTTCTTTTCCGGCACGCTTTCCTTTTCTGTTTTTCCACTCTGCTTCAAACATCTGTATGTGAGCACTGTCACGCAGCATAATATCACACAGGTCTGCAGTCGCATATGTGGTATAGACATTTCCCCTGAATCCTCTCGCATAAAGCAGTGGTAATAAACCTGAATGATCAATATGCGCATGTGTCAGCAGCACAAAATCCAGATCAGAAGCAGCCACAGGAATTTCTTCATTTTCATAATAATTCGGTCCCTGTTCCATCCCACAGTCAACCAGAAAATGTTTCCCTGACGATTCCAGATAATAGCAGCTGCCTGTAACTTCATGTGCTGCTCCAATAAACATTAACTGCATAAAAATCCTCCTTTCCGAACAATGTAAATTCTTATATTCAAGACTCGCTCGCGAGTCTTGGCGCGGAATTCGGGTCTGCATAGCAGACATACTTCCATTCCGAATTCCTGCGCATCCCCGCGGAGCGTATATCAGATGGGGGATTGACACCCGCCACTGATACATAATTGCTGCTCACCCTACAGAGGCGGGAGTCATCCCTCATCTGATATATTATACGCTCTGTAAAAGATGAATGCAACGCTGCACCTTACATCTCTGAACGCAACTCTATTCTTATTATTGTTCTCTCCGTAACCAGTAACCTTTTCTTGACTTTTTTTATCGTAAGATTGATAATACTGTTACATCATATTTTATAAATGTAATTTTTCAGGAGGATTAGGTATGAAACATATCGTTCTTACCGGCGGCGGAACTGCCGGTCACGTTACTCCAAATATTGCTATGATTCCCGCTCTGAAAGAAAAGGGATTTAAGATTTCCTACATTGGCTCTTATGATGGAATTGAGAAAAAGCTGATTGAAGAAATGGGTATTCCTTATTATGGTATCTCTTCCGGTAAACTACGACGTTATTTTGATGTAAAAAATTTTTCAGATCCGTTTAAAGTACTGAAAGGATATCAGGAAGCTAAGAAATTATTAAAAACACTAAAACCTGATGTTGTATTTTCCAAAGGTGGCTTTGTCACTGTACCTGTGGTGATTGCAGCAAAACACAGAAAAATTCCTGCAATTATTCACGAATCCGATATGACACCGGGTCTTGCTAATAAGCTGTGTATTCCTTCTGCTGTAAAGGTATGCTGTAACTTCCCGGAAACAGTGGATAAACTCCCTGCAGACAAGGCTGTTCTCACCGGTACTCCGATCCGTCAGGAGCTTATGAGCGGAGATAAACAGAAAGCTCTTGCATTTACAGGACTTACCGGAGATAAACCTGTTCTTATGATCATCGGTGGAAGTCTGGGATCTGTTGCAGTCAATACTGCTGTTCGCCAGATTCTTCCTGACCTTTTGAAAGACTTCGAGGTAATTCACCTCTGCGGTAAGGGGAAACTGGATGATTCTCTGAACGGTACGAAAGGCTATGTTCAATATGAATATATCAAAAATGAGCTGTCTGACCTGTTCGCACTGGCAGATCTGGTAATTTCAAGGGCCGGTGCCAATGCAATCTGCGAAATCAGCGCATTAAAGAAACCAAATCTTTTGATTCCTTTGTCTGCCAATGCAAGCCGCGGAGATCAGATACTGAATGCCCATTCCTTTGAACGTCTTGGTTATAGTAAAGTACTTGAAGAAGAAGAGCTTACAGATGAATCACTGCTTGCCTCTATTCAGGATCTGTATCAAAACCGAGAATCCTATATTCAGGCCATGAGCCAGAGCAATCAAATGGATTCCATAGGTCGTATCGTACAAATGATCTGCGAATACGCAAAATAAAGGCTTCGAAAGGATGCTGTATTATACCGCAGCATCCTTTCTTTTGTTCAATCACGCTTTTTCTCTTAATGTTCAAGCTCTGCTTTTACTTTTGCTACTACCTCATCTCTCACTTCATCTGTAAGTGTTCCCGGAGTCCATGTGACACCGGCACCATCTCCCTTATATCGCGGAATCAGATGCATATGGAAATGAAAAACGGTTTGTCCTGCCGCTTCTCCGTTATTTTGTACCAGATTAAAACCATCACATCCCAGAGCTTTCGTCATAGCCGAAGCCATTCTTTTTGCAAGCTTTATCACCTTTTCCGCCAGTTCATCCGGTATCTCATAAATATTTGCATAATGTTTTTTTGGAAGAATCAATGCATGTCCTTTACTGGCCGGACCCAGATCAAGAATTACACGAAAGTCTTCATCTTCATACAGTGTAGCGGACGGAATCTCACCGCCGGCAATTTTACAAAAAATACAAGTATCCATTTTTACCTCCATAATCTCCCAACTTATCGTCGGGTTACGTCGTTTGAATTTTGTTGCCGCCCTCTTTTTTCAATGATAGACTTATCACTGAATTTTATAAATAAAAGAGGTGCATCCTTTATGTTATCCCAACTGGAAAAACATCAATTAAAACAGTATTGTGAAAATGATCCCACATTGAATCTCCTGATTCATCACCTGGAAGAATCTCACCGGATGGATCTTTCACGTATTTCCCATGAAATTCGTAATCCTGTCACTCTCATTAACAGTTTCCTTCAGCTTACCATATCGCATCATCCGGAAGTTACTTCTTTTGACACATGGAAGCCTATTATTGAAAATATGGAATATTTAAAACAACTGCTCAGCGAGCTGTCTGACTATAATAATTCCATGGTTCTTCATAAAGAACAGTTTTCTCTCTCTTCCTTTTTATCCTCATTAATTCAGGAATGTGAAACTGTATATCCACATTTGAAAGTATCATTTCAGAAAAAAACTGCTGTACCGCCGGCTTGTTTCGATAAAACAAAACTACGGGCTGCTATACTAAATCTAATCCGCAATGCCTCAGAAGCACTCGAAGATCAGCCAAATGGTGAAATTATTGTTTCTCTTTCTTTTGACGGCGATACTTTTCATATCTGCGTTGAAAATAATGGTCCGGAAATACCGTCTGAATATCTTTCAAATTTATTTGAACCATTTATTACACACAAAAAGGACGGAACAGGTCTCGGACTTGCAATTGTCCATAATATTGTACAGGCACATGATGGTTCTATAGATATCATCTCTTCTCCTGAAAAAACAAGCTTTATTCTCCATCTTCCTCTTTCTTATGAGACGTAAAATGGTTCTTGCGGATTTTTCCTTCTATACACCAGAAAGGTAAGGAAAATTCCGCCCAAAAGTCCTCCCACATGCGCAGCATTATCTATCCCGGTCGACTGAAAACCATGATATATACTCAGGAAAACTACAAGCACCAGTCGTGAAAGTGTCAAGTCTTTCACCTTTCCCCGTTGCTTTACAAGTACCACAAAAATCCCACCGATCACGGCGAATACTGCACCGGAAGCACCTGCGCTCACTGCCATCTCACCAGAACGACAATCCATAAGCAGAGATATTATATTTCCTGCCAGACCTCCGCCCAGATAAATCAGGAGATATCTCCATTTTCCCGTCAATTCTTCCAGCATGTCACCTAAAAACAAAAGTAACACCATATTATTCAAAAGATGAGAGACCCCAAAGTGCAAAAACATACTGGTAAAAAGGCGATACCATTGTCCATCCAAAATCCATGGAGTGTAAGCCGCACCACATTTCAGCATAAATGTAACATCTTCCGTATCACCAATGATTTCAGTCAACACAAAAATCAGAATATTTACTCCCACGATCAGAAGATTCATCCAGTTTATAGGACCCTGAAAGATACGTTCCAAAGCATCCGGTGTATCATTTCCATACGTTTCCTGCATTATTCCACTCCTTCTACCATATTTATCCCCTATTATAAAACACTCAGTTATTCTTTACAAGAAGTGTGGAACATTATTATACCGCACTTTCGTCATACAGGAATCCTTTCAAGTACGTCTCAGTATATAAATCAAGTCTGCAAAACGGATCTCATCTCCTTCTTTAATTTCTATTTCTTTCTCACCCTGAACTTCCTGCCCATTGACCCATGTTCCATTTTTAGAATTCAAATCCCGAAGATAGCACTTGCCTTTATCTATCCGGATTCTCGCATGAAGACGGCTGACAGCACCGGAAGGCAATACAATATCTGCCATTTCTTTTAATTTCCCGATAAAACAGATCTTTCTTTTTTCCAATCGAATACATTGTCCTTTATTTGGATATTTTTCTTCCAATATAAATATATCCTTTTCTCTTGATTGATCCAATATTTGTGTCAGACAATCATCTTGCCCATACTCTGCAACCTTTTCTTTTTTTACACATTCTTCCTGTTCAAATCCCATAAACAGCTCTTTCTTCTGTTTTTCTCTTTCATCCTGCAGTTCACCCGAAATTTCCCTTTTATTTTTCCACCATGTGCAAACAAACACCATTACCAGAGAAAGCATTCCGATTGCTCCCCATATCCACAAATATACCCTATAATTTCTCCACAAATACCATCCGGTCAATCCAAATAAAAAAATACCCACCGTTCCTGTTGTTACCAAAAACGGATGTGAATGGTCTTCCTGCTTTTCTTCTTCATCCTGAAAAAAAGCATTCAGAGCAGCTTCATGTTTTTTTTGCTCTAACCATCTGCTTTCTCTTTCCTCCTTACTTTCTTTTTCCGTCAAATCAATCCGTAAACTATTTTCTCTATAATCTTCGGCATCTTCTTCTATGCACTGCATCCCATCCTTTCTATCCTCTTTTTGATATATTTCCAATTGTTCTCTAAGTCCGTCTACTGAAAATGGTTCCCTTACAGCATATTGGTAAAACCCATATCCGACCATCACTCCTTTCTGGTTTTGATGATCAATACAGGGCAAAAGTCCTTCCATCAGTTCCCTGAAGCTATTTTCCAGATTCCATACCTCACAAGGCACACAACAAAAATTCACCGCCTGCATCTGTGCATCCAGAAAAATATATTCCATGTTGAGACATAAGGAATTCCCGTCCAGGAGATATTCTTCCATTGCCGATAAAACCCGAATCAGACTGCAGATTAATACCAAAAAATCTTCACCTGTCATTTTTCTGCATTGGCATCTTTCTGCTAAAGAAATTTTTGATGTAATATCATAATAAAACAGGACATCACCATCCATTCTTCTATAACTACAAGGTAATAATCCGGATATTTTATTTTCCGTTATCATCCGAAGGGGATATTTGTTTTCCGTTTCTTCTTTCATTTTCAGCACCAGATAACTATTCTGAAGATCTCGTCTGTATTCTGCATCCAAACATACTCATCCCCTTTCATTCTATCAAAGCTGCCGCCTTACGAATAAATTTTACCGGTCGTACAATCTTTTGGGAAACGGATATCTGCATACAAATTCCTTTTCTTCCCCACATCGGTGTAGAACCTGTTATTTGTATCTGAACTCGATCCGTGCTGCCGCTGACCAAGGAAGAAAACTCCTCCGGAACCGGATAACATTCTTTCTTCAGAATATTCCATCGCTCCTCAGCCTTTTCTGTCCCGGAAGATTTTTTTAATATCCCCTGTGTGCTGCCTGCAAGCACCGCCTCACAGGCAGCCTGTGTATACCAACATCTCTGATAGACAAAAATACTAAGAGAGATCATAATGCCTGCTGCCATTATAACCATGGGAATCAGAAAAGATGCTTCTACTGTCATCATTCCTCTCATTTTTAAGGATATCCTGCTTTTATTTTTCCCTTTTATGTAAACCATTTTCCATATTCCTCCATAAGGTATCCTGCCAGTAAAAACGGAACAAACGGCATTTCTGTTTCTTTTTTTCTTTCTCTCAGCCATAAAAGAATCCCGGCAGCACCCGCTAACAGAAAACCATTCATAAGAATATTCCATACTTTTTCTATGCCTACGACCCATCCCATAGCACCTATCACAATACCATCTCCTTTTCCAAGACTGCTCTTCTTCCAAAGCGATACCCCAAAAAAGAAAATACCCGGAACGATTCCCGACCAATATATGATTTCTCCTCTGAACAATTTCATAATCCAGACAAGAAGGATAAAAAACAGGGTATATCTGATATCGATTTCTTTCATTTTCCAGTCCGTCCATGCATTGATTCCCAGATATATTGCTACCAGATACCTCATGAAGCCTCCTTTGCCATACATCGCTGACACTGATGAATTCCTTCTGTCTCTGATTTTTTTACCAGACGAACAGTTCTTTTCAAACCGCTGCATTCTTCCTGCATATGATAACAATCTCCTTTTTCGGTATAATACACGGCTGTATTTCCTGAAGAAGCAATACCGCACTTCTCACACATATGATACTTGTTTCCATAAGCATTTCGAAGGCTTTCCATATGATTCAATACATCCTGATGAACTGCCAATTCCAAATGTGAACACGATGCGTTCGTATGATATACACTCTCGTATTCCGATACATATACCATTTCTTCCCATGTACTATCCATTATTCCGGTCTTATCCTCTGTACCTTTTCCAACCCAACTGTCAACCTGACTTTCATTATAAAAATATAGTTTCGGAAATGGAACAATGCTCAATGGAATTCGGTACTCTATCCGAGCGCGAAGCTTTACTGTATGATTTTCATATACAGAGTCAGACGTTGACACCTTCACGTAATCTCCCAGATACGGTATTCTTGTTTTCGCATATATAGCGCAAGCAGAAGACGAAATTATGCCTGCCGGAGTATCCTGTCCTTTTTCAGAAACATATGCATAAGTTCCCAGTTCCAAGGCGCTTTGATGAAGAGAATTTTTTACTAATGCCTGAACTCTGTAAATATCCAGAATACTCAATAAAGTGCTGACTGTAAGCAAAAATATCGGTACGGTAACTACTGCTTCTGCTGTCATAGAACCTGAAAGTTTCCTTTTATTCAAAATCCGGAAGAATGCCCTGCGGATTCCGGTATAAAACGAATATATGGGGGAATGATCCGTTTTCTCTGCCTGAAGAGAACGTTGTTTTTGTTTTCCTTCCTCCGAAGGGCATTCTTCCAGACTCTGATTTTGTTTTTTTTCTTTTTTTCTTCTACATTTCATATCCATAATCTCTCTGAATCGTAAAATGATATCCATGACACACCGCTCCCATTTCAACCTTTAAATAACTTATACATAAATCCATCCTGAAATTTTCTTTTCCTTTAATGCTTCTCATAGACTGCTCCACCACATCCATAGTTCTGAGAACCTGTTTTTCTGGTTTCCCCAAACTTAACAAAATCCGTAGATACTCTTTATATGACAGACCATTTTTCTGCTTTTCCTGCTTTTCTCTTAAAATCCGGGGTAGATTTTCCAGATTTTCCAGCGATAAATTCCAACTTTCTGCAGTCTTAACCAACGGTATTTTTCCTCCTGCCAAAAGTTGTCTTACATCAAGCACACTTTCTCCGAAAGCCCATACAGCTTCCAGCGCCAGACTGACCACACTTTCAAGGGCTGGAATTCCCGTCACTGCACAAATTGCCAACGCCATCTCATGAATTTGTACCTGACAAACCGGATTTTTAATCAAATAAACCATATTAGCCGCCTCCCGCATTGCCAGTAGTCTGGTTATCACGGCTTTTAAATTATCCTGATCCGTATTCTTTCCTGCTATCACATATTCTAACTGATACGAAATAGCTCCTGTTTCATTTTTTTCACCATAACAGTTCAAATGTTTTATCATATATTCCTGAAATATCAAATTGCCGATCACTGTATCAGGATTTTCACTAAAGCACATGATTCCTATTCCTTTTTCACAGGTTCTCACACCCATTTTCCCCTGAGCATCAAAAGTTTCCTGTGACACCTGTGTATTTGCAGGCAAAACCAACGATAGAATTCCTTTTTTCTGTAATTCTCCGATTACCTCGATAGGATTCACAAATTCTTCTCCCGGAGATGTCAAACTCACTGTTGAAATCTCTGTCTGGTCAACTTGCTCTGCTAACTGTTGTTTTACCTGCTCTTTTGCCTGCTCATAAGATTCCTGTGCTTTTTTTGCCTGTTCTATATTACCTTCTTCTTCCTGAGAACGAATAATCTGTCCCTGTAGATTAGCTTTTTCCAAAAGAAGCTGTATCCCCTGAATTCCGGCTGTATCCTTCATATAATCGATTGCCTGTATCTTGAACGCCCTTCCCTGTTGGTCAGATGCCAGTGTGATTCCTGTCACTGCTCCGGACTCTTTCGAACATTTCCACAGATTTTCCCCACGAATATCCGTAAAACTATTTACCGGACTACAGCTTCTTATCATACTGTCTTCCACTTTTTGATACATGCGCCCCGGCTGCAATGCTCCTGTACCATATCCCCCGTCCAGAAAGAATACATGATATTTTTCAAATAATTCCCGGTCATAGCCGGCAAATACGGAATATAAGCCTTCCTCGACTCCAGCTTCAGCCTGAACCTTTCCGCCTGCTGTCTGTACAGAACGAAACATTACCTGGATCAGCACGAGCAACACTGCCATAAACAGGCTGAAAAATAAGGTTATACTGCCTTTTTTCTTCAAAGGATACACTCCTTTCTTTTTGCATTTGATGGAATTAATCAGATGTAACTAAATACTGTTACTTTGATTTGTAATCTTGGATAGAATGTTATTTACCAGACTGACCAGTTGTTTCTTGAAAATCATCACAAGGCCTACAAGAACCACGATAATAAGTATGATTTCTACCGTCCCAAGTGCATCTTCTTCTGCTAAAAAACGTTTCCATAATCCCATTGTTCTCACCTCCTTTCCGGCATAATCTCAATTTTCAGATTCTCCAAAGTCCTCGCATACTTATCCGGAAAAAAATATCCACGCAGGAACCAGTAAAATCACAAACACGGTCAAAAGCATTAGAACCATGGGAAACAACAATTTTGTTGAAGCCTGTTCACCCAGAATCCTTGCCTGCTGCTGCCTCATCTCTTGTGCTTTTTCCGCTTCTTCTTCCAGCATAAGCTCAATTCCCTGACTTCCTTTTTGCAGATGCTGAACCAATAATGCGGAAAGGGTCCGATATGACAGCAGCCCTGTTTTTTCTCCTAGTCGTTCATATGCTTCACTTTCTGCAACCCCCCGTTCCATTTCCTCACAGATTTCCACAATAATCTCATATGCTTTTCGCTCTCCGTTTACCCGATTATAATTTATATAATCTTTTCCAATTCGCTCCACAGCTTTTCTAAGGTTTACGCCGGCACTTAATAAAAGAGTCAGCTTGCTTACAATCTCAGGATAATCCCTCATCATCTGCTGACGTTCCTGTTTTCTTTTTTCTTCCAGAATCTGACGTTCTCTGAGCAATAAAAAAAGCGGATTGATAAAGACAAGAATGGCAATCCCATTTTCTATTTTATTACTCGTTTTTCTCCATATCAGCTTCTTATCCTTCCAGCTTTCCGGAAGTTTCAGCCAGTCGCTCTCCTGATTCTCATTTTCTTTCCGCACAAGACTGGATATCTGTTCCTGACTGTCCAAAAGAGGCGGAAAGACTTTTACATATTGATAATACATTTGTTCCTCATCCTGTAGTCTTATAGCAGCAGACAGACATATTATCTTTCCATCCTGAGGCAGATTGTTTCCCAGATTCCCATCCCAGTCCACACTTTCCGAATCACTGGTCATCCAGTTAATCTCTACCGGATATTCTTCCAGACTTTCCGGAAGAACCAGTTTCTGATTCACATAATCCGCTGATGCGTTATCACCCAGAACAATCTCACTCAATCTTTCTCTCACTTCATGAAAGATTTCCTCTTTTTCTTCCTGTGTCAGATTTTTCTCATCGATATCCACCACCAGATTTTCTTTTCTGGTTTCTCCTTTTTCATCTTTCCATTCTACCTCAAGTTCCTCCTGTTGTTTTCCGGAACCATATTCCGGCCGGGGCAGTTTTGTTATATTTTCTTCGTTCAAATAACGAATCCCTCTCATCAAAATGACAAGGATACTTCCTGCTGCAAGCATCGACCACGCTTTAAAAAGAATTTCTTTACTCACCCATTCCGGAAGATACCATCCCTTCTTTTTGCCCTGTCTGATCATCCATGTAATAGGCCTATATTTCCAGGAACCTCCTTCTTTCCTTCCCCAAATTACCATTGCTGCCGTAAACATTAAGATCAGTATTCCGATTCCCTGGATCATATAGCAATCCTCACAATTTTTCTTCCGAGTCGGAAACTGATCAAGTATATGACAAGACAAACGGTCATAACCATATTGCCCAGCAGGTTGTGATAAAGAACATCCAGAAAACCTTCCGAAGTTATCTGCATATATATGATCATTCCTCCCGGTACCAAACTCATTACTGACTGTTCCATCTTTTTTCCTGCTATAGATACATCAATTTCCCGTTCTACGCGGATTTTTTCACCGATGATCCGGGACATTTTCTCTATGATCTTCCCGAGATTTCCACCGGTTCTTCTGGAAATCAAAAAGATTTCCCCGAAATTCCTGATGTCTTCCACACCGCTTCTCATTCCGAGATCCCAAAAAAGCTGTTCAACCGGAATTCCGACTCGCATCTGTCTCTCCATATAAATCAATTCCATAACCAGATCATCTTTTTCTCCATAAATCCTTTCCAGTTCCTTTCTACATTCGGTAACCGCTGACTCCATAGAATACCCTGCACGCACTGCATTTTGCAGTCCATGAAGCACATCCTGAAAATGATACATCAGAATTTTTCTCCTTTCTTCTTTCCGCTCTGCTCTCTTCCACTTCACATACCATATTCCCAAAGGCAGCACTCCGATAAAAAACCACCAGGATCGATAACACAGATAATTAATTCCGCACAGCAAAACTGTGATTTCTACTATATTAAATACCCACTCTTTTCTGGAAAAAATATATCTGTCATAATTCTGCTTCATTTACCATTCCCTCCAGTTTTTGTCTGTGAAGCAGCTCATTCACTTTGCACAGACAAGCTTTTTTTCTATCCCACTCATACAGAGTCTGTATCTTTATCTCCCCTTGTTCATAACCTAGTACTTCAACTATTTCCAACACTCTTCTGGAACGATCCGGCATTCTTCCCAGATGAACCATTAGATCAATCCCTGAAGCAATCTGACGCCGGATTGCCTCAAGAGGAAGCTGCATCCCCATAAGTACCATTGTTTCCACACGACTGATCATATCCCTTGTACTGTTTGCGTGAGCTGTTCCCAGACTTCCGCTGTGCCCTGTATTCCATGCCTGCAAAAGATCTACCGCTTCTGCTCCTCTGATTTCACCGACGATAATTCTGTTTGGTGCCATTCTAAGAGCTGTCCGGATCAGATCACGAATCGTAACTTCTCTGTTTCCTTCCATATTCGGAGGCTTGGCTTCCAGGCGCACCAGATTGTCAATTCCCTGAATCTGCAGTTCCGCATTGTCTTCAATTGTAATAATTCTTTCATCATGAGGAATATAATTAGATAATGCATTCAGAAATGTTGTTTTTCCGGAAGACGTTCCGCCTCCGATCAAAATTGAATAGCCGGCTACTACCATTTTTCTCAAAAATTCTGCTGCCTCCGCAGAAATACTTTTCTTTTCTATCAGCCACTCCATCGTAATGGGGTGATCGGGAAATCTCCGAATCGTAAGGATGGGGCCATTTAAAGCCACAGGATATACTACTGCGTTTACCCGGGCACCATTTTCCAGCCGCGCATCCACGATTGGAGAATTTTCGTTAATGACCCGATTGCACTTACCCACTATCTGTTGAACCACATCTTCCAACTTTTCTTTTGATATAAATGCTTTGTCCCATCGCAACCGTTTACCTTCCCGCTCAACAAAAATATTCTTATGACCGTTCACCATGATTTCCGTCACACTATCGTCATCCAGTAATTCCTGCAGAATATCCAATTTCCGTACCGAATAAAAGATTTCTTTTCTAAGATTCTCCTTTTCACTTACAGACATTTTAGTTCGCCTGGTATGAACCAATACCAGTTCATCAATCCGGTCCAGAATTTCCTGATCACTCCAGTCTTTTCCATTTTCCAGTGTTTCCATCAGCCGGTCACGGATTTTTCCAAACATTTCCTCTTCCACTACAAATTCACTCCCTGCCCTTTTCTTATCAGTTCCCTTACAAAATCACCTAGTTCACTCCACACCAGATCATCCAAATATCCGCCTCCTTTATGAGTGGATCTGTGATAAGGAAGCCTTATCTTTTGTATCTTATCTATTACAGATACCTTATCCCATAAGCGAAGTAAATTTTCAAACTGGCTGATTTTAGCCTGTGACATGGGATCCGTCCTGATCGGCATATAAATCAGAGTACATTGATCCAACAGCTGGTAAAGATTATTGACGCCGTCACCCAGATCCAAAATTACCGTATCGTAAGTACTATAATCAGCAATCTCCTGCAAAAGCAGCAGCCATTCTTTCAGGCTGGTCTGCTGAATATCACCGGGGGATAACACCGGTGGAAGATAATCCAGATTATTGATTGTCTGAATCATGCCATTCATCTTCAGCAGCAGATTTGAGGTATTCTGTCGCAGATAATACAATAGATCCCCCAGATTCTGATCATAAGTTCGCTCAAACAAATATTCAAAGCCCGAATATTCCTCCATATTTAAGTACAGCACTCCTTTGTTTTTTGCCAGAATCTGTCCCAAGGTAAGAGCAAATGTGGTCTTCATGGTTCTTCCCACCGGAGAATAGATTCCTATGATATCCATCTTTTTCTTCTCCATCTTCAGAGTATCCGTCTGCTCCTGACATTTTTCTCCATAGCAGGCCAGTGCCTCCCGGATCACCTGATTAGAGGACTGATATTTGTAGATACTGGGATACTGTCTCAGATTTTCCGGAATCATTCCCTCCGATAGAATCATGATCTGTCGAATTTTTTGTTCCTGAATTTCATCACACATAGCTTTTTCTGAAATCAACAGAATTTCCACAGGATGCTCACTTACAAATTTCAAAAAAGTCTCTGCACTGGTAAACACGCGAATCTCAAAGGGAATGTTTTTCTTTTTTCCAAGATATTCCATAAAGTGGTAAGCGTACTCCACCTCCAGATCACAGACCGCAAAAATATTTCTTTCTTTACTCATATACTTCCTCCTCGCATTGTCAGCAGTATCACACTGCAAAATATAGGTATTGTAAAATGGATATTCTCCGGGTTTCTCCCCGGTGCCAGATATGGCGGAAATGTCTTTGTAACAAAAATATGATTTAGATAGGTAAAAAAATAGAGAAATCTTTCTTTCGCATCACATCGAAAGAATAGTAAAGGAACTGCCATAACCGCCCCGATCAAAAATGACCATCCGATACATTTTATCGCCCATCGGACTCCCATGACACTTCCCAGTACGACGAATACCTTGATATCTCCCGTTCCCAGCATCTTGCACAAAAACAATGGGAACAGTACTGCAAAGGGAATCAGCATTCCTGTCAAGGCTCGTAACATTTCTATCGTCTGATCAACGTTTATGAGCAGAAGCTGACCGCACAATATCCCGATACAAATCCAGAAATTATATACTTTCTCCCACTTCAAGTCCATAATCATGGCAACTCCTGAAAAAAGAATGCAAAAAATCTCATAAAACTTCATCATTCTCTCCACTTTTAATATTTTTAATTTTTTGTTTTGGAAAAGCTGCAGTGGAACCACTGCTTCAGATCTGAAAGTATGGGTTCATTATAGACTGGTGTTTCTGATTTGTCCAGCTTATTTTTACCATTTTTTTCTTTTTGTAATATTCCTCCAAAATACTTTCCTGAATTTTGTTACATATTTTTTGCAAATTATTTTCGACATTTTCTTTGTAATACATTGCCAGATTCAAAAACAAGTTGCCGAACTTTGCAAAAGCGTGTATAACTATCAATAAGAAACTTTAGAGGTGACAAACTATGAGTAAAGAAGTAAAAACAAACGCCATGCGGATTCTTGACAAACATCATATTTCCTATGAAATCATCCAGTATGAATGTGATACCTTTATCGACGGTCTTCACACTGCCGAAAAAACAGGTGCCCCTGTAGAGCAGTCATTCAAAACTCTGGTAGCTCAAGGCAAAAGCAAACAGTACTATGTTTTTGTTGTCCCTATAGCAGAAGAGGTACAACTGAAACACGCTGCAAAAGCAGTCGGTGAAAAATCCATCGAACTGATTCCTGTGAAAGAAATCACAAAAGTAACCGGATATGTAAGAGGCGGCTGCAGCCCTCTGGGAATGAAAAAACTTTTCCCTACTGTCATCCACAAAAGCGCCAAAAATTATGACAAAATCTATATCAGCGGCGGAAGAATCGGTACAACCATCTGCCTGAATCCACTGCAGCTGGCTCAGGTCATCAATGGAAAATTTGAAGATATCACTGCACTACATCCGGGAGAATGATATGTAATCAACAGTATCTGCTATTCGAGACTGTGAGCTCCAGACTGCCCTTACGTCCCCAGATTGTTACTTTGTAAATTCATATATTCCGATTCCTGTAGCCAATGCCAGATTAAGAGAATCGATATGATCCGTATGGCGTATCACAACGCTTTGCCCCTCCCGGGCAAAGCTGTCCGGCAGTCCCGTAGCTTCGTTTCCGAAAATCAAAGAATACGTCTCTTTTTTATCTCTTTTCAGTTCCTGAAGAGGAACTGCTCCTTTTAACATAAACGGATACATACTCCGTTTTCCGGCCTTCGCTTTATATTCCTCAAAGCTTTCAAAATAGCAAAAATTCAGCTGAAACAAGGAACCCATAGAAGCTCTCACTACTTTAGGATTGAACACATCTACTCCCGGTTCAATAATGGCCAGATTTTCTATGCCAAATCCGATACTGGTGCGGATAATCGTTCCCATATTTCCCATATCACTGGGATTTACCAGAACCACATGATTTTTCCCGGGATCAAGCGTATTCGAATACTTTTCAAAAACACCAATGGCAAATATATTTTCTTTATCACGAAGTTTTTCCACTGATTTTGCTGACCATTCCAGTGGTATCCCCTGCTTTTCACACAATCCGCTGATCATCGTAAGCTGTGCCTGACTATTCATATCCGGGTGAAGAAGTACCTTCAGTACATGCTGCGGCTGATGTTTTAAAAGCTCTATGGTAGGAAATGCTCCAAATGTATACGAATGTTCCATCTTTTTTGCATATTTTTTTAACGGTACATCACGATTCATATTCCGTGCTCCTCCTTATATATCAAACATTAATTAACACCTGAGTGAAATCTTCCGGACAGCATCACGCAAAAAAAACACCGTCCCCGCAGCTCAGTGTCTGCAAAAACAGTGCTTTCAGTGCGCCTTCAGGGACTCGAACCCTGGACAAATAGATTAAGAGTCTACT
>JBJFCH010000003.1:0-5331 GCA_051888835.1 Oliverpabstia sp. | reverse complement strand
AGGTACCGCCGCCCAGGTCATATACCATGATCTTCTGCTCTTTTTCATTATCCAGGCCGTAAGCCAGAGCTGCTGCTGTAGGCTCATTGATGATACGTTTTACATCCAGACCTGCAATTTTACCTGCATCTTTGGTTGCCTGACGCTGTGCATCGTTGAAGTAAGCCGGAACTGTGATAACTGCTTCTGTTACTTTCTCACCCAGATAGTTTTCTGCATCGGATTTCATCTTCTGCAGGATCATAGCAGAAATTTCCTGTGGGGAATACTTTTTATCATCAATTGTTACTCTGTAATCTGTACCCATATGTCTCTTAATAGAAGAGATTGTTTTATCTGCATTGGTTACAGCCTGACGTTTTGCAGGTTCTCCTACCAGTCTTTCTCCTGTTTTTGTAAATGCTACAACAGATGGTGTTGTTCTGGAACCTTCTGCATTTGTAATAACGGTTGGTTTTCCACCTTCCATAACAGCTACACAACTGTTGGTTGTACCTAAGTCAATACCAATAATTTTTCCCATGATTTTTTTCCTCCTAATAATATATGCTGAATAATTTAAATTACTATCTATCTGAATTGCTCTGCCTGTTTCTTTCCTTCAGGCAAGGCAGAAATCAGTTGGCTACCTTTACCATACTGTGGCGTACCACAAAGTCTTTATACATATAACCTTTCTGAAACTCCTCCACCACTATGTTCTCTCCTGCTTCTTCATCTTCCACATGCATCACTGCATTATGGAAATCCGGATTGAATTCGGTGCCTACAGCCTCAATGGGTTTTACACCCATTTCATCAAGAGTGGTAAGAAGTTGTTTATAAATTTTTTCCATTCCCTGTACAAAAGGATCTTCACTGCCTTCTGCTGTAGCAAGACCTCTTTCAAAGTTATCTACAATCGGAAGAATTTTTTCCACAATGTCTTTTGCACCGATGATATACATACTTGCTTTTTCTTTTTCTGTACGCTTTCTGTAATTATCAAACTCTGCCATCTGACGTTTTACCTGATCGGTAAGTTCTTCAATCTTTTCATCTTTTTTATCTTTCTTTTCTTTTTTCTTTCCGAAGAACTTTTTCTCTTTTGTCTCTTCCGAAGGATCTGTCTTTTCCTCTGTTTTTACTTCTTTTTCTTCACACTCGGATGATTCAGAAGTACTCTCACTTGCCTGATCCTTGTTCTCAGGAGTTTCTGTGTCAGCAGAAGTTTCTTCCTGAACAGCTGCTGTATTTACATCTTCTGTCATTTTCTCGGAAGGCTTTTTATTTTCTTCTGTCATGTTTTACATTCCACCTTTCTACGGCTTTTTGAATATATTATCTAACTGAATTTTCAGTGTTTTCAGGTTATCGACTACATTTTCGTAATCCATGCGCTTTGGACCAATAATGCCGATGGTGCCTTTCATTCCATCTCCCAAATCATAAGAGGCTGTTACCACGCTACAGTCTTTCATAGTGGAAATCGGTCCTTCATTTCCTATATATACCTGAATTCCTGTATTTTCCCCCGAATCAGAGACGGTGTCTTTAATCATTTCCACCAGCTGTTTCTTTTCTTCAAATGCAGAAATTAATTCGCTTGCTTTACTGCTGTCCGCCAGTTCCGGATATCTGAAAATATTATTCGCACCACTTGTATAGACCGGAACCTCCTCCTCATCCGGAGAAATAGCTTCCGCCACTGCGTCCAGCACAATGCTTACCACACCACTGTGAACACCTGCCTGTTCCTTTAGTTTTGTAATCAACCCCAAATTAATTTCTTCAATCGTAAGACCATTGAGCTGTGTATTCAAAAGCAGGTTCAGCTTCAAAATCTGTTCATCATCAATTGGTTCATCTGTGGTAACGATCTGATTCTTGACCAGATTGCCTTCCACTACGATGACTGCCAGAAGCTGCTTTTCATTCAGCTTTGACAGCTGAATAAACTTAATTTTATTATGATGATAAGTTGGACCGGTAATCATCGTCGCATAATTGGTATTAGAAGCAAGAATTTTTACCACCTGCTTTAATACCTTCTCCATACGATCGGTCTTCTCAATCATCATCTCTTTGATTTCGGATACTTCCTGTTCTTTTTCTCTCATCAGTTCATCCACATACAGGCGATATCCTTTATCAGAAGGAATTCTTCCTGCTGATGTATGGGGCTGAACAATGTATCCCAAATCTTCCAGATCAGACATTTCATTACGAATCGTGGCAGAACTCAGATTCAAATCCGTATATTTGGAAATCGTTCTGGAACCTACCGGCTCCCCGGTCTCCAGATATGTTTTTATAATTGCTTTTAAAATGATACGCTTTCTTTCATCCAGATCGTTCACTGAGTTTCACCTCTTTCCTCACTATTTTGCCTGTTCTGTTTTAATTGTTAGCACTCATCTTTGTGGAGTGCTAACATCTATGTTCTTAAGATAGCACTGCGATATTTATTTGTCAATGGGTATTTTCAAAAAAATATTTTTTTATTCCAATTCATTAAGATTTTTCCTTAATTCTACCATTTTATCCCTAAGCTCAGCCGCCATTTCAAAATTCAGTTCAGCAGCAGCAGCCTTCATCTGCTTTTGTACTTTTGCAATCAACTCTTCCAGTTCCTTACGACTCATGGATTCCATATCTTTCTCCAGAGTCTTTTCTGTCTTCGCCACTTCTTTTGATATACTGATCAGGTCACGAACCGCTTTTTTGATTGTCTGCGGTGTGATTCCATTTTCTTTATTATACTGCTCCTGGATTTTTCGTCGTCTTTCCGTTTCTTCTATTGCATGATGCATTGATTCCGTGATAGTATCCGCATACATGATCACATGACCTTCTGCATTTCTGGCAGCACGGCCGATTGTCTGAATCAAAGATGTTTCTGAACGGAGGAAGCCCTCTTTATCCGCATCCAGAATTGCAACAAGCGAAATCTCCGGTATATCCAGTCCTTCTCTCAAAAGATTGATTCCGACCAGCACATCAAAAACATCCAGACGCATATCACGGATAATCTCTGTCCGTTCAAGTGTATCGATATCTGAGTGGAGATATTTTACCCGGATTCCCATATCCCTCATATAATCTGTCAGTTCCTCTGCCATTCTTTTTGTCAAAGTCGTAACCAGAATCTTATTGTGTTTCTCTACTTCCTTATTTACTTCACTTACCAGATCATCAATCTGCCCTTCTACCGGCCGGACTTCCACGTAAGGATCCAACAATCCGGTGGGACGAATGATCTGTTCGGCACGCAAAAGCTCATGATTTTCTTCATAAGGACCGGGAGTAGCAGAAACAAACATAATCTGATCTACTCTCTCTTCAAATTCTTCAAAATTCAACGGGCGATTGTCTTTTGCAGATGGCAGTCGGAACCCATAATCCACCAGGGTACTCTTTCTTGACTGATCCCCCGCATACATACCGCGTATCTGAGGAATCGTCATGTGCGACTCATCAATAATCATAAGATAATCATCCCCAAAATAATCCATCAATGTATAGGGCGGTTCTCCTGGTTTCAGCCCGGCAAGATGACGGGAATAATTCTCTATTCCTGAACAAAACCCTGTCTCTTTCATCATTTCCAGATCAAAATTTGTCCGCTCGCTAATCCGCTGTGCTTCCAGCAGCTTGTCCTCGCTTTTAAAATAGGCTACCTGCTCCCGAAGTTCTTCCTCAATATTTTGGGAAGCCTCCAAAATTCTCTCCATCGGTACCACATAATGGGATGCCGGATACAATGCAATATGATTCAACTCTCTTTTAATTTCTCCGGTAAGCACATCCACCTCTGTGATCCGGTCCACTTCATCACCAAAGAATTCCACCCTGACGGCTACATCCGACTCATATGCCGGAATAATCTCTACTACATCTCCCCGCACCCGGAAAGTTCCCCTGTGAAAATCCATCTCATTTCGATCATACTGCATGTCAATCAAACCCCGGATTACGTCATCCCGATCCTTCTCCATCCCCGGGCGAAGAGAAATCATCATATTCTGATAATCCTTCGGACTACCGATTCCGTAAATACAGGATACACTTGAAACAATAATCACATCCCTCCGTTCAGAAAGGGCTGCTGTGGCAGACAAACGAAGCTTGTCAATTTCTTCATTGACAGCAGAATCCTTGGCAATATAAGTATCTGTGGAAGGGACGTATGCCTCCGGTTGATAATAATCATAGTAGGACACAAAATACTCCACCGCGTTCTCAGGGAAGAACTCCTTAAACTCCCCATAGAGCTGCGCTGCGAGGGTTTTATTGTGTGCCAGAATGAGGGTCGGTTTCTGTAATTGCTGGATGACATTTGCCATGGTAAAAGTCTTGCCAGAGCCCGTAACCCCTAGTAAAGTCTGGCATTGGTTGCCTTCTTTGAAGCCCTGGACCAGCTTCTCAATGGCCTGCGGCTGGTCGCCGGTGGGGGCAAATTCTGAGTGTAATTTGAACTCCATAACTGCATTTTTCCTTTCTAGTGACCCGTAAAAAAGTTCGCCTATTAGGCAGAAATTCGTAAAATGAAAGGATTTTGCCCTGCCTAATAGACGAACTTTTTTCATTTTACGAATGAAAGTCACTAAAACCCATTTTTTGAAACGCCGCAACACCAGATAACATCAGGTGGAATTGGCATCACGGAAAGTCACTAAAAAGTATAGCATACTTAAAATAAAAAGTATAGATGTTTCCTAGAACATTTGTTCTTTCCCACATCTATACTTCAAGATGGCTATCACTCCATGCAGGCCTATCTTATTACGATATGCCTCTGCTGTCATTCTGTCCAATTAGCAAATTAATATAATAATGAACAAGATTGTTTCCACTAAAAAAAATCTTCTGCTGGAATTGTTATGTCCATGTTCTCTGTCATTAACTCTTCATCCCTTTTTTCAGATGGAATAACTTCATCAATAAATGGCTGGATTTCATCAACACAGTCAGCGATAATCCCTTTATTATCACCATATACATCCATCGTAATTAATTCCTTTGCATGTCCCATCAATTTAGACACCGCTTTGGGATTAAAGTCATTTTTTAAAAGAAGGGTACAAAATGTACTGCGGAGATCATGCCAGCGAATATCCGGAAGATTATTTTCTTTTAAAATCTGCTTGTAATACTTCCAATGAAAATCTTTACTTCTTGGTCTTCCATAGTTCGAACAGCAAATATAATTCGTGTCCTGAAACTGTAATCCTCTTCGGCTACGGTTCTTTTCATAAATCTTTCTTTGCTCCAAAATTGCCTCAAACACATAATCCGGAATCGGGAGCACTCTGTAGCTGGATTGTGTTTTCAATCCAACCTCCTGCTTCG
>JBJFCH010000002.1:0-5364 GCA_051888835.1 Oliverpabstia sp. | reverse complement strand
CAGCACGGAACTTCCATGCAGGAGACGGAAGAGAGAATTCAGGCATTGATTTCTCATGCAGTAAAAACAACAGAGTTTTACAAAAAGTATCCGGAAGATATCAGACTGACGGATCTGCCTGTGGTCAATAAAGATACGTTTCGTGAGAATTATGCGGATTTTCTATCTGATTCATATAAAGATGCACTGGATAATCGGGAGATGTGTACCAGTGGATCTACCGGAACGCCGCTTCGGATGATTCAGAATAAAGATAAAATCAATCACAACACAGCAGGCGGTATTTTTCTGGGAGCCGCAGCCGGATATTATATCGGCATGAAAGAAGCGTTTATTCGTGTCTGGGTAAATAATGTAAAAAAAGGAAAGCTTCAGCTTTTGATGGAAAATCTGATCATGATGGATAGTTCCCGGATGGATGATGAGGCGCTGGAGCAGATGCTTCGAACAATCAAAAAGAAAAAAGTCAAATGTCTGGTAGGTTATTCTTCTGCACTTGGTGAACTGAGCCGATATATGGAAGAAAAAAAGCCGGACGGTACAGGATTTTCTGTAAAAGCGATCATCCCGATTTCCGAGACAATGCCGGATCCGGTAAGAAGGAAGCTGGAAGAACAATTTCAGTGTCCGGTCCGTGCGTGGTATTCCAATGAAGAAAATGGGATCATGGGGCTTCAGAACAAAGAAAACAGCGGGTATCATATTGACACGGAAACTTATTACTATGAGATTTTGAAGATGGATTCTGACGAACCGGCAGAACCGGGAGAACTGGGAAGAATCGTCATCACAGATTTATACAACTATGCGTTCCCGATTTTACGATATGATAATGGAGATACCGCCGTTGCACAGAGAAAAGAGAAAGACGGAAGATATAAATTGTATTTGACAGAATTGTATGGACGACGGAGTGATCTGATCTATGACTGTAAAGGAAAGGCAGTGACTCCATATATTATTACCAATAATCTGTGGGATATCAAAGGAGTAAAGCAATATCGTTTTATTCAGGAAGATCTGACAAAATACACCATCTGGCTGAACGGAAATCCCGAGGAAATGGATCGGGAGGAAATTCTGGGAAGGATTCGTCCTTACCTGGGAGAGGAAGCGGAGATTACAGTGGAACTGGTAGACGAGATTCCGGTTCTGGCTTCCGGAAAACGGAAATATATCGAGAACCGATGTGAACAGTATAAAAACCGCACAGGATTCTGTGGCTGACATCAGATAAATTAACAGTTTAGAAGGTGGGTACATACATGAAAGACGGAAAACAGAAAAAAGCAATTGCATCCAATACCTTGTATACCATGGGTGGTGCACTTGTGATGAACGGAGTGCTTCAGCTGGTGATTTATCCTTTGCTTTACAGGCATATGGGAGATAAAGAACTGGGAGAGCTTTTGTTTATCATGGGGCTGGTAGCGATCGTATGCCCATCAGTCGGGCAGGCGCTGAATACCAGTCGTCTGGTGGTCAGAAGAAATTATCCGGTGACCAATGGAGATTACAACTGGCTTTTACTGATTTTCGGAGGATTGGGAAGTGCTGCGGCACTTTTACTATCTACAGACAGCCTGGGAAGTGCCGGTATGGCAGTTGGTATCTTTCTGCTTTTGATGGTTACGGTGTTCCGATATTATGGAGACGTGGAATATCGTCTGAACCTGAATTATCAAAGATATTTTATTTATTATCTGCTGATCGCCGTGGGATATGTGGCAGGATATGGGGCATATCGTCTTACAGGGAACTGGGTGCTGATCTTTTTAATCGGTGAGATGGCGGCGATTCTTTATGTGGCTGCCACAGGGCAGATATTTAAAGGATTTTTTACAAGAAGTTCCTGTTTTTCTGTGGCATGTCAGAGAGGATTTTTTCTGACACTGTCTTACCTGCTTACAAATACAACCCTGAATATTGATAAACTGGTGCTGAAGATTTTTATGAATGAGGAAGCTGTTACGCAGTTTTATGTGGTTTCTCTGGTGGGTAAGACCATGGTACTTCTTATAGCACCGATTAATACGATCATTATTTCTTATCTGACAAAGAGAAAAGAGCTTTTGAATCGTACACAGTTTTTAAAAGCCGTACTGGCAGGCGGAGTGGTGAGCTTTTTGTTTTTCCTTGCGAGCCAGATCGGAACACCACTTTTTGTGTGGCTGTTTTACAGAAATCTTTATAATACGGTAAAAGGACTGATAACCGTTGCCAATCTGGCACAGATATTAGGACTTTATTCGGCATTTTTATTTATTATCGTGCTGACATTTACAGAAGAAAAATGGCAGCTGTGGCTGCAGACCGCACATTTTGTCATACTGACGATTGCATCTGTGATATGTACAAAAATGTTCGGGATTCAGGGATTTGCCTGGGCATTGCTTGGAGCGAATACCCTTCGTGTGGCAGCAGTGATCGTACTGGGAACTATAAAAGCGAAAAAAGGAAGGAATGAGACCTATGCAGACAGGTGAGGTACTGAGAAGAGTTGTTTTTAATACGCTGGACGCTGCAAAAGGCGGGAAATTAAAAAAACTGAAAGAAGTAAATAAAAGAGAGATTACAGAAGGCGTCACAGAGGAGTATATGGAGAGAAGAACGAAAGCTCTTCTGGATTATGTAAAGGCTCATTCACCTTATTATAAAGAACATCCGGAGTGGAAAGAACTTTCTGATTTTCCGGTGTTCACTAAAGGTGATTATCTGGAACATTACGATGAGATTTTATCCGACAACAGTAAGGAACAGGGAAATCTTTATAAGCTGAGCACCAGTGGTTCTACGGGAACACCATTTACTGTGCTGTGTGATGGTGATAAAATGAATCGTGTCAATATGAATTTTATTTCCTGTATGGAGCTGAATGGTTTCCGTATGGGGATGAAGAGAGGCGAATTTCGTGCATGGATCAAAGGAAAAAATACCATCAGCAAATGGAAGTCTTTCAAGAATAATCTGATCATGATCGATATTTCCAATATGGGAGAGGAGTCTCTTGAGGGAATCTGCCGGGATATTGAGAAGAAAAAAATACAGGTATTGGTATCCTATTCCAGTGCACTGACTGCATTGACGCAGTATCTCGAGAGAACAGGCAGAGATATGAGAAAGTGGAAGGTAGAGATGGTATTTTCTATGGGAGAAGCTCTGCCGGACGCAACCTATGATCTGATCAAAAAGTTATTTGGGTTTTCTCCGGTCCGCTCTTATGGAAATAATGAGAATGGATTTATCGCCATTCAGCTGGGTGAAGATCCGGAATATACTATGGATCTGTATAATTTTTATCCGGAAGTATTGAAAATGAACAGTGATGAACCGGCCGGGCCGGGTGAACTGGGCAGAATCGTGGTAACGGATTACTATAACAAAACATTTCCGATGGTACGGTATGACACCGGGGATACAGGAAAGATGCGGATGTATCGGGATGAAAAAGGTCGTGTACACGGAAAATTTATGGAAATTTACGGACGGAGAGGTTCTCTGATGTATAATTGTCAGGGTCAGCCATTGTCCATTCATGTGTTTATGAATATATTGTTGAAGTTTGAAGGTATTGTATATCAGGCACGGTGTATTCAGTGGGAAAAGACAAAATATGAGCTGTTGGTCAATGCAGACAGAGAAAAACTGGATATCGAGGAAGTGCTGGCAGCGTACAGAAAATATCTCGGAGAAGAAGCGGAGATTCAGGTGACTTATGTGGATGAGCTTCCTATACAGGCTTCGGGAAAATTCATGGTCTGTGAGAACAGATGTCCGGATTATAATGAATAACTATGAAAAATAAAAGGAAAAAAGTATGAAAAAGAAAGTTTCTGATTATATAGCCGATACATTGGCGACATATGGGATTCGACATGTATTTACGGTCACAGGAGGAGGTGCCATGCATCTCAATGATTCCCTGGGACATCATCCGGAATTGTCCTGTATGTATCATCATCATGAGCAGGCTGCAGCTATGGCAGCGGAGGCTTATGCCAGAGTGGACAACCATATGGCAGCTGTCTGTGTGACTTCCGGACCGGGAGCTACCAATGCGATTACCGGAGCTTTATGCGGCTGGATGGATTCTATCCCCATGTTGATCCTGTCCGGTCAGGTAAGGTATGATACGACTGTCCGCAGCAGCGGATTGAAAATAAGAACCATGGGTGTTCAGGAGTATGATATTGTAAAATCTGTAGAGCCAATGACAAAATATGCGGTGATGATCGAGGAACCGACAAAAATACGTTATCATCTGGAGCGGGCTTTGTATCTTGCGTCCCATGGACGGCCGGGGCCATGTTGGCTGGATGTTCCGCTGAATGTACAGAGTGCAGTGATTGAGACAGAAGAACTGGAACCGTATAACTGTCGGGAAGACTGTGATCAGGTTCCGGAAGAAATATCGGACTCCGTGGTTGAGGTGATTCTGGAAAAAATCAAAAATTCCAGGCGGCCGGTAATGTTTGCCGGACATGGAATACGTCTTGCAGGAGCCTATGAAAGCTTTCAGAGACTGGCGAATCTTCTGGGAATTCCGGTAGTGACGGGAATGAGCAGTATTGATCTGATGGAGTCCGCCCATCCTCTTTATGTAGGGAGAAACGGCGGAACCGGAGACCGGGCAGGAAATTTTGCCATACAAAACAGTGATGTATTGCTTTCCATCGGCAGTCGTCAGAGTTTTCTGCAGACAGGATTTGCCTATGAAAAATGGGCTCAGAAAGCATACACAATTTTAAATGATATCGATGGAGAAGAACTGAAAAAGAAAAGTCTTCATGTAGATCTTCCGGTGGTGGGAGACGCAGGAGAGTTGATTGATAAATTGATTCGAAAGTTGGAAGAAAGAGGATGTACCAAAGAAAATACATGGTTTTCCCATTCTGCGACAGCTTCCGGATGGCTTGAAAAATGCAGCGGATGGAAGAAGAAATATCCCGTGGTGACAGAAAAGCACTATCAGGAAATGGAGCCGGGGCGTACCAATATCTATGCATTTTATCAGCAATTATCTGAAATACTCCCGGAAGGAGCACAGATTTTGGTAAGTGTGGGAACTTCCCGGGTGGCAGGAAGCCAGGCAATCTTTTTGAAAAAAGGCCAGCGTTTTTATACAAATGCGGTGACAGCGTCCATGGGATATGGACTTCCGGCAGCAATCGGTGTTTGCGTAGCGTCCGGAAGAAAAGAAGTCATCTGCGTGACGGGAGAAGGAAGTCTGCAGATGAATATTCAGGAACTGCAGACGATCCGCCATCATCAGCTCCCCATTCGGATATTTGTGATCAATAATGAGGGATATCATTCCATACGTCAGACACAGAACAGTTATTTTAAAGGAAATCTTGTAGGTGT
>JBJFCH010000001.1:0-30865 GCA_051888835.1 Oliverpabstia sp. | reverse complement strand
GATGAAAAATCACAGTTAAAAAACAGGGATAAAGCTTTGAAAGTGCTGCGTTCCCGTTTGTATGATCTGGAACTTCAAAAACGCCATGACGCAGAGGCTGAAGCAAGAAGGAGCCAGGTAGGAACAGGGGATCGTTCCGAAAAGATCAGAACCTACAACTTTCCACAGGGAAGAGTGACAGATCATCGGATCAAATTGACACTTCATCGTCTTGACAGCATCCTGAACGGAGATCTGGATGAAATTATTGACAGTCTTATTGCGGCAGATCAGGCAGCAAAACTGGCAAATCTGCAGGAAGAAAACTGACAGAGAAAATCACATGTAAATGCAGTTATATCTGGAAGAGTGCTTTAGGAGGGAAAAATGAAGAAAACCACATTGGCGATTATGGCAGCGGGGATCGGCAGTAGATTTGGTAAAGGAATCAAGCAACTGGCACCTGTAGGACCAAATGGTGAGATTATTATGGATTATTCAATCTATGATGCACTGGAAGCGGGATTTGACAGAATTGTATTTATTATCAGAAAAGATCTGGAGAAAGATTTCCGCGAGGTGATTGGGAAAAGGATAGAAAAAATCGCGGATGTAGCTTACGTTTTTCAGGAACTGGATGATCTTCCGCAAGGTTTTACGAAACCGGAGGGAAGAACCAAGCCCTGGGGAACCGGTCAGGCGGTGCTTTGCTGTAAAGATGTGATCCATGAGCCTTTCGCAGTGATCAATGCGGATGATTATTATGGAAAAGATCCTTTTGTACAGCTACATGATTATTTGGTACAGGAGCATCCACAGAAAGAGGGAAAGGCAGATATCTGTATGGCAGGTTTTGTTCTGAAGAATACTTTGAGTGAAAACGGAGGTGTTACCCGGGGAATCTGCAAGTTGGATCATAATAAAAAACTGTCAGGTATTCAGGAGACTTTTCATATTGTGAAGACGCCGGAGGGAGCAGGGGTAGAAACCGATGTCGGTATAGAACCTCTGGATCCGGAAAGTCTGGTCTCTATGAATATGTGGGGATTTCAGCCGGAATTTTTGTCTGTACTGGAAGAGGGATTTGTATCATTTCTTCGGGGAATCTCTGAAGGTGATCTGAAAAAAGAGTATCTGTTGCCGTCAAAGGTGGACCAGATGCTTAAAGCGGATAAAGCGGAAGTCACAGTTTTGAAAACACATTCACACTGGTTTGGAGTGACTTATCAGGAAGACAGAGAATCTGTTGTAAAAGAAATTCAGAAATTGATAGAGCAGGGAGTATATGGCAACCGCCTTTTTGAAAAGTAGGAGGAAAAAATAATGGGTAAATATTTTGGAACAGATGGTTTCCGTGGTGAAGCAAATGTAGATCTTACAGTGGAACATGCTTTTAAAGTTGGTCGTTTTCTGGGATGGTATTTTGGAAAAGATCATAAAGCACAGATTGTGATCGGAAAAGATACCAGACGAAGCAGTTATATGTTTGAATATTCTCTCGTAGCCGGATTGACAGCATCAGGAGCTGATGTATATCTTCTGCATGTAACTACCACTCCAAGTGTTTCCTATGTTGTACGTACGGAGAATTTCGACTGTGGTATTATGATTTCAGCCAGCCATAATCCGTTTTATGATAATGGTATTAAAATTATCAATGGAAATGGGCAAAAGATGGAAGCAGATGTGGAAGAACAGATTGAAAAGTATATTGATGATGAAAAACCCAGAATTCCTTATGCAGTGCGTGAAAATGTAGGGCGGACAGTAGATTTTTCCGCAGGAAGAAATCGGTATATCGGATATCTGATTTCTATTCCTACCCGTTCATTTAAAAATTACAGAGTTGGTCTGGACTGTGCAAACGGAAGTGCTTCTTCTGTTGCAAAAAGCGTATTTGACGCTCTGGGAGCAAAAACTTATGTGATCAACAACGAACCGGATGGGACGAACATTAATACAAATTGTGGATCTACTCATATTGAAGTAATGCAAAAGTTTGTCAAAGAAAAACATCTGGACGTGGGATTTGCTTATGATGGTGATGCTGACAGATGTATTGCCGTGGATCATTTGGGGAATATTATAAATGGTGATCTGATTATGTATATCTGCGGTAAGTATCTGATGGAACAGGGAAAACTGGAACATAATACGATCGTTACGACTGTCATGTCAAATCTGGGATTGTATAAAGCGTGTGACAGGGCAGGAATAAAGTATGAACAGACGGCTGTTGGAGATAAATACGTGTGTGAAAACATGATGGCGAATGGTCACAGCCTTGGCGGAGAACAGTCGGGCCATATTATTTTCAGTAAGCATGCTACTACAGGTGATGGTATTCTTACTTCACTGATGGTGATGGAAGTTATGATTGAGAAAAAACTTCCGTTGAATTTGCTGGCTTCAGAGGTTACTATTTACCCGCAGCTTCTGAAAAATGTCCGGGTGTCTAATAAAGCGGCTGCAAGAAATAATGCAGCTGTGAAGGAAATCATTGTACAGGTAGAAAAGGAACTGGGCAGCGATGGTAGAATTCTGGTAAGAGAAAGTGGAACAGAGCCGGTAATCCGTGTTATGGTAGAAGCTAAAAAAGATACGATCTGCAAAGAAATGGTTGATAAAGTGATCGATGTTATGGATAAAGAGGGTCTGATTCTATAATGAAAAAGTTTTTGGCGATACTGGGATGTCTGATTTTCATGTTTTCCGGCTGCCGCGATGACAGAGTGGATGAATATTATGAAAGCGGCATCGCTGCTATTGATCAGGGAGACTATGATGCCGCTATTGAAGATCTTGAACAGGTGATACAGGCAGAAGAAAGATTGCCGGAGGCATACAGAGCATATGGAATTGCCTGGTTGTCCAAAAAATCTTATCCGGAGGCAATTGCTGCATTTTCCAGAAGTCTGAATTCCATGGATGATGAGAATGAAGAATTTGAAAAGGATGTTATGTTTTATCTGGCTGAGGCCCGTTTGTTGCAGGGAGAAGTGGATAAAGCAATTGAGGTTTATGGGGATATTCTGAAAAAGGGAGAGGATCCTCAGGCTTTTTTCCTAAGGGGAAAAGTCTATATGAACCGGAACGATTATGAAAATGCCGGAAAAGATTTTGCAAGAGCAGTTGATGGTTGTAAAGATTATAATCTGTATATCAATATATATCAGATATATGCGGACAAAAATAAGGCGGTAGATGGTGATGTCTATCTGGAGCAGGCTCTGTCGATGGAGCCGGAGACAGGGGAAGACTTTTATCATCGAGGCAGAATATATGAATATCGGAAAGATTATGATAAAGCAAAAGAAGAGCTGATTCAGGCTTTGGAGCTGGAATATGAGGATGCAATGCTTCTTTTGGGCAGAATTTATCTGGAGATGGATGATTCGACCAGTGCAAGATCTATGTATAAGGAATATCTTTCTCAGAGTGAAAATGGTGCCAGAGCGTACAATGGCCTTGCGATATGTGATATTTATGAGGAAAATTATGATAGTGCCCTTGAGAATATTCAAAAGGGTCTTGCTGAGAATGATTCTGATGAGACAAGAGGTCTTTTGTATAATGAAATTGTGGCATATGAGGGAAAATGTGACTTTGATACCGCAAAAGAAAAAATGAAAGTTTTTCTTGAACAATATCCGGATGATTCGGATGCTTTGAGAGAAAATGAATTTCTTTCTACCAGATAGCAGGAGGAATGCATATGTATGAGATGGGGGAACAGATGGAGCGGGTAATTCTTGTGGGAGTACAGACCTGTGACGGGGACGATACCGTTCAGTCATTACTGGAACTGCGTGAATTGGCAGAAACAGCAGGTGCGGCAGCTGTAGGAACTGTAATGCAGAGTAGAGAATCTGTTCATCCGGCTACGTATCTGGGAAAAGGTAAACTGGAAGAATTGAAAGAACTTCTTTATGATTTGGATGCTACAGGTGTAATCTGTGACGATGAGCTGTCACCGGCTCAGATGAATAATCTGGAACAGGAACTGGAAAGCAAAGTAATGGACCGAACCATGGTGATTCTTGATATTTTTGCCAGCCGAGCAAAGACCAGTGAAGGTAAAATACAGGTGGAACTGGCACAGCTTAAGTACAGAGCAGCTCGTCTGGTAGGTATGAGAGCTTCTCTTTCCCGTCTGGGAGGAGGGATTGGTACAAGAGGTCCGGGTGAAAAGAAACTGGAGATGGACCGTCGTATGATTCATGCCAGAATCGGACAGCTGAAAGAACAGCTGGAAGAGGTACAGAGGCACAGAGAACTGATACGAAGTCAAAGAGAAAAAAAGCGAACCAAGGTTGCAGCTATTGTAGGTTATACAAATGCCGGGAAATCTACGCTGTTAAATCAGCTGACGGGATCGGATGTGCTGGAGGAGGATCAGCTTTTTGCTACGCTGGATCCGACTACCAGAGTACTGGATCTGCCGGGGAAACAGCAGATTCTGCTTACAGATACCGTAGGTTTTATACGTAAACTACCTCATCATCTGATAGAGGCTTTTAAAAGTACACTGGAGGAAGCAAAATATGCTGATTTGATTCTCCATGTGGTGGATGCTTCCAATCCACAAAAAGAAGAGCATATGCATGTTGTATATGATACTCTGCGTCAGCTTGGTGTATCCGACAAAAAGATAATCACATTATTTAATAAACAGGATATCTGTACAGATAAAGAGCAGCTGCGGGATTTTCAGGCAGATTATGTATTGAATATTTCTGCCAGAAGCCGTCAGGGTCTGGATGAGCTGAAGGAACTGTTAGAAAAGATTTTAAGAGAGGATCAGATTTATATTGAAAGACTGTATCCTTATGAGAAAGCAGGCATTATCGCGCAGATCAGGAGCTTTGGGGAAGTAATGGAAGAAGAATATTTGCCGGAGGGAATTGCCGTGAAAGCCTATGTCCCGATGGAGATTTATAGTCAGATTTGAAAACGCTGGTTTACAGAAGTATGTATGAAAGAATGAGAAAACCTTGAAATCCGGGTGTATTGTGGTATGTTCAAGGTTACATAATAAAGCACTATATATTGTGTTTGATAAAATAAAAACACAATATATAGTGCTTTTCCTATTGACAGTAAAGAGATGGTTTGTTAGTATAGACATACACGCGTAAGAATGTAAACGATAAAGTTGGTTTTCGATAGTTTTGGGTAAGAAAGGTTTTGGGGTAATAAGATGTTCGAAGTTGTAAAAAGAGATGGAGAAATTGCTGAGTTTCGGCTTAGTAAAATAACAGAGGCAATCCGAAAGGCTTTTGCGGCAAATGAGAAGAATTATACACAGGATATGCTGGAGATGCTTGGACTCCGCGTCACTGCTGATTTTCAGAACAAAATCAGTAATGATCAGGTTACTGTGGAAGCAATTCAGGACAGTGTGGAAAATGTGCTGATTCAGTGTGGCTATGCGGAAGTAGCAAAGGCATATATTCTTTACCGCAAGCAGAGAGAAAAAGTTCGTAATATGAAATCTACGATTCTCGATTATAAAGAAATTGTCAACAGCTATGTAAAAGTAGAGGATTGGCGAGTAAAAGAGAATTCAACGGTGACGTATTCTGTTGGAGGTCTTATTCTCAGCAATTCCGGTGCAGTTACAGCAAATTACTGGTTGTCAGAGATTTATGATGTGGAGATTGCAGATGCACACAGGAATGCAGATATCCATATCCATGATTTATCTATGCTGACCGGGTATTGTGCAGGATGGTCACTGAAACAGCTGATTAAAGAAGGATTAGGCGGTATAGAAGGGAAGATTACATCGGCTCCCGCAAAGCATTTGAGTGTATTGTGTAATCAAATGGTCAATTTCCTGGGAATCATGCAGAATGAGTGGGCAGGAGCGCAGGCATTTTCTTCCTTTGATACGTATCTGGCTCCGTTCGTCAAAGCAGATCACCTGACTTATCCGGAAGTGAAAAAGTGTATTGAATCTTTTATTTATGGGGTAAATACACCAAGCCGTTGGGGAACTCAGGCACCATTTTCCAATATTACACTGGATTGGACGGTTCCGGATGACCTTGCAGAGCTTCCGGCAATCGTAGGCGGAAAAGAGATGGATTTCAAATATAAAGACTGCAAAAAAGAGATGGATATGGTAAATAAGGCATTTATCGAGACGATGATTGAGGGAGATGCCAATGGACGTGGCTTCCAGTATCCGATTCCGACCTATTCCATTACAAAAGATTTTGACTGGTCAGACACAGAGAATAACAGACTGTTGTTTGAGATGACATCCAAGTACGGTACTCCATATTTCTCCAATTATATCAACAGTGATATGAAGCCAAGTGATGTGCGAAGCATGTGCTGTCGTCTGCGCCTGGATCTGCGGGAACTGCGTAAGAAAACAGGCGGTTATTTTGGTTCCGGTGAAAGTACCGGTTCTGTAGGTGTTGTAACCATCAATATGCCGAGAATAGCATATTTATCCAAGGATGAGAAAGAATTTTTTGAACGTCTGGATCATATGATGGATCTGGCTGCGCGTTCATTGCATATAAAGCGGGAAGTAATAAGCAAGTTGTTGGATGAGGGCCTGTATCCTTATACAAAGCGGTATCTGGGTAATTTTAATAATCATTTTTCTACCATCGGTCTTGTGGGTATGAATGAAGCAGGATTAAATGCAAAATGGATAGGGGCTGATATGTCTGATAAGAGAACCCAGGAATTTTCTAAAAAGGTATTGATCCATATGAGAAAACGTCTTTCCGATTATCAGGAAGAATATGGAGATTTGTATAATCTGGAAGCAACTCCGGCAGAATCTACAGCCTATCGTCTGGCAAAACATGACCGGAAGCGTTGGCCGGATATCGTTACGGCAGGTCATGAAGGGGATACACCGTACTATACCAACAGTTCTCATCTTCCGGTGGATTACACATCCGATATTTTTGATGCTTTGGATATTCAGGATGAACTGCAGACTCTGTATACTTCCGGTACGGTATTTCATGCTTTTCTGGGAGAAAAACTTCCTGACTGGAAGGCGGCAGCTACATTAGTAAGAAAAATTGCGGAGAATTACCGTCTGCCTTATTATACGCTTTCACCGACTTATTCTGTATGTAAAGATCATGGTTATATAGCAGGAGAGCATTTTACCTGTCCAACCTGTGGCAAAAAATCAGAGGTTTACAGTAGAATTACCGGTTATTATCGTCCGGTTCAAAACTGGAATGATGGAAAAGCACAGGAGTACAAGAATCGTACGGTCTATGATATCTTGAATTCAAAATCTTCTTCAGCAGATATGGCTTGTGAGAAAAAAGAAGAAAAAGCAGAAAAACAACCGCAGGCATCAAGAACTGCAGCAGAGATGAAATCACGTTCATCAAAAACAGCGGTTGTGACTATGTACGAAGATGATATTAAAATCCAACATCCGGAGACTGTGAAATATCTTTTCACTACAAGTACCTGTCCAAACTGCAAAATCGCCAAGGCGATGCTTGAAGGAGAAGACTATCAGGTGATTGATGCGGAGAAAAATCCGGAGCTGGTATCCCGTTATGGAATCATGCAGGCACCCACGCTTGTGGTAATCCAGGGAGATCAGATGAAAAAATATGTGAATGCGTCCAATATTCAGAAATACGTGGATGAGGATTAAAAAATTATAAATTTTATCATGAAAAAGGATTGCCCTGATTATCCAGAGCAATCCTTTTTTTGAAATATATATGACTAAAAAATATTTTTCAGGCGATCAATGCACCACTTGAACTGAAGGTATATGTTTTTCCATCAATGATATGGGTTCCGATAAGCATAGCGCCTGAGTCATCGAGATAATACTGGTTGTCGTCGTCTTCCAACCAACCGGTAAGCATGGCACCTGAACTGTCCAAATAATACCAGATACCGTTGATTTTCTGCCAACCGGTAAGCATAGCACCGGAACCGTTCATATAATACCAAGTACCGTTGACTTTTTGCCAACCGGTGAGCATGGCACCTGAACTGTTCATATAGTACCAGGTATCGTTGATTGTTTGCCAACCGGTGAGCATGACACCTGAACTGTCCAAATAATACCAGATATTGTTGACTTTCTGCCAACCGGTAATCATAGCACCGGAAGCATCCAGGAAATACCAGTTATTATCCAGATGAAGCCAACCGGTGGCCATCGCACCGCTGGACGTCAAATAATATTTTTTGTCGTTGAGCTCCAGCCAACCGGTGAGCATGACACCGTTGCTGTCCATGTAATACCAGGTGCCGTTGACTTTCTGCCAACCGGTAATCATAGCACCGGAAGCATCCAGGAAATACCAGTTATTATCCAGATGAAGCCAACCGGTGGCCATCGCACCGCTGGACGTCAAATAATATTTTTTGCCGTTGAGCTCCAGCCAACCGGTCTGCATGACACCGTTGCTGTCCATGTAATACCAAACGCCGTTGACCTTCTGCCATCCGGTAGTCATTTTGCCGTTTGCATCGTAATAATACCATTTGTTATCGATATACTTCCATCCGGATGAGGTGTTGGAAGAATTATCCAGGAAAGTGTGTCCTGCAACGCCGGTATTGTCTGTGGGTGGGGCAGAAGTGCCACTGGAAAGGTTCAGATAGGAGGCAATTCCTTTGGCATCAGCCTCGCCAATCTGTTTTAACATACTTTCGGAGTTCAGTTTTAATGCATCATTCCAGTTGTTGGCAAATCCATGTTCGATGATCACACCGGGAAGATTATTGATACGACAGTGTTTGACAATCCCATAATAATCCGCATAAGAACCGTCAGGATATTTTGAACTATTCTCTGTCAGACGTTCCTGAAAGCCCATATTTTTAAAACCAAGCTTTGTCAGTTCATTCAGAATGGATTGCGCCATATCAAGGGAAGCCTGTGCGGCGTCGTGATGATAATCATGGCTGGCATCCAGTTTGGGAACCATAGCCAATACACCACTTGCACTGGTGACGGTTTCTCCGGTTGCATTGACATGCTGACTTACAAAAATATCAGCCTGTTTGTCAACTGCATAGCGGACACGATTTTCAAGTGAAGGATTTTCGTTCTGAGATACCTTTGTGGTGTAAACCGCAATATTGGCATAATTGGCTTCCAAGGCCTCTTTCGTGTAAGTGGTGATTTTATAATTGATAATAGCTTCATCGATTACAAAATCGCCCCAGTTTCTATATGTACCTGTGCCGGCACTTCCGTGTCCCGGATCCAATACAATGACCTTTTTCTGGTTGCTTGAAGTTAATGATTCAACCTGATCCGAAGTCTGTAAAGAAAGGGTGGAAGCAACGGAAACAGCCAACTCCTGAGTGTCTATTTCATCGTTAAGTGTGGTGGTAATTACACAATTATCAACAATTTCAGAAGACTCTTCATCCAGAGAGAATGTGGCAGCAGCAGGTTCTGTGTTCAGTGCTTCCTCAAAATCTTCCTGATCCAGCTGGGTTCCGTTTTCCAATGGGAGAAGGCTGGTAGTATACTCTGTATCGTCGACAGAAAAATCTATTTTTTGAAAAGTCCTGTTTTCAGATGCAGGAAGTGAGAAAGAAATATAATTTTCAATAATCTGAAAAGCGGATGTCTCTTCCTGATTTCCGGACACTTCTGAAAAAAGAACGGCAGAGTCTGGCGTGCACTCAGAATCCAGCTTGATCACTACGTTTTGTGTCAACTGATCCTCAGACAACTCTGCATATAAAAAAGCTGCCGGAATTTGTTCTGCACTGTCTGATGAAGACTCGTCCTGCTGAATTGTCTGTGTGCTGTCTGCTATAGAAGCACGGACAGGCAATGAACACGATAAACTAAGCATACTGACTAATGCCAGCGTCCATATTCGATTGTATTTTTTCTTCATAATTCTCCTTTATAAATAATCCCATTATTAAATAGTTACGATGTTGGGGTCAATAGCTTTTGACCCCTTGATGCTTACGGTTTTCTTTTCGTTTCACGCTCTCAAAATCCTAGCATCATAGTTACTTAAATATTATACAATTGTTACAAATAAAATACAATCCTGTTTTTGCGATAATATATATTTTGTATCATAAGAGAAGGAAAAAAACAGACGGTAATTCATTTCAAATGTTTCTGAAATGGATTACCGCCTAAAGGTACTTATTTGTTATTATTTTGAACTTCTGCCAGCTTCATAGCCCGAACTTTCAGAGGAAGTCCGAACAGAGTAATAAATCCACTTGCATCATTGTGATCATACATATCACCTGTAGTAAAGGAGGCCAGTGATTCATTATACAGGCTGTATGGGGAAGTGGTACCGGCTTTGATGATGTTGCCTTTATACAATTTGAATTTTACTTCACCGGTTACATATTTCTGCGTGGATTTAACAAAAGCCTGGATTGCTTCACGAAGAGGAGTAAACCATTTTCCTTCATATACAATCTGTGCAAACTGGCTGCCCAGTTTCTTCTTGGCTTCCATTGTTTCACGATCCAGAATTAACTCTTCAAGCTGCTCATGAGCCGCCATTAAAATAGTTCCTCCCGGAGTTTCATATACACCACGGGATTTCATACCAACGACACGATTTTCGACAATATCAATAATACCGATACCGTGTTTTCCGCCGAGAACATTCAGCTGGTTGATGATCTCAGAAACTTTCATTTCTTTTCCGTTCAGAGTTTTAGGAATACCGGCTTCAAAAGTCATAGTTACATATTCTGCTTCATCAGGTGCTTTCTCAGGAGTAACACCCATAACGAGCATATGATCAAAGTTTGGCTCATTTGCAGGGTCTTCCAGTTCCAGTCCTTCGTGACTGATATGCCATAAGTTGCTGTCACGGCTGTAGCTGTGGCTGTGATCAAAAGGAAGGTCGATACCATGCTGTTTACAATAATCAATTTCATCTTCACGGGATTGCATAGTCCATACATCTGTCATACGCCATGGAGCGATAATTTTCAGATCAGGAGCAAGAGCTTTAATGGCCAGTTCAAAACGGATCTGATCATTTCCTTTTCCGGTTGCGCCGTGGCAGATTGTAGTAGCTCCTTCTTTTCTTGCAATTTCAACCAGACGTTTTGCTATAACAGGACGTGCCATGGAAGTTCCCAGCAGATATTTATGTTCGTATACGGCACCGGCCTGTACACATGGCATTATAAAATCATCACAAAATTCATCAATGATATCTTCGATATATAATTTGGAAGCGCCTGAAAGTTTTGCTCTTTCATCCAGACCTTCCAGTTCTGCTCCCTGACCGCAGTTGATACAGCAGCAGATCACTTCATAGTCAAAGGTCTCTTTCAGCCACGGAATCAGTGTTGTAGTGTCGAGACCGCCGGAATACGCTAAAATAACTTTTTCTTTCATAATTGTTCCTCCTGATATAATAAGTTTGATATAGATGAAGGGAATAAAAACAAATATGTATTTTTATTCACCGATATTCAAAAGAAAATACAATTTTAACAGGTGCTAATGAATATCACATGGCATAATATACATCATATTACTGGAAAAAGCAATAGGCAAATGAAAAAAAATAAAAAAACTTGCATAATATACACATATGATGTATAATTATGCAAGCCTGATAAAACAGAAAATAAAAATTTCTTTACTTTACTGTTTGGAGAGCGTAAAATAAGGAAACGATGTCGGGTATTCCACATGGAATACATCGGGTGACAGATAATCAGGATGATGTAATTACATATTATAAGGAGAGTAACCATGATTAAAGTAGGAATTATCGGTGCTACAGGATACGCAGGATCCGAACTTGTAAGAATCCTTCTGGCACATAAAGAAGCAGAAATCGTATGGTATGGTTCCAGAAGCTATATCGATCAGAAATATGCATCGATTTATCAGAATTTTTTTCAACTGGTAGATGCGAAATGTATGGATGATAATATGGCAGAACTGGCAAAGCAGGTGGATGTGATTTTTACTGCAACTCCTCAGGGACTGTGTGCTTCCTTAATGAATGAGGATATATTATCAAAAACAAAAGTGATTGATTTGAGTGCGGATTTTCGTATCAAAGATGTGAAAGTTTATGAAGAATGGTACAAAATTGAACATAAATCTCCACAGTATATTGATGAGGCTGTTTATGGATTGTGTGAGATTAATCGTGAGGATGTAAAAGGAGCCAGACTGGTGGCAAATCCGGGATGTTACACTACCTGTAGTATCCTTACCTGTTATCCGTTGGTAAAGGAAGGGCTGATTGATCCGGATACGATCATCATTGATGCAAAATCAGGAACATCCGGAGCAGGAAGAGGAGCGAAGGTGGACAATCTTTTCTGCGAAGTCAATGAAAATATGAAAGCATACGGAGTGGCGACACATCGTCACACACCGGAGATTGAAGAACAGTTGGGTTATGCTTGTGGAAAACAGATCCGATTGAATTTTACGCCCCATCTGGTGCCTATGAACCGAGGAATTCTGGCTACTGCTTATGCTTCGTTGACAAAGGAAGTTACTTATGAAGAAGTGAAAGCAGTTTATGACAAATATTATAAAAATGAGAAGTTTGTCCGTGTGCTCGACAAAGATGTATGCCCTCAGACAAAATGGGTGGAAGGAAGTAATTATGTGGATGTAAACTTCAAAATTGATCCGAGAACAGGACGGATTATCATGATGGGTGCTATAGACAATTTGGTCAAAGGTGCGGCAGGTCAGGCAGTTCAGAATATGAATCTTATGTTTGGTTTGAAGGAAAGCGAAGGTTTGGAACTGGTACCCATGTTCCCGTAGAATTTATGATATGTGAGGAGAAAAATATGAAAATAATAGATGGCGGTGTTACCGCAGCAAAAGGTTTTCTTGCAGCAGGTCTTGCAGCAGGGATTAAAAAAGGAAATACAAAAGATATGGCCATGGTGTACAGCGAACAACCCTGTGTGGCAGCAGGAACATTTACTACCAATATTGTAAAAGCTGCCCCGGTAAAATGGGATCAGGACATTGTATACAATCATCCGGCAGCCCAGGCAATTGTATGCAACAGTGGTGTGGCAAATGCCTGTACAGGAGAAGAAGGTCTATCCTATTGCAAAGAGACAGCGAAAATTGCAGCAAAAGAACTAAATATTCCGGAGGATGCTGTTCTGGTAGCATCTACTGGCGTGATTGGAAAGCAGCTTCCGATGGAGTTATTGGGGCAGGGTGTGAAAAAACTGGTTCCGCTGCTTTCTCATTCAAGAGAAGCAGGTGCTTTGGCAGCTCAGTCGATTATGACAACGGATACAGTGTCCAAAGAAGTGGCAGTATCACTGGAAATCGGAGGAAAAACAGTAACTCTTGGCGGAATGTGTAAAGGTTCCGGGATGATTCATCCGAATATGTGCACCATGCTTGGATTTGTGACAACAGATGCAGCCATTTCCAAAGAAATGCTTCAGAAGGCTCTGAGTGCAGTAGTAAAAGATACTTACAATATGGTATCTGTAGATGGAGATACGTCCACTAATGATACAGTTCTTTTGCTTGCAAACGGTATGGCCGGTAACCAGGAGATTACAGAGGAAAATGAGGATTATCAGATGTTTCTGGAAGCACTTCTATATGTGAATACCTGTCTGGCAAAGAAAATTGCTTCTGATGGAGAAGGAGCTACTGCATTGTTTGAGGTAAAAGTTATTGGAGCAGAAAGTAAAGAACAGGCAGTGATTCTGAGTAAATCCATCGTTACATCCAATCTGACGAAAGCAGCTATTTACGGACATGATGCCAACTGGGGCCGTATTTTATGCGCAATGGGTTATTCCGGAGCAACATTTGATCCGGAAAAAGTAGATCTCTATTTTGAGAGTGCAGCAGGAAAGCTTAAAATCATTGAAAATGGTGTTGCTACCGACTATAGTGAGGAAACGGCAACAAAAATTTTATCGGAAAAAGAAGTCACGGCGATTGCCGATATCAAAATGGGGGAAGCGTGTGCTACTGCCTGGGGCTGTGATCTTACTCATGAATATGTATCGATCAATGCAGATTATCGTTCATAAGGGAATAAATATGGTGGCACCAATCAGTGTCAACAAATGAAAATCACAGGATGGAGGAGAAATGATGGTTAATTCAGAATACTTACAGAAAGCGGAAGTGCTGATTGAAGCACTTCCCTATATTCAGCGGTTTAATCGGAAAATTATAGTAGTGAAATACGGTGGAAGTGCAATGGTGGATGAGAACCTGAAACGTCAGGTTATTCAGGATGTAGTGCTTCTGAAGCTGGTAGGATTTAAGCCGATTATCGTTCATGGCGGCGGAAAGGAGATCAGTCGCTGGGTTGGAAAAGTCGGTATGGAGCCGAAATTTATCAATGGTCTTCGAGTGACAGATAAAGATACGATGGAAGTTGCCGAAATGGTTCTTGGAAAAGTAAATAAAGAACTGGTTACACTGGTACAGTCTCTGGGAGTCAAAGCAGTGGGAATCAGCGGTAAGGATGGCGGCCTTTTGACGGTAGAGAAGAAATATTCAAATGGGGAAGATATCGGTTTTGTAGGAAATATCACGGGTGTCAATCCAAAAGTAATCTATGATCTTCTGGAAAAAGATTTTCTTCCAATCGTATGTCCGGTAGGTATGGATGAAGAATTTCAGACTTACAATATCAATGCGGATGATGCGGCATGTGCGATTGCAAAAGAGGTGAAAGCGGAAAAACTGGCATTTCTTACGGATATTGAAGGAGTATACCTGGATCCACAGGATCCGTCTACGCTGCTTTCCAAATTGTTTGTGGCAGAGGCAAAAGAACTGATTGCAAATGGAAATGTAGGCGGAGGTATGATTCCGAAACTTCAAAATTGTATTGATGCAATTGAACAGGGAGTTTCCCGTGTACATATTCTGGATGGAAGGATCCCCCACTGTCTGCTTCTTGAAATCTTCACTAATAAAGGTATCGGAACTGCTATTTTACGAAAGGATGAGATGAAAGACTATGATGTCATGCAGTAAAGAATATATTGATCAGGCAGAACAGGTAATTCTGCATACTTACAACAGGTTTCAGATTGTTCTGGAGAAAGGACAGGGAGTTCGCCTGTATGATGTGGAAGGGAAGGAGTATCTGGACTTTGCAGCTGGTATTGCTGTATTTGCACTGGGTTACAATAACCCCAAATACAGTCAGGCACTGAAAAATCAGATTGATAATGTGATCCACACATCAAACCTGTATTATAATATTCCTATGATAGAAGCAGCACAAAAACTTGTGAAAGCTTCCGGTCTGTCAAAAGTGTTTTTTACAAACAGTGGTACAGAGGCAATTGAGGGTGCAATTAAGGTTGCGCGTAAATATGCGTATCTGAAAGACGGATGTACGGATCATGAAATTATCGCCATGGATCATTCTTTTCATGGAAGAAGTCTGGGTGCCCTTTCCGTAACAGGAAATGCACATTATCAGGAACCATTTAAACCTTTGATCGGCGGGGTAAAATTTGCGAAGTTTAATGATCTGGAAAGTGTAAAAGCACAGATTACGGATAAAACCTGTGGTATTATAATGGAGACTGTGCAGGGAGAAGGCGGTATTTATCCGGCAGATCCGGAATTCATCAAAGGGGTAAGAGAACTTTGTGATGAGAAAGATATTCTGCTGATCCTGGATGAAATCCAGTGTGGTATGGGCAGAACCGGAGACATGTTTGCATGTCAGGGATACGGTGTTATGCCGGATGTTATGACCTGTGCAAAAGCATTGGGATGCGGTGTGCCGGTAGGTGCGTTTGTACTGAATGAAAAGACGGCAAATGCATCTTTAGTTCCGGGAGATCATGGAACTACTTATGGAGGTAATCCATTTGCCTGCGCAGCTGTCAGCAAAGTATTTGATTTGTTTGAGGAAGAAAATATTGTAGAGCATGTGCGTCAGATTACCCCATATCTGGAGAAAAAACTGGATGGTCTTGTGGGAAAATATGATTTTATAACCAAAAGGCGTGGAAAAGGACTGATGCAGGGACTGGTTTTGGAAGGAAAGCCGGTAGGTGAAGTGGTGACAAAAGCCATTGAGAATGGTCTTCTTGTGATTTCTGCAGGCACGAATGTGCTTCGATTGGTACCGCCGCTTGTTATCACGGAAGCAGATATTGATGAAATGATTGAAAAACTGGAAAAGAGTTTATAAAAGGCAAATTGCTTTTGACACAAAATATAATTCTAACGAAAAAGACTGATATGGGAACCGAAAGGCCTTCTATCAGTCTTTTTGACGTCATTCCTCCGTCTTGCCATGATCTTCCGCCTGCGCTTTTCGATATTGCTGAGGCGTCAGTCCATGAGTACTTTTGAACAGAGATGTAAAAGTGTTTGGTTTTTGAAAGCCGCACATCAGGGCAATTTCTTGAACAGAGTAATTGGTAGTCTCCAAAAGCCGCCGCGCATTTGCCAGCCGCAGGCGTGAAAGATATTGGTGAGGAGACACACCAATTGCTTTTTTGAAAGCAGAAATAAAGTATGTCGGGGAAATATTACACAAATCTGCCAGCATGTTAATGGTCAGAGGCTCTGTGTAATGTGTGTTGATGTAAGAGGCAATCTGGAACATTCCTTTTTGGTAACTGTAAGAAGAGGGTTCTACCTGACGGGCATCGGCACTTCCTGCTTCTGCTAAAGATGCTGCGAGAAGATATGACAGTGCCTGAAGTTTTTTGACATCACAGGCTTCTTTTCGGTTGAATTCTCTTTTGAAATATTGAACATAGATTTTAATATCTTCCGTAAGAGGCATTCTAACATCGAGGTTCCAGTCCTCGTACTTCAAATTCTTTCGTATATCTTCAAAATAAACTTTATCGATGACGATGGTATCATAGGGGGTATTGGATACCCGAAGTTTCGTTCCATGAACATCGCCAGGATTGGAAGGATATACATATCCGGTTTCTCCGTAATAGGTTTGTCCTTTCAAAATCAGCATAGGGATAGGTCCGTAAGGTATCAGAAACTCATAATCTTCATGTGAGTGCTGATAAGAAACCGTTTTCTGTCCCGGCTGTACGCCGGTAGAGGCGATTGAAATAACATTACTATAATAATGAAGACATTGCTCTGCAAGAAAAGTTTTGTCCGGATGATGCGCTGCAAATAAATGTTCAGGGGAATGGGTCATACGAGAACCTCCTATCTGAAAATCATTTTTTTTATTGTGCAGTGGTATATGCATTTTGAAGCACTAATTGATTAGTGTTATTATATCATAAATAATGCAAGGGTAAATGTTGGAGAAATCTGAAAATCAATATTTACTCGGATTATTATGTTAAAATACAGTGCATATATTCAGTTTTGCGGAAGATTTTATTATAATAAATATGACAAAGGGGGAAAATAATGTACCTTTATGTCAAAATAATAGATATAATAGAAAGCAGTAGAACGGTTGGTCCGGCAGTTATGAGAATAACCTGCCGGACTAATCCGTTTATCGAGAATCCGAATGAATGACAAGCAGATCGTTTTCCGGAATAAGGGTAGCTCCTTTGGGAACAATCAAAAATAAATAATTAATAAAATTCAGAATAAAAACTTTTTTTTCTCACATACTAACTGAGAAATTCAATAAAGGAGGTATGTGTAATGCCAGCATTAAAATGTACAGCGGTAAAATGTGTATATAATAAAGAACAGCTTTGTTCGAAAGGTGATATCCAGGTTCAGGGTGATCATGCACAGTCCATGGACGAGACAGCATGTGGAAGCTTTCGGGAACGCTCAGAAGGGAATTATGCCAACGATACCGGTTGTGGCTGTTCTACGATCGAGGTAGGATGTACCGCATGCACCTGTAAGTTTAATGAAGACAAATGTTGTCATGCCGGCGCGATTGATATTACCGGAGCTTCCGCAGGTACCAGTAAAGAGACCTGCTGCAGCACATTTCAATGTAAATAAAATGAAAAGAGGTGCCTGCAGCACCTCTTTTTATTGCAAAATGGAAATATTATCATGAAAGATCAGCTTTCACCTGGAATGGAAAAACAATCTGCACTCCATTTACATAGATGATAACTTCCTGACAGGAGCCACTCACCTGATAGGAAAGGGAAGCAGTTACCGGATCGCCATCCTTAGAGGCAATATCTGCTGGTATGAGATTTTCGATATAATATGGAGAGCAAACCGTCTTGCCGTCCAGAACCTGAAAGCTCATCTGATCATAAAGAATGGGATCCTCATATCCGATGTTCTGATAAGTATAATTGATTACGATTACTTTTTCCGGATTAGAAGAATCAAAATCACTCCGTTCATCGGTCACTTCCACGCTGTTGATACAGAAGGTAGCCATATCCTTATTATCCTGGCGGAGTGTAATAGATTCCCCAACCTGATAGGAGGGAACCTGATCGAGATTTTCCGGATAGTCCTGATTCGGGGTGGCTTCTGTTTGAAGATTTTCCGGATCAGCATCCAGAAAACCATTCTCAGCAACATCCAGATCAATTAACATAGAGTTCAGCGTGTCCAGATCTGTCTGTGGAATCTCCCAGGTATCCTGTCCCGTTTTGACAAGAGAGACAGCAGCTGTTTTTGGCTCAGCGTAAGTAATCTGCTGCAGTGCGTCCTGATAAGTATCAAGCATCATCTGTTGATATGGGTCATCTGTAGTTTCATTATCAGATTCGAAAGCATTTGTTTCGTAGAACTGCTCTATTTTATCAGGTATAATTTCCTGCATTCTAGTATAAAGCTCCATTTGCTGAGTTTCCACTGTTATGGTATAATAATCATCGGTTTGTTCTGCATTTATCACCTGATATTTGGTGCTGTCAAATATATTTTTCCATAAATCAGTGTAATCCTGATATAGTTGGGGGGACACAAGTTCAGTCCCGGGAGTATCCTGTGTTTGTTCGAGGAAGGATGGCAACTGTGAGGAGATATAATCATTATAGGATGTAAGTAAAGTATCCTCGGACTCTCCGGAAAGTTGTGAATAGGCTGTGACATCACCTTTATAATAGCAATTCAGATAAGCAGAAGCATAGTCTGTTGCATTAAATTCATCTGTTTGGTTTTCGGATTTCTCTGGTTCCGGTTCTTTGGCGGTATCTTTTGTACTGCAGCCGGTGAAAGATATCAGCAGTGTACAGATTGTTATAATAGAAAGAATAGATTTCATTTTCATAATGGTTTCTCCTTTTTACATATTTTATAAAAATATGTTACTGATTGCAGCTTCAGATTATATGAAAATATCAGTGGCTGCATGCTTTTTCTATTATAGCAGATTTTTTAAGATATACAAGTTGTGTCAAAAGAAGATTAATGAAATCGTAAATAATTAAGAAGAAATTATAACGAAAATAAAAACAAAAATCGCTTGACATCACCCCAAAGGTATGATATTTTATACAGGTATGAAAAACAAAGAAGAGTATCCGCTCTCACCTTAGCACAATTGAGTGACTATGGTTAATAAGAACGATAAAAGTATCGTATGATTTTGAAGCGGATAGTCTGTCTATCTGCTTTTTTTGATGGAGGTGTACTACTATTAGCGAGTTAATGATTAACGAGCAGATCAGAGACAGAGAGGTGCGTCTGATCGGCGAGAATGGGGAACAGTTGGGAATTATGTCTGCGAGAGATGCGTATAAACGTGCGCAGGAAGCAGGATTGGATCTGGTAAAGATCGCACCTACGGCAAAGCCGCCTGTATGTAAGATCATCGATTATGGAAAATACAGATATGAGATGGCCAGAAAAGAAAAAGAGGCCAGAAAGAAACAGAGAATCATTGATGTAAAAGAAGTCCGGTTGTCTCCCAATATTGATACCAATGACTTGAATACAAAAGTCGCTGCTGCAAGGAAATTCATTTCCAAGGGAGATAAAGTAAAAGTAACACTGCGTTTCCGCGGAAGAGAAATGGCTCATATGCAGAGCAGTAAGTACATTCTGGATGAATTTGCAGAAAAGCTGTCTGACGTTGCGGTTGTTGAGAAAGCGCCAAAAGTGGAAGGCAGAAGTATGACTATGTTTTTAACTGAAAAACGTTAAAATAGAATACCAGGTAAATTAAGGAGGAATATAAAATGCCAAAAATTAAAACAAGCAGAGCAGCTGCTAAACGTTTCAAAACTACAGGTACAGGTAAAATCGTAAGAAATAAAGCTTATAAAAGCCATATCTTAACAAAGAAAACTCAGAAGAGAAAGAGAAATCTTCGTAAAGCAGCAGTGCTGGATCAGACAAATGTTAAGAACATGAAGAAAATCTTACCTTATTTATAAGATCGAGTTTGAAGGAGGAAAATAAGAAATGGCAAGAATTAAAGGCGGATTAAATGCAAAGAAAAAACATAATAGAGTTCTGAAACTGGCTAAAGGCTACAGAGGAGCAAGATCCAAACAGTACAGAGTTGCAAAACAGTCTGTTATGCGTGCCCTGACAAGTTCCTATGCAGGAAGAAAACAGAAAAAACGTCAGTTTAGACAGCTGTGGATCGCTCGTATCAACGCAGCAGCAAGAATGAATGGTCTGTCCTACAGCAAATTTATGTATGGACTGAAACTGGCCGGTGTTGAACTGAACAGAAAAGTTCTGGCTGATATGGCTATCAATGATGCAGAAGGCTTTGCTACACTCGCTGAGTTGGCAAAGAGCAAACTGGCTTAATTTATTTGATTATATGGCTCCGGAAAGATGATCTTTCCGGAGTTTTTTCTTTCATAGGAAAATGTAAAGCAGGATTTTTTTATTATAAGATTGCAGAATTTTTCATACATATTAGTAATGAAAGCAGTTTTAGAGACTGCAATAAATATCAGGCAGGGCTGAAGTGGCAAAATTAAAGTGTCTCAATTGTTGGGTGGAACGAGCAGCCATGGGCGTATTTGGAATTCTATTATGCGTAGTATATGTGAGTGGGGTGAATAAAAAAACAGATCAGACAGATTTGGAGGCTTCGGTGGAATGTTTTGATGAAATGCCGCAACTTGCACTTACTTTTGATGATGGTCCCAGTGAATATACGATCACATTATCTGAAGGACTTAAAGAAAGAGGTGTGAAGGCCACTTTTTTTCTATTGGGTGAAAATATGGAAGGAAATGAAGAGGCGGTAAAACAGTTGGCGCAGGATGGTCATCTGCTGGGCAATCATTCTTATCATCACGTTCAGCTAAATAAGCTTTCTCAGAGCAAGGCATGTCAGGAAATTGTGAAGACGAATAATCTGATCTATGAGTATACAGGAATTTATCCTATGTATGTTCGTCCTCCATATGGAGAATGGGATACCAAACTGGACTGTGGAATTGATATGATACCTGTATTCTGGAGTGTGGATTCCTTGGACTGGAAACTGAAAAATACGGATCAAATTGTGCAAAAGGTATTGGCGCAGGTAGAAGATGGGGATATTATATTGATGCATGATGGATATGCCACATCAGTGGAGGCTGCATTTCAGATTGTTGATAATTTGAAAAAGGAAGGTTTTCAGTTTGTGACAGCTGACAAAATGATTATTGATTGAGATAAGATTCTTTGCTACAATGACAGGAGAACACAGGTTTGTTATTTACAGGAGATATTACGGATGGATTTATTTGATTATATGAAAGAAACTACTCTGGAAAATGAATCACCCCTGGCTTCACGGATGCGGCCAACCACACTGGAAGAGGTGGTAGGACAGGAGCATATTATCGGTAAAGATAAACTGCTATATCGGGCAATCAAAGCTGATAAACTGGGATCGGTCATTTTCTATGGACCGCCGGGAACAGGGAAAACAACACTTGCCAAGGTGATTGCCCATACAACCAGTGCAAATTTTACTCAGCTAAATGCGACTACTGCAGGTAAAAAAGATATGGAAGAAGTGGTCAAAGAAGCACAGCAGCGACTGGGAATGTATGGAAAAAAAACCATTCTTTTTGTAGATGAAATTCATCGCTTCAATAAAGGGCAGCAGGATTATCTTTTGCCTTTTGTAGAAGATGGAACGTTGGTGTTGATTGGTGCAACCACAGAAAACCCATACTTTGAAGTTAATGGTGCCTTGCTATCCCGTTCTATTATTTTCGAATTAAAGCCTCTGGAAAAGGAGGATATCAAAAAACTTCTGATGCGTGCGGTGACGGATGAAAAGAAAGGGCTGGGAAGTTATAATGCGGTGATCTCATCGGATGCACTGGAATTTCTTGCAGATATCTCCGGAGGTGACGCCAGAGCAGCGCTTAATGCGGTAGAACTGGGGGTTTTGACGACGGAGCGCAGTTCGGACGGAAAGATCCATATCGATCTGGATACGGCTTCTGAGTGTATTCAGAAGCGGGTAGTTCGCTATGACAAGTCGGGTGATCAGCATTATGATACCATATCGGCTTTTATCAAGAGCATGCGAGGTTCAGATCCGGATGCTGCCGTTTACTATCTGGCAAAGATGCTGTATGCCGGGGAGGATATCAAGTTCATATCCAGAAGGATAATGATCAGTGCCGCTGAGGATGTAGGAATGGCAGATCCTCAGGCTCTGGTGGTTGCTTCCGCGGCTGCCCAGGCTGTTGAGAGAGTCGGTATGCCTGAAGCACAGATCATTTTGGCAGAGGCAGTGAATTATATTGCCTGTGCACCGAAAAGCAATGCGTCCTGTCTTTCGATTGGTGCTGCTATGGCATCAGTGAAAAACCAGAAAACTACAGTTCCTCCGCATTTGCAGGATGCACATTATAAAGGATCAGCCAAACTTGGACACGGAGTGGGATACAAATATGCACATGATTATCCTGAGCATTATGTGAAGCAGCAATATCTTCCCACGGAGATAGAAGGGGAAAGATTTTACTGTCCTACGGATATCGGATATGAAAAACAGGCGGGAGAGAGAATTGAAAGACTCAGGAATCGTGAGTAGAAAATTCAGCGAGCGTTTTGACGAGAAAAATATGTAGTGAATGAAAGAATATGGTCTGCTGCAGGAGAATAATCTGATACTTAAGCAAACCGTATTCTTTCATTTGTTTTTCTTATGGTATGCAGTTATCAGGAAAGTGTCTCCATAAGATACGCATATATTTCCTGATTCTTTTTGGTCCAGTGGCTGCAGAAGGATTTTGCGATATCTTCTGTGGGAACTGTAAGCTCCAGATTGATCAGAATTGTTTTCTTTTCACGAACCTGGCACTGTACAACATATTCCTGTTCCGGTGTGCGATAGTATTCAGCTTTGATGGAATTCTCATTCCGCATTTCATAATCATTTTCTTTCAGATACGTATTAATTTCTCCACGGATCTCATCCGAAATCTTTTTTTCGAAATAAGATAGAGTAGTTCGACCTTCTTCTGTTGTTTGATAACAGGTGCTGGTACCCTGCTTTTTTTCTTCCATCAGTTTGCTTTCCAGAAGTTCATGAATGGTCTGCTGTACATGGAAGTAACTCGTGTATCCATGATCAAGGAAAAAGTTAGTAATCTGGTTGTTGGACAACGGAAAGTTAACTTTTTCCAGCATATATAAAATGATAATTTTGTAAAGAGTAGAAGATTTTTCAATCATAGGGAATGTCCTCCTTCTCGTATTTTCCCTGCCATGTATTGCGTATCTTCATTCGGTGATGAAGTTCATTGAGAACTGTGCGTTTTGCACCGCTCCACAAAGGAGCAATCAACAGATCTTTCGGACCGTCACCGGTGACACGGTGAACAACAATATCCGGTGAAAGATGTTCCAGACAGGCAATGACAAGATCCAGATATTCATCCTGAGATAGAATCTCAAATTTTCCTGCCAGATAATCTTCTGCCAGATCTGTATTTTTCAGAACATGAAGAAGTTGCATCTTGACTCCCTGAATCGGCTGCGTGTTCAGGTAAGTGATTGTCTTCAGAATCTGCCTTTTGCTTTCGCCCGGAAGACCAAGGATTGTGTGGACGATAACTTCCAGGTTACGAAGCCGCAGCTGTCTGACGGCTTCTTCAAAACAACTGAGAGGGTATCCTCTGCGGATATAGCGTGCGGTATTTTCGTGAATGGTCTGCAGCCCCAGTTCGACCCATACAGGTTTTTGAAGGTTAAGTTCGGAAAGAAGATCGAGAACCTCTTCTCCAAGACAATCCGGACGTGTACCAATGCTGATCGCGACTACATCAGGGCAGGAGATTGCTTCTGTAAAAATTTTGCGTAAATATTCTGTGGGAGCATACGTGTTGGTGTATGCCTGAAAATAAGCAATAAACTTGGCAACAGGGCGTTTGGACTGTATCAGCGCTTTCTGATGTTCAATCTGCGCTGTGATACTTTCACAGGCATCACCGGCAAAATCGCCGGATCCTCCCGCACTGCAGAAAATGCAGCCCCTTGTGCCGATTTTTCCATCCCTGTTGGGACATGTCATACCGCCGTTTAAGGTAAGTTTGTATACTTTCTCCCCGAATCGTTCTCTGAGCATATAATCCAGAGAGTGATAAGGCTTTTCCAGCCATTTCATAATGTGTTTCCATCCTTGACTTTTCTCTTATCATAACATTGGAAAGAAATGATTTCAAGGTTTTGTACATATGGTAAATATATAAGAAAAAAGAATGGGAGAGAAAAATGTTCATTGATCAGAATAATTTATGCTATACATATGAAAATATGATGAGTGATCTGAATGTGATTAAAAGAAGATATCCAAAGCGAATTAGATATGACACTCTTACGGAGACTATAGATGGCCGTCAGGTATGGTATGCCATAATCGGCAATCCGGATGCGAAAAGAAAAATTCTTGTCCATGGAAGTATCCATGGGAGAGAGCATATTACCAGCCGTTTGGTGATGAAGCAGGCGGAGACGTTTTTGAGACACATGGAAAACGGAGAAAGCTATCGACATATAAAATATGACAAGTTACTGGAAATAGCAACAGTTTATGTGATACCGATGGTAAATCCGGATGGAGTGTCGATCAGCCAAATGGGGATAAAAGGAATTCAAACTGAGCGTGTGATAAGGCAAGTAAAAGAAATAGCCAGGATAGAAGGGGAGAGCACGGGGAGACAATATTTTACTCATTGGAAGGCAAATGGAAACGGTGTGGATCTGAACAGAAATTTTGATGCCGGGTGGAAACGGTACCAGGATCCGGTTGGACACCCGGCATCAGCCTTCTTTAAAGGAATCCATCCGGAATGCGAGCGAGAATCGGCGGTACTGGCGGCCCTTACCAGAAAAGAGCAATTTTGCAGAACGATAAGTTATCATACACAGGGAAATGTGATTTACTGGTATTTTGGACAGACAGGGGAATTATACAAGGATAACTTGGCTTTTGGAAGAAGAATTTCGCAAGTTACTGGGTATATGCTGGAGGAAAACAATGAAAATCTTGACCCGGCAGGATATAAGGATTGGGCAATCTGTGAATTGGGAATCCCCAGCCTGACCATTGAGACAGGCTGGGGAGAGTCTCCGGTTTCACCCGGACAGTGGGAACATATTTGGAAAAGTAATAAAAATGTATGGGAAGAGACTTTGATGAATCTGGAAGATAGGGATTTATGTCAGGAAAGCACAAATTAAGTAAAAATAAATACACTTAAAGTTTTATAAATAACTTGCTTTTCTATTTTAATGTGTTAAAATTGTAACATATAACCGAATGAAAGTGCAGGGATTTATAAAACCATCCTGTGAAAAATGCATTTGGAAATATGGGGTGCAAAAGGAGAAGATTATGAGCAAGAAAATTCATACAGAGGCTGTAGATCATTTATTTGAAGCAATTTTGAGTTTAAAGGATAAAGAGGAGTGTTATACATTTTTTGAGGATGTATGCACGATCAATGAACTCATGTCCCTTTCTCAGAGATTTGAAGTGGCCAGGATGCTGAGACAGAAAAAAACATATCTGGAAATTTCAGAAAAGACAGGCGCTTCAACTGCAACGATCAGTCGTGTCAATCGTTCTCTGACCTATGGAAATGACGGATATGAGATGGTGTTTAACAGACTGGAAGATAAAGAATAGCGACTTTACAAAAAGAAACAGGATAGAAAAAAGAAACAGGTCGTGTAAAATGATCTGTTTCTTTTTAACTTATTTTTTCGGTGGATTCATCTGATCGATCAGTTTTTCAATAATCTGCTTCTTTACATATACATCAAAACTCAGAAGACAGATAAAAGAAAAAGTTTTTAAGAATTCCTGATCTTCTTCCGGTGCATCGGAAAAAGTCTCACGGGATAGCTGATATCGGTTACTGATGTCTTCTTTTAGAACATCAATCTGAGATTTTTCCAACCGGAATACTTCATTATAAATATCTTCCAATGTCAGACTGTCAGATCCCGGAAAATACTTTTCAGTAATAGGTTTCAGGAGAGCCTGTATATCTGTGATTGTAAGAATATTTTTAAAATAATAAATAAATACAAGCAGCAGTAAATGTTCTTTCGAATACTTCTTTTTCGTGGGGGGAGGGAGCAGATCATTCTTGGCGTAGTTGTTGATCATAGTTTTCGTCAGAATCTTATCACTCTCGTATCGCTTGGAAGCAGAAAGCTGCGCATCCATAAAGGTAGTAACCTGATCCATATATAAAGGAATATTCGGAATATCTCCCGGCTTAATATAGTCAATGCGGGAAAGGCTGCTCAATATACTGTTTAACATATCATTGCTATCAATAGTCATTATATCACCTCATTATCTCTATTATATAGTTTTTAATACTATTTGTAAATCTTTTTTTAATATCACGCTAAAAGGCATTTGTATACATATAACATTGAAGGAACCGGCAGATCGGGGAAAAGGAAACGTTGACTTGCATGTTATCCCATGCTATTATGAACACATGTACGAAAAAACAGACGGAGAGGATTATATGAGTAAGTACGATAGTTTGAATTCCATGCAGCAGGAGGCTGTTTATCATACGGAAGGACCTGTGCTGATCCTGGCCGGAGCCGGTTCAGGAAAGACCAGGGTTCTCACGCACAGAATTGCCTATTTGATTGAAGAAAAAGGAGTAAATCCGTGGAATATCATGGCAATCACATTTACGAATAAAGCAGCTCAGGAGATGAGAGAACGAGTGGATAAAATTGTGGGATTTGGATCGGAGAGTATCTGGGTCAGCACCTTCCACTCCAGTTGTGTCCGGATTCTCCGAAGATTTATTGACAGACTGGGGTTTGATAATAATTTTACGATTTATGATACAGATGATCAAAAGACAGTGATCAAAGATATCTGCAAACGTCTGAATATTGATACCAAGTTTTATAAGGAACGGGCATTGATGGCAGCGATTTCATCGGCTAAAGATGAATTGATTTCGCCTGAAGAGTATCGGCTGAATGCATCCACTGCGTCAGATTGGAGGGTACAGACAATAGCAAGAGTTTATGAAGCCTATCAAAAGCAGCTTCGACAGAACAACGCACTGGATTTTGATGACCTGATCGTAAAAACCGTAGAACTGTTTCAGAATTGTCCGGATGTGCTGGAAAGTTATCAGGACAGGCTTCGTTATATTATGGTAGATGAATATCAGGATACGAACACCGCACAGTTTAAGTTTGTAAGTCTCCTGGCATCCAAATATAAGAATCTTTGCGTGGTTGGAGACGATGACCAGTCGATCTATAAGTTTCGTGGGGCCAACATCGGCAATATCCTTGGATATGAAAAAGTATTTCCGGAGGCAAAGGTCATTAAGCTGGAACAAAATTATCGTTCCACACAGAATATTCTGAATGCGGCCAATGAAGTGATCCATAATAATGTGGGAAGAAAAGATAAAACTTTGTGGACGGCTAATGAAGAAGGGCAGCCTTTGCATTTCCGTCAGTTTTTAACCGGATTTGAGGAGGCAGAGTTTGTTGCAGGGGATATCGCCGGAAAAGTGCGGAAAGGAGAATATGAGTATAGAGATTGTGCGGTTTTATATCGTACCAATGCGCAGTCCCGTCTTTTTGAGGAAAAATTTCTGATGGCAAATATTCCCTATAAAATGGTGGGAGGCGTTAACTTCTATGCCAGAAAGGAAATCAAAGACCTGCTGGCTTACCTGAAGACGATTGACAATGCAAGAGATGATGTGGCGGTGCAGAGAATCATCAATGTTCCGAAGAGGGGAATTGGTGCCACTACACTGACAAAAGTACAGGTATATGCCCTGGAAAATGAAATCAGTTTTTATGATGCGCTAAAGCAGGCGAATCAGATACCGTCTCTGAACCGGGCAGCAGTAAAAATCAAAGGATTTGTGGACTTTATTCAAAAGTTCAGAAGTCAGGTGGATTATCTGTCTGTACCGGAGCTTCTTCAGAAGATTATTGAAGAAACCGGATATGTTGAGGAGCTGGAAGCGGAGAATACAGAAGAGGCAAGGTCGCGAATTGAAAACATTGATGAATTGATTTCCAAAGCTGTTTCTTATGAAGAAACCAGTGAACATTCTTCGTTAAGTGAATTTCTTGAGGAAATCGCGCTGATCGCAGATATTGATTCTTTAGATGAAAGTGACAATAAGGTACTGTTGATGACACTTCACAGTGCTAAGGGGCTGGAATTTCCAAATGTATATCTGGCGGGTATGGAGGATGGAATCTTTCCCAGTTATATGACGATCGTGGCAGATGGACCGGAAGAGCTTGAGGAAGAAAGGCGGCTTTGTTACGTGGGAATCACCCGTGCTATGAAGAATCTGACAATGACTGCTGCTCAGCAGCGGATGATCCGCGGTGAAACCCAGTATAATAAAGTTTCCAGATTTGTCCGGGAAATTCCCAGGGAGCTCGTAGAACTGGGACGAGAGACAGGATCGCAAGATATGAGGACAGGGCGGATTCCTGAAAAAAAAGACAGCTATGCCCGACTGCGCCAGACGTATCAGACAAATGTATTTTCTCCGAAGAAATTTGAAGTGAAAAAATCAGAAGGACTGGATTATGGTGTGGGAGATACGGTCCGGCATATTAAGTTTGGTAATGGTACAGTCACTGCCATCACCGATGGCGGAAAGGATTATGAGGTCACTGTAGATTTTGAAAAAGTCGGGGTGAAAAAAATGTTTGCCTCTTTCGCAAAGTTAAAAAAAATATAAAAACCACATTTTTGTGGTAAAATCATATAGATAGTGGTATAATATCTATAGTTTTATGAGAGGACGGTGTTCGATATGAATAAAATTGATGAATTGTTGGCTTTACTGCAGAAAAAGGAAAAAGAAGAAGAAAAATGTAAAAGTACCATTCTTTGGGTATTAGCAGTGATCGGTGCGGTTGCAGCAGTTGCCGGTATTGCATATGCAGTATATCGTTTCTTCACACCGGATTATCTGGAAGATTTCGAAGACGATTTTGATGATGATTTCGATGATTATTTTGAGGATGAAGACGGAGAAGAAAACTAAAAAGAGAAAGAAAAGCTTCGGAGGAAACCCCGGAGCTTTCTTTAACATATAAAGTTTTAGTAAATAACAGATGTAGAGGTATTAAATGTGAAAAAAGGCGAGATTTACGAAGGCATTATTGAAAAAGTAGATTTTCCGAATAAAGGAAGGGTAATGATTGATGGTCAGACTGTTACGGTAAAAAATGGAATGCCTGGTCAGAAAATCCGTTTTATGATCAATAAAAAAAGAAGCGGAAGGGTAGAGGGAAGACTTCTGGAGGTTCTGGAAAGGTCACCTCTTGAGACCAGAGAGCCGGTATGCGCTATATTTCCTCAGTGCGGCGGCTGTATGTACCAGACCATGGATTATAAGGCACAGCTTGATATGAAAAAAAGCCAGATCAGGGAGCTTTTGGATGATGCCATAAAAAGAGGCGGACAGGTAGATGTGGAGGGGAATCCGGACTATTTGTTTGAAGGAATCAAAGGAAGTCCCATGGAGTTTGCTTATCGGAATAAGATGGAATTCTCATTTGGAGATGCTGAAAAGGGTGGGCCTCTGACTCTTGGTTTACATAAAAAAGGAAGTACCTATGATGTTTTGGATGCGGTGGATTGTAAGCTGGTACATGAGGATCTGACAAAAATTTTAAATTGTGTACTGGAATACTGTCGGGAGCAGGGATTTACTTACTATCATAAAATGCAGCATACCGGATATCTGAGACATCTTCTTCTTCGCCGGGGCAATACCACCGGAGAAATTCTTGTAAATCTTGTCACCACCACACAGTTGGAGCCGGATCTGACAGAACTTGTGGAGCGCCTTTTACAGCTTCCATTAGAAGGAAAGATTGTGGGAATTCTTCATATTCTGAATGATTCTCTGGCAGACATGGTGCAGAGCGATGAGACTCGGATTCTGTATGGTCAGGACTTTTTTTACGAAGAAATTCTGGGACTGAAGTTTAAGATTACACCATTTTCCTTTTTCCAGCCAAATTCTCTGGGAGCAGAGGTACTGTATTCAACTGCGAGAGAATACATCGGTGACACAAAGGATATGACTGTTTTTGATCTTTACAGCGGAACGGGAACCATTTCCCAGATATTAGCTTCTGTGGCAAAGAAAGTGATCGGTGTGGAGATCGTGGAGGAGGCGGTGGAAGCCGCACGGCAAAACGCAAAACGAAACGGGATCAATAACTGTAAGTTTATTGCCGGTGATGTGCTGAAAGTGCTGGACGAGATTCAGGAAAAACCGGATTATATCGTGCTGGATCCACCCCGGGATGGTATCCATCCGAAAGCACTTCCCAAAATCATCCAGTATGGTGTGGAGAATCTGGTTTATATATCCTGTAAGCCCACCAGTCTGGCACGGGATCTGGAGGTGTTTTTGGCGAACGGATACCGGGTGGTCAAAGCTGTGTGCGTGGATCAGTTCAGTCAGACAGTTCATTGTGAGACAATAGTGTTGATACAAAGGAAAGATACCTGGAAACCCTTGAATT